>JAZOQP010000017.1:0-14408 GCA_045656145.1 Acutalibacteraceae bacterium
TAAGAGTGTAACCGTTGTGCGTATGGAGGTGCCTTGCTGCGGCGGTATTGAATATGCTGTGAAAAAGGCTTTGCAAACAAGCGGTAAATTTATCCCGTGGAGAGTTGTTACCATCTCTACCGACGGCAAAATATTAGACTACCGTCAACAGAACGGCAAATACAAGTGAAGGTGGTGTGTTTGATGACCTTTATGATGTGATTTGGAAGAATATGAGTTATTGGGACATTGTAAATAACTCTACGATATTTAAGGAAGAAAGCATCCCCTTTATTCAGAAAGAAATTTTACCTTATATCGTATCATTCGCAACAAAGTATACAGGAGATACACGATTTTATTTTTTCGTTGATGTTAGTTCTGTTGTAAAAAAATATATAAACCCAAATTTTGATGATTTCTTCATTCCTATAACAGAAGAGTTAATTGAAAAATACGAAGTAAGTGTGAAAGAATATGTAGAAAATCATTCGATAAAAAATCTCATAAGTTTACTGATTGTGGAATTAGCAGAAAATCGGATTAGATTTAGTGCTGAAAGGATTCCAAACAAAGAATTGTGATTACAAAAAAAGATGCTCTGCCGTAAAAAGCAGAGCATCTTGGTTTTTTGCTGTCATATTGCTGTCAATAGCAAAACGAGAACTGTAAAATCCCTTGAAATCAGGGGTTTTCAGATGTGTAGGATTATTCCCACTCAATTGTTCCGATAGGCTTGGGAGTGAGGTCAAGGAGAACACGGTTGATACCATCTACTTCGTGGGTAATTCTATTAGTGATTTTATGCAAAATCTCATAAGGAATTTCCTCGATAGTGGCTGTCATAGCGTCCTTAGTGTTTACTGCGCGGATGATTGCAGGCCAACCTTCATAGCGGCTTTCATCTTTAACGCCAACACTCTTTATATCCGGAACTGCTATAAAATACTGCCATACCTTTTCTGCAAGGCCGCAGTTATCAAACTCTTCGCGGAGTATTGCATCGGCTTCACGAAGGGCGTGGAGTCTATCTCTTGTTATAGCGCCAAGGCATCTAACTCCAAGACCGGGGCCGGGGAACGGCTGACGATAAACCATAGCGTGAGGAAGACCTAAGGCTTCTCCAACTACGCGAACTTCATCCTTAAATAAAAGCTTAATAGGCTCTAC
This sequence comes from Acutalibacteraceae bacterium, assembly GCA_045656145.1. GTDB lineage: Bacteria > Bacillota > Clostridia > Oscillospirales > Acutalibacteraceae > SIG565. The sequence goes on from JAZOQP010000017.1 coordinate 1,150, forward strand.
TAACTCAAATTTTAAATCCTCAGGCAAGCCACCAACATTGTGATGAGATTTAACAGCCTTTTTGCCTTCAGCCGCTTTAATACTCTCTAAAATATCGGGATAGATAGTGCCCTGAGCTAAATATGCCACGCCATCGAGCTTTCTTGCTTCATCAGCAAAAACTTCAATAAACTCTTTACCGATAATCTTTCTCTTCTTCTCGGGCTCGCTAACATTTGCCAATAGGTCTAAGAAACGATCAGTTGCATCAACATAGATAAGGTTTGCATCAAGTTCTTTACCAAACATATCGATAACAGCTTCGCTTTCTCCCTTACGCATAAGGCCATGGTTAACATGAACGCAAACAAGCTGTTTGCCGATAGCCTTAATCAAAAGAGCTGCTACTACCGAAGAATCTACACCGCCGGAAAGCGCTAAAAGAACCTTTTTATCGCCTACCTGACGTCTTACCTCTTCAACCTGCTCGGCAATAAACTTATCTGCCAAGGCTTTAGTTGTTATTCTTTCCATATTTTCGGGTCTTACATTTGAACTCATTATATCTCCCCCTTAGTTATTAGTGTAATTATCGAAATATCCCTGAATTAAAACAACGGGAGTTCCCTTATCTCCTGAACCACTGGTTAAATCACAAAGGGAGCCGATTAAATCGGTTAACTGACGGGGAGTTGTGCCCTGAGCCGCCATATTTCCTACTAATGAAGAACCATCCTTAGCCTTAATGCTATCGCTTATAGCCTTTTTGAGTTCTTCACCGGATAAATCTTTAAAATCATTATCGGCTAAATACTTAAGCTTTAACTCGTTGGGTGTACCAATAAGGCCATCGGTAAATGCGGGAGAAACAACCGGGTCGGCAAGTTCCCAAATTTTACCCTGCGGGTCTTTAAAGGCGCCATCGCCATAAACCATAACCTCAACATGCTTACCTGTTTTATCGGCAATTCTTGACTGAATATCAAGAACTAATTCTTTACACTCTCTTGGGAATAATTTAATGGTTTCTTCGGTTGATTTATTGGAACCTAAAAGACCATATTTTTCATTGCAACCGCTTCCGTTTACCGAAGAATTTAAAATTTCATCGAGGCCATAAACAACCTTAGCACCGGCTGCCTTTAAAAGTCTCTTTGTGCGAACACGGGTATGAATATCACAGCAAAGAACCTTATCGGTATAATCCAAAATTGCTTTGGGCTGATTTGCAAAGATAATTTCAACCTCAGCGCCACACTCTTTAATGAGGTTGCCATAGTATTCAACATAGTCAACCCCTGTGAATTCAAGCTTTTGAACACCGAATACCTCACGATAACGCTCAAGAGATAAAACATCAGAATATGGATTAATTCCGGCTTCATCGATAAGGTCATAGGTAGCAAGCGAGTTACCAACCTCATCCGACGGATAGGAAAGCATTAAAACAACCTTATCTACACCCTTTGCAATACCCTTTAAGCATATAGCAAAACGGTTACGAGAAAGTATAGGGAAAATAACGCCGACTGTTCCGCCGCCGAATTTCTCCTTAACATCTGCCGCAATATCATCGATATGCGCATAGTTACCCTGCGAACGAGCCACGATAGATTCGGTAAGGGCAATAACATCACGGTCTCTCATTGAGAAGCCTTCGCTATCGGCTGCTTCAAGAACACTATTTGCCACGATTTCCGCTAAGTTATCTCCCGGGCGGATAATGGGGCAACGAATACCGCGCGATACTGTGCCAACTTTTCTTTCCTTCATTTTATATTCCTTCTTTCTGCCCAAATTAACGGACGCTCAAATTACAAATGGATTTTATATAATATAATATTATATAAAAAAATTGCTCGCTTGTCTATACAAACGCGCAAATTTTTTAAAAATTTTTTTTACAATTTTTTACATTATAGCACTAAGCATTAACATTTCCCGAATTTTTAAATAAATTTCCACTGCCATATCGGTTGGCAATGGGTTTTTGCCCTGCCCCACCTCAACCGTGAACGCAGGGCGCGAAAAGGTTTTAATAAACCAATCTTTAAAACCACCGCCAACGGCCAAGCCTAAGGGCACATCCAAAGCATAACCCGAAGAGGTTGCCATTATTTCGGCCATTTTTTGCGCCCTTGGAATTTCATTCTCGCCAAACTGCCAATATATTACCTCGCCCTGCGAATGAAAGGCTACTGCATGGCGGATAATATATGTATTGCAAAGTTCCGAAAGCGCCAATGTTTCAGGTTCGCTCATAGGCGAAAAACCACCAAAACGGGTTGGTGCGGGGCCATAAATACCTGATTTTTTCTCAAGTCTTGATAAACTTTGCCAACCCGCATCAAAATTATGATTAATATCCACGCCTCTGGCGTTTGCATTCCAATGGATAGTATCCCCTAAAGACAGTTTTTCTATTTTTTTGGAAAATATACCGCCCGATGCCGCGCCGTTAATCGAAATTTCCACACCATCGGGGTTTATAAGGGGCATAATTATAAGGGCTCTTCCCTTCATGGCTCTTTTAACATTAAGTCCCTCAATAGATAAATCGTTCTTTATTGCAAAGCATAACTGCTCTAAAAACATTAAGAGAATGTTGGTTGTTATATGCTCGCTTCCGTGAAAAGCAGCAGCAAACAGGACATATTCATTCTCTCTGCCTATTTTCACATAAGGAATATTGCGCCCCAAAGCGCTTTGCCCTGCAATAGAAAGATGAATAAACGGATACTCGGCAGCGAGTTTTTCGAGCGCTTTTTTTGTGGCTAAATAATCATATTCTATATTCTTTATAATACTTTCCATTTTGGAATCCCCCTTTTAAGAATATATATGTTTAAAAATGGCGCAAAATGAATAAAGGAAGCATTACGCTTCCTTTACAACATTAATTTCTTCAATTTTATATTCCTTTAAAATGTTTAAAACATTTTTATCAATTATTTCTCCGCTGATAACGGGGGGCACCGCAGGCGGACAGGTAACGCTTACATCTGAGCAAATCTTACCTAAAGCATCCTTAATAAGAACGGTTTCATTCTTCTTTAACGCCGCATCCCTGATGCTCATTTTTCTTTCGGGAATAGTGAAAGAAAGCGGTTCGGCCTTAATTTCTTCCTTTATTTTAATTGAAGAAAAGGCTCTTTTAAGCCTTAAAAAATCTATTTGCGAATTGAACGGAGAAATCATTAAGGTAACAAAATCTTTATCCGAAAACTCACATTCAATTTTCTTTTTTCTTAGAATTTCGGCAAGCGCTTCCCCGCTGTAACCGCATTTTTTAGCCTGAATGGTTATTTTTAATGGCTCATTTCCGGTAAGTTCAAATCCCTTTCCCGACAGGTATTCTTTTAATTTTTTAACCTTTTCGGCAGTTTTTTTGATTTTTTCGGTGGATAAAAATCTATTGCATCCATCAAGGCTTGAAAGAATTAAATAGGATGGACTTGTTGAGGCGAAAAACCTCATTTTGCGCTTTGCAATATCTATATAATCTTCATAGCCTTTAGCAATATGTAAATAAGCTCCGCCTGTTAAAACAGGGAGCGTTTTATGGGCAGAATCGGCGCACATAGCGGCTCCCAAATCTATTGGATGGCAGCTCTCTTTAAGAAATTTCAAATACGCACCATGAGCATTATCCACAAGCAGTGGCACCGAATATTTCTTAGCAACACTCGCCAAAGCCTTAATATCTGCTATATTACCAAGATAATCGGGGCTTGTTAAATAGATGGCATCAGGCATTTTTTCTAGACTTTTAAGAGCATTCTCAAGCGCCTCTTTTGTTACATTGCACTCGGTCAAAGTTTGCCTTTCGGTTTCAATCCATCTAACATCAATATCAAACACCGCACAAGCTCTAACAAAGGATGAATGAATATTCCTTGCCGCTAAAATAAGCGGTTTCCCATTTGCCTTTTCGGAAATAACGCCGAGCATAGCTTTAATGCAAAGGGTTGAGCCTTCGGCCGAATAGATAGATGCGGCACTTCCGAAAAGCTTTGCAGCATTTTCTTGACTTGCTTTTAAAATACTACTTTCGCTATATAAAACATCGGCGCCCTTGATTTCGGTAATATCAAATTTTGAAATCTTACCCTTATGCCCCGGCATATGAAAACGCGTTATTCTTTTTTTGCTATATTCTTTTAAAAAGTTATAAACGGGTGTTTCCATTTTACTCCTCGCTGAGCGCCACCTGCATCATAACAGCGCACTCAATTCTCTTTTTGAAAAGCTCGCAACCATACTCATAAACGCCCCTTACATCGCCTGTGGCGTGATAAGAGTTTGCTGCACATCCGCCCGAGCAATAAAGTCTTGCCCAGCATTCTTTACATTCAGGTCTTGAATAGGCATTTAAGTTTCTGAATTTGTTTTGAGTTTCTTTATTTTTTACGCCCTCAAAAACATTACCCAAAAGGTATTTTTCATCGCCCACAAACTGATGGCAGGGGTATAGGTCGCCCCAAGGGGTTACCGCCATATATTCAGTACCCGAGCCACAACCTGTAATGCGCTTATAAATACAAGGGCCGTTTTGCAAATCTAACATATAGTGATAGAATGTAAAGCCATTGCCCTTTCTTTGCCTTTTGATCATTTCTTTAGCCAATATTTCATATTGTTCTTTGATTATCGGCATATCCTCGCTAGTTAAGGCATAGGGGTCATTCGGTGGGCAAACAACCGGCTCCATGCTAAGCTCCTTAAAGCCTAAATCGGCCATGTGGAAGATATCATTTGTAAAATCAACATTATTATGGGTAAATGTTCCGCGCATATAATAATCTTTATTACCTCTTGCTTCTACCAGCTTTTTAAACTTCGGAACAATTTTTTCATAACTTCCAAGTCCCGCATAATCAACGCGGAAGTGGTCATGAATATGCTTTCTGCCATCAAGGCTTAGAACAACATTACTCATTTCCCTATTGGCAAAATCAATCACATCATCATCTATTAACATTCCATTGGTGGTTAAAGTGAAGCGGAAGTTTTTATTATGCTCCTTTTCCACCTTTCTCGCATATTCAACGAGTTTTTTCACAACATCCCAATTCATTAAAGGCTCGCCGCCGAAAAAGTCGACCTCTAAATTTCTGCGGTTGCCTGAATTGGCAATAAGAAAATCGAAAGCGGCTTTACCAACCTCAAAACTCATAAGAGCTCTATCCCCTTGGTACTTACCTTGGGAAGCGAAGCAATAAGAGCAGTTAAGATTACAGGTGTGCGCCACATGAAGACAAAGAGCCTTTATAACATTAGAATTATTCTTATAGTTTTCGGCAAGTTCTTCATAAGGGTCGGAACTGAAAAGTTTACCGCTTTTTTCAAGTTCGGCAATATCTTCCAAACATTCTTCGATTTCTTTTTCGTTAACATCCGGCATATCGGCATATTTTTCTAAAATAAATGCCTTTATTTCTTCTTCAGAATGGCTTTTATACATTTCAATAATATCATAAGCCACACTATCAACCGAATGAACGCTACCTGACGCCGTATCTAAAACAATATTATATTCATTTAATTTATATTGATGTACCATATTCTTCTCCAAAGAAAAACGCTGTAAGGTAATTGCCCTACAGCGTTATCAAGCAAATTAGTTGTTTTTGTTTTCACATTTCTGATTAGCAACGCCGCAGGAAGTTTTGCAAGCAGACTGGCAAGAAGTCTGACACTCACCGCAACCGCCGTTTTTAACAGTTTTTGTGATATCCTTTGTTACAACAGTTTTAATTCTGGTCATTAAAATCACTCCTAAACTTATTCTTTAGATTAATTTTACCACTTTAAAAAGATATTGTCAATATTTAAAAATATATTGTTTTTTTATAGATTTATGATAGAATATATCTATAGGAGTTGATTTTATGAATTTCACTATTAGCAATGATATTTTAACCGTTCAAATTGCAAAACGCGGCGCCGAACTTATGTCGATTAAAAAAGATGGTATCGAATATCTTTGGCAAGGCGATACTGCTTATTGGTCAGGCAGAGCATATAACCTCTTCCCCACCTGCGGCAGAATGATTGATGGTAAATACACCTATAAAGGCGATATTTACGAAATGAAAATCCACGGCATTGTTCGTTATGTTGACTGCGAGGTTTTTGAAAGAGAAGAGGACCGCATTGTATTCATTTTAGAAAGCAATGAGGAAACCAAAAAAATCTATCCGTTTAATTTTAAATTCTTTGCAGAATTTGCTTTAGACGGCAACAAGCTTATAAATAAATATACCGCTGTTAACACAGGCGATGTTACTCTCCCCTGCACCTTTGGCGGACATCCGGGATTCAACGTTCCGCTTGATAAGGGCGATTTTACCGATTATTATTTAGAATTCAGCACCGAATGCGAACCCAAAGAGGCATTTTTCTCTCATAGCGGCAAGGTTGATGGTTTGCTTCGCGATAAGAAATATATTGATTTACAGCATAGCTTATTTGAAAACGATTCATTCTTTATGACCGATGCTGCCGACACCGTTACCCTTAAAAGCGATTTATCAAACCGTTCGGTAACCGTATCCTACCACGGATTTACATATATCGGTGTTTGGCATATGCCGAAAACCGATGCGCCCTATGTTTGCATTGAGCCTTGGTATGGCTCCCCTGCAACAACTAAGGGATATTCGGATATTGAAACAATGCCCGATATGTTCCATTTAGCACCAAATGAAGAAAAAACAGTTTCTTTTGATATTATAATAGAATAGGTTAATACTATTTTTAGGTGATTTTATGCGTACAAGCGGAATTTTAATGCCAATTTTTTCTCTGCCCTCGCCTTATGGAATAGGCTCTTTTGGGGCGGAGAGTTACCGCTTTGTTGATTTTTTGAAAAAGTCAGGTCAAGCATTTTGGCAGATTTTGCCCCTAAACCCAACTAATTATGGCGACTCGCCTTATCAGTCCTTCTCATCATTTGCGGGCAACCCATATTTTATAGATATTGAATTTCTTATAAAAGAGGGTTTGCTTAAAAAGGAAGAGGCAGATAGTTTCGATTTTGGGGATAACACCAAATCTATTGATTATGGTAAACTCTATGAAAGCCGCCTAAGCCTTTTAAAAATAGCTTTTAAAAGGTTTAAGCCCGGCGCACAATATCAGGAATTTTGCTGCGATAATGCCTATTGGCTCGAAAATTACAGCACCTTTATGGCACTTAAAACCGAAAATGGTTTTACTGCTTGGAACGAATGGGAAACCAATGAAATTAAGGATACCGACATAGTAGAATTTTATAAATTTTTGCAGTTTAAATTCTTTACCCAATGGGAAAAATTAAAATCCTATGCCAATAAAAAAGGCATTAAAATTATAGGCGATTTGCCGATTTATGTTGCCTTTGATTCGGCTGATGTATGGGCGGATAATGAGCAGTTTTTAATAGAAAACAAAAAGCCAACCCTGGTGGCAGGCTGCCCACCCGATGCCTTTTGCGAGCTTGGTCAGTTATGGGGCAACCCTTTATATGATTGGGATAAAATGGAAAAGGATGGCTTCTCTTGGTGGAAAACAAGGCTTGGCGCCACCCTTAAAATGTATGATATCGTGAGAATTGACCATTTCAGAGGCTTTGAATCGTTTTATGCAATTCCTGCAACCGATAAGGATGCTACACGCGGCAAATGGTTAAAGGGACCCGATATTGCATTTTTCGATGAAATGAAGAATACTTTCGGCGATGATTTACCCATTATTGCCGAAGATTTAGGCTTTTTAACCGACCAGGTTAAAGAAATGCTTAAGAAAAGCGGTTTCCCCGGTATGAAGGTGCTTCAGTTTGCCTTTGATAGCCGCGAGGATAATGATTATTTGCCATATAATTATGAAAAAAACAGCGTGGTTTACACGGGCACCCATGATAATGATACCATCCTTGGTTGGACCAAAACCGCCGATGAAAACGATGTTGCCCTTGCAGAAAAATATCTTGATTGCAAAAGAAATGATGGCTTTAATTTCGCAATGATTAGAGCGGCGCTATCAAGCGTTGCCGATACGGCAATTATCATGATGTCAGATTTAATCGGACTTGGCAGTGAAGCCAGAATTAACACCCCCGCAACCCTGGGAGAAAATTGGAAATGGCGAATTGATGGCACCTGTATTAATGATTGGCTTGCCAAAATTGTTCTCGATTTAACCAAAACCTATGGAAGATAACAAAAAGGACTTGGAAAATTTCCAAGTCCTTTTAATTATGAGGTTTTCAATTACTTATTTAATGCTTCGTTAACTGCAACTGCGCAAGCAACAGTCATACCAACCATTGGGTTGTTACCGGCCCCTATAAGACCCATCATCTCAACGTGGGCAGGAACTGAAGAAGAACCTGCAAACTGAGCATCAGAGTGCATACGACCCATTGTATCAGTCATACCGTAAGAAGCGGGACCAGCTGCCATATTATCGGGGTGGAGTGTACGGCCTGTACCGCCGCCGGAAGCTACTGAGAAGTACTTCTTGCCCTGCTCAATGCATTCCTTTTTATAGGTGCCTGCAACAGGATGCTGGAATCTAGTGGGGTTGGTTGAGTTACCTGTGATAGAAACGTCAACACCCTCTTTATGCATGATAGCAACGCCTTCGCGAACATCATCAGCGCCATAGCAACGAACCTTAGCGCGCTCGCCGTTTGAATAAGCGATTTCTTCTACAACTGCAAGTTCACCTGTGAAATAATCAAACTTGGTTTGAACATAGGTAAAGCCGTTAATACGAGAGATAATCTTAGCGGCATCCTTACCGAGACCGTTAAGGATAACGCGAAGCGGATCTTTACGAGCCTTGTTAGCGCTTCTTGCAAGACCGATAGCGCCTTCAGCAGCAGCGAATGACTCATGACCTGCTAAGAATGCAAAGCACTTAGTTTCATCACGAAGGAGCATTGCGCCGAGATTACCGTGGCCAATACCAACCTTACGGTCATCAGCAACAGAGCCGGGGATACAGAATGACTGAAGACCAAGACCGATTTTCTCAGCAGCCTCAGCAGCATTCTTTACATTTTCCTTAATTGCGATTGCGCAACCTACAACATAAGCCCAGCAAGCATTTTCAAAGCAGATCGGCTGAATGCCCTTAACGATGTTATAAGCATCAACACCTGCTTTATCACAAATTTCTTTAGCTTCCTCAATAGAGGCGATGCCGTGCTTATTAAGCTCAGCGTTAATTTGGTCAATTCTTCTTTCAAAACTTTCGAATAAAGCCATATTTCTCTACCTCCATTAATTATTCATGTCTCGGGTCGATAAGCTTTGCAGCATCGTCAACACGACCATACTGACCGCTTGCCTTCTCGAGTGCTTCATTAGCATCCATACCCTTGGCAATCATTTCCATCATTTTGCCGAGGTGAACAAACTTGTAACCAATAATGGTACCCTCTTCGTCAACTGCGCACTTTGTGATATAACCCTCAGCGAGTTCAAGGTAACGCGGGCCCTTAAGGCTTGTTGCATAGGTGGTACCTGTTTGTGAACGGAGACCCTTACCTAAATCTTCAAGGCCAGCGCCGATCGGTAAACCGTTTTCGGAGAAAGCGGTCTGAGTTCTACCGTAAACTATCTGTAAGAAAAGTTCGCGCATAGCTGTATTGATAGCATCGCAAACGAGGTCGGTATTAAGAGCTTCAAGCAATGTTTTACCAACGAGAATTTCAGATGCCATAGCAGCTGAATGGGTCATACCCGAGCAACCGATGGTCTCAACGAGAGCCTCTTCAATAACGCCTTCCTTAACATTAAGAGTTAATTTACATGCACCCTGCTGCGGAGCGCACCAGCCAATACCATGAGTAAGACCGGAAATATCCTTAACTTCCTTAACCTGTACCCATTTGCCCTCCTCCGGAATAGGAGCGGGGCCATGATATGCGCCCTTGGCAAGCGGACACATATTTTCTACTTCTTTTGAAATAATCATATATGTACTCCTTATCGTTTTTTAGTCGCATTTACAAAATTCGACCGTACAGGATTATTATATCAAAAAGTTACCAAAAACACAATAGAAAATTCGATAAAATTTTAACGAATTTTAATTGTACTATAAGCAAATTTATGTTACTATTATAATATAAAGGAGGATTTTTTATGTTCAGAGAAATAAAACCCACCGAAATTAAGGAAAATTTAATAGATTTAATTAAAAATGAATGGATGCTAATTGCCGCGGGAGATAGCGAAAAACATAATATGATGACGGCTTCCTGGGGCTTTATGGGAGAAATGTGGAATAACGATAGCGTAGCAGTTGTTATCCGCCCGCAACGCTTTACTATGGAGTTTATTGAGAAAAACGATTATTTTTCACTTTCCTTCTATGGCGATAACAAGGCTATCCACTCGGTATGCGGCAGGCAAAGCGGAAGGGATGTTAACAAAACAAAGCTTACCGGCCTTACCCCCATTTTCAAGGATAATACCACCTATTTTAAAGAGGCAAGAATGGTGCTTATTTGCAAAAAGCAATACTGCGCACCGCTTACCGAAAGTGGCTTTACCGAAAAGGAAGTTTTAGAAAAAAACTATAATGGAGATATTCATAATCTTATAATTGGCAAAATTGAAAAGGTTTTAATAAAATAAAAAAGTTTGGAGGACTCCCTCCAAACTTTTATTTTTTCTTGCATTTATTAATCACAGCAAGTGGTAGATACATTATAAACATAACAACCGGCAAGAGTATCGGGAAACCCCATAGATGACTTCCGAGCAATTTTTCAAACATTTCCAGCGGGTTGCCCTTATCAGGCTCCATTAAGAACATAAAGTTTGTGTCCCACAAAATATTTAAAAAATAAATCGGTATAGCTATTAAAACCAAGAGACCTATGCATTTAGGCATTGTTTTTAAATCGGGTCTTAATTCTCCGCTTGAAACCAAAAGAACAGGATATGCCGCTAAGCAAGCATGGATTAAAAAGCTATGTATGCTCGAAAAATTCAAGCAAGGCAGGCTTGTCCAATTCGGGAAAAGGAGCGCCAAAGATGCTCCTGCTATGCAAAAATAATAAAGAAAATTGCGAACTATCTTGGTTGGTTTTATCATATCAAAGGCAATAAGCAATATGTTTATTCCGCAAAGATGAAATGGTAAGTACCCATAAGAAAATTCGCCTTTCCAAATATGGAAGGCATTTTTAAGAAGCTCTAATGCTATTATTGAAGCGCCAAGCGAATAAAGAATAATTTTTCTATATTTCGGAAATTTTCTATAAATTAATGCAAGCAAAACTATTGCCGCCACAATGCAAAAAAGCCAAATCAAATGTGTAACGCCAAAGGTTGCAAACCCTACGCCCTCAGGAATCGTATCTTTGGAATGCAAAAACATCTCCATATTTATCACCCGCGGTAATTTTAACACAAAAAGCCTTTAAATTGCAACAAATTTTTTCAAAATAATTGTTAATTTTAAGTTATTGATTTTTTAAATAGATGGGTGTATAATTTACTTGGATAAAATCAACAAGGAGTTTGATTATGTTTAAGAAAATTAATATAAAACCTTTTGATATTAAAAAATTCTTTAAAACTCTCACAAAGAAGCAAAGGATCTATATGGGGGTTTCTATTGTTTTAATAATTGCTTTAATAGTTGGAGGCATTTTCGCCTATAAGGCTAATAATCCGCCTATCGAGCCTTCAACACCTCCCCCTTTGCAGTTACCGAGTGATACTGAGTTTGTAGCTCCGGAATCTTATGCCACAGTTTTGGTGGTTTCAATTAACCCACAATTTAAGCTCTATCTTGATGCTGATAATTCTGTTTTAGCGGTTGAACCAATGAACAGCGATGCTAAAAAGATGAAAAAAGAGTTAAAACTTGAATCAAAGCCTCTTAATGAAGCCATTGAAAAACTTGTATCCACCGCTAATATTAATGGTTACATAAAAGAGAATGCCACCATTGACCTTAGAATTACCGAGGTTAAGGATGCTTCTATAGATACTAAAGAAATTATGTCGCAGGTTTTCTCCTTTACAAATGCTACTATTGAAAAATTAAACATTTCTGTTCAGGTAAGCGCATCGGTTGCTGAGGATGCAGTTCAATCTCCATCAAAGGAACCCGAGAAAGAAGAGAAAAAACCTGAAAAAGAGGAAGAAAAAAAGCCTGAAAACGAGCCTGAGAAGGCTCCCGAACAAGAGATAGAAAAAGAACCCGAACAAAAACCTGAGAATGAACCAGAGAAGGCTCCAGAACAAGAAACAGAAAAAGATCCCGAACAAAAACCTGAGAATGAACCAGAGAAGGTTCCAGAACAAGAAACAGAAAAAGAACCCGAACAAAAACCTGAGAATGAACCAGAGAAGGCTCCAGAACAGGAAACAGAAAAAGATCCCGAACAAAAACCTGAAAACGAACCTGAAAACGAAGCAGAACCAACCCCATGCGAGCATAAAAACGTTAAATTTAATAGCAATCCGGATGAAAACACAATTCCGGATGGTTCAAACAAGGATATGGTTAACCACATCAAATACTGTGCCGACTGTAGTGTTATTTTAAGCAAAGAACCTCATACTGTGCAAAACAATGTTTGTACCGCTTGCGGTCAATCCAATTTTGATATTTCTAAAATGACCATTTTGGATGCATCGGTAAGTGCTAGTGGAGAACATCACCAGCATGGTGAAGCCCTCATTAATGCTGATGGATCAATCGATTTTAATCTCTTGTTCCAAAGCGCGATTGAAACCATGGGCGGCAACGAATTACAGCAATATAATCTCCCCGATGCCGAAAGTGCTTATCCAAGCAACACCTATGAAATCCCCGAAAATGTCTTAAAAGCTGCTATACTTAAAAAGTTCAATATCTCAAATGAATATTTCGAAAAATTTAAAGCAGCCGGCACCTATTATTTCCATTTCGGCACCCACACATATAGCGATGGTCATTTCTATTATAACGACCCCGCAGCAAATGATGTTCCAACCTATGCCTATACCCATAATATAATCGGTTATTCTGATAATAAGGCAGGCAAATTCACAGTTTATTATGAATATCTAAGCGGCGGTCCTGATGTAGACGAGCATAGCCATATTTGTTATTACGCTGTTACTTATTCATATTCCGGATTCTCAAATCTCATCGCAGAATATATTAGCGCCAATGTTCAATACGATGAGTTGCAAGAACCCCAAGAAATAACCGAGCTTGTAATAACAGGGTTTAAACCCGTTGTTGAAACACTTAAAGTTGTTTCCATATCAAAGGTTGCAAGC
>JAZOQP010000018.1:0-2110 GCA_045656145.1 Acutalibacteraceae bacterium
GTCTTGACTCGGTTGAACGGATTGTCGCTTTTCTTGATGGCAGGTATTTTTAAGTTGTCTACATAACTTTACATAAACTGCTGTTTTTCGACAGTTGGTGGATAACTTTTCCCGTAATAATGCAAGTTTTTCAAATTTTCCACCGAGTTATCCACATTTTTATGTAAACACTAAGCAAACACGAATAATCCGAACCTGCCTAAAATGGCATAATTTCGGCACTTTTCGGCTTGTCGTCAATAGTAGGCGTTAGCCTTACTAAATCCTCCGCACCAAAAATCACACAAAATTCTGCTCATTTTAGGTCGTAGAATTTTATAGGTTTGGGATTTTTGGATGTGCGAGGCACAAAACGCAGTTAATCCTGTCGGATTAACGAGTATTTTAACAATGCAAAGACGAAAATCCCACCTCTAAAATCAGGTTCGGATTATTCGTGTTTGCTTAAGGAGATGTAATTGTGAAAAAACTAATAGCTGTTATTTTGCTTTTCTCTATTATTTTTTCAACCCTTATAGGCTGTAACGAAAAGCCTATTGATTCTTCGGTTGATAATTCCACTTCCAATGAAACTCAAACCGATTCAACTCCTTCTACCGAAGCGGTCGATAAAGAGGAAAAGGAAGAGGAAAAAGAAACCACCGAAGAAAAAAATTCTGAAGAAAAATCTGAACCCGAGGAAACCAAAAAAGAAGAAACCAAAAAAGAAGAAACTGAAAAAGAAGAATCTAAAAAAGAAGAAACAAAGAAAGAAGAGACTAAAAAGGAAGAAACCAAAAAGCCTTCTTCAACCACTGTAAAAGCCGAAACAAACAAGCTTTTCCCGGGTTATAAATATAACACCAATTTAGATATTAATGATAACGTCTTTCTTGATGCTTTGGAATATACCGGTTATAACCTTAAAAAGCATCGCAAAGACGGACTTATGTGGAAATATATTTTATCAAACGATAAAAAGCATAGAAATTGGCTTTCTGATATTACATATGGTGGCGGCTCAACAGGTTTAGAAACCACCAAAAAGGGTTTGCCGAATATCTCAAAATTCGAAAAAGGCGGACTTGTGTGTGCCTCATTTGCAACCTATGTTTATTTTAATTATTTACCAAATGTTGCAAAAATTGATACCTCAAGCCTTGCATTGCCCGAAAAAACCTATAGCGCCGAAAGTTTCCAAGAGGCCTGCAAAAAATGGCTAAAGAAGGGTTACACCTATAATATTGGCTTTACCGCTAAAAACACCGCTTCAGGAATTTCCTTTAAAGCAGATGAAGAAATTCCGCTCGGTTCCATTATAGTTTTCCGCGATATTGATAAACCGAGCAAGAAAAAAGCCGACCATATTACCGTTTATGTTGGTAAAAAGAATGGTTACCATTGGGTAATACAAACGGGTAATAAAAATGGCCCTGAATTTTGCGCGGTTGAGCGTTTTAAATTTGGTCCCGACCCTCAGTGGCCCTTAGAAATCTATGCAACCCCAACCTGCATTTATGATGCTATAAACAATCCAGATAAAAAATAAAATTAGCCTGATTGGTTTTTCCAATCAGGCTTTGTTTTTACTTCTTTAATAATCTTGAATACCCTTTTCCATACTGAACGCAGCGAGAAATACGGGATAAAGTTGCCGAGGAAATATCGGTATGCGAAATTACTTCTTGATAGGTTTTACCCTCCATAAGAAGCTTAGCAGCCCTTATTCTTTCGGCCATCTGCTCAACCTCTTTATAGGTGCAGAGGTCTTCGAGCAAATCCTTACAGTCTTCAACATTTTTTATGCTGACAAAAAGCTCATAAAGCTCATTGATTTCCTTTTCCTTAACACCCTTATCCATTTAAAACTCCTCCTTGCTTAAGCAAACACGAATAATCCGAACCTGATTTTAGAGGTGGGATTTTCGTCTTTGCATTGTTAAAATACTCGTTAATCCGTTAGGATTAACTGCGTTTTGTGCCTCGCATAGCCAAAAATCCCATTCCTATAAAATTCTGCGACCTAAAATGAGTAGAATTTAGAGTGATTTTTGGTGCGAAAGAGTTCGTAAGGCTAACGCCTACGAACGATGACAAACCGAAAGGGACCGAAATTATGCCATTTTAGGCA
>JAZOQP010000019.1:0-13809 GCA_045656145.1 Acutalibacteraceae bacterium
CAGAAGGTATTAAAGAAATATTTTCAAAGTATCCGAATATTGATACCGAGAATATTACCTATAAGGGAGTTAGCCCTACCTGTATGGTTATGAATGCTCAGGATACAAAGCAAAGAACATTCTTCTTTATGCCCGGAGCTACCGATGATTTCGATATAAGCTATATTAATTGGGACACTATCGATACAAAGATATTCCAGCTTGAATATCTTTTGCTTCTTAAAAAGGTTGATGAGCCCGATGGCGAATTTGGTACCCATGGTGCCCGCATTTTAAGTGAAGCTAAGAAAAGAGGAATGCTAACCTCTATTGATATAGTTTCCGAGCAAAGTGAAAGAGCAAAAAATGTTGTAACAAGTGCTCTTAAGTATACCGATATTTGCTGTATAAATGAGCTTGAAGCCGAAATGGTAACAGGCGTTAAGCTTGAGGAAAGCGGCTATTCAAAAGAGAAAATTCTTGAAGCTATGAAGAAAATAGAAAAACTCGGTGTATCAAAATGGATAGTTATCCATGCCAAAGATTTCGGTTATGGTTACGATTGCGAAACAGGCGAACTTTTCTATTCTCCGAGCCTTGATGTTCCAAGGGAATATATTAAGGGTAAAACAGGTGCAGGAGATGCTTATTGTAGCGGTATTCTTTATGGTGCCCACGAGGATAAAACTCTCAAAGAGGCGCTTAATATTGCTCGCTGTTGTGCTACAGCTTCGCTCAGCGAAAATAACGGTACCGATGGTATGCGCCCGTTTGAAGAAATAATGAAACTCGAAAAAGAGTATCCTGAAATGTAAAAAATAAAAAACCGAGGTGTAAAAACCTCGGTTTTTGCTTTTTATACGTAATCTTCAAAGTCCCAGGAAAGAGGTAAGGGGAACCAAATTTTAGCACAGTCAGGAATTAAGTTTTCGTAACCGAATGGGAAGCCGAAGATAATTCTGGTTGCGATATCCTTGTTAACGGTAATATCGGCATCTTTTTCGGTTTTTTCGCATCCGCTTTCGTTTTCATTTGAGAAAATGCGGATTTTTCCATAATCCTCAATATCCATAACGAATTCGCCGTTCGGCATATCGTAATGCTTGCGTTTTAACTTCATAAAGGCATTAGTAATACCCTGGAAGTTTATAATTTTAAATTTGCTCGGCGAAGCAATGCTGATTTCGTTTCCAACTCTGCCCATAATTTCGAGTTCTTTACTCATATAGGGAGCAACAGGAACATCGATTTGGTTGTCCGCATAAATCTGATAAGCGCAGATAACATCGCAGAAAGCGGCGGTATCAATAGCCCTTATTTCAAGAATCTTTGTGCCATTCTTCCAAACGCTTAAATAACCAATCGGTTCTTCGCCGCGGTAGGTAATAAACGGTGAGGCTTCCTTTGAACACATAACATTATATACATCGCGGTAGTTTGCGGTATCAAAGCGTTCAACAAAGAAATCTTTGGAATTGCAAAGGTCCATACAGAATTTTAAAGCCTTTGTGTCATCCTTTTCTAGGGGTTTAATTGTAACATCATTTTTATAATCTTTAAAGCAACGGGTGCGATTATATTCGCTGAAAACAAAGTAATAAAGGCTTGAACACTGGGAATAACCATAGCGTTCATAACGTTGTCTGGCTCCGCCTAAACGGGCAACATCGGCGCCTAAAGTTTCAAGGTCTTCCATAGCGGCATCAAAAAGCTTTCTGAAATAGCCTCTGCCTTCATATTCGGGAAGGGTTGCTAAATTTCCTGTTGTGGCAAAAAGGAACTTTTCGCCCAAAATGTTAACGGGGAGGGGGTAAACTCCTATAACCGAAACGAGTTTTCCATCCTCGAAAACGCCTATATGTTTTTGCATATATTCATCATCTCTTACCCACATTTTAGGTTGCTCTTTTATAAAGTCCATTTTTCTGCCATACTTCGTGCCGAAAGTATAGTTAAGCATATCGAGCATTTCATCATAATTTTCTTTTGTTAAGCGTTTAATTTCCATAATTAAACCTCCTTATATCTCAATTTTAACATAAATTAGATTAAAGTAAATTAATTATTAGTTGAGAAAGTAACGGGAATTCTACCCTTAATTTAAAGCGATAAAATTATCTCCAAAATTCTTGGCAATTTCCTTGTGGCAGGTAAAGTAAATAACCTGATTATTATTGCTGTATTCCTTTAAAAATCTAAAGCCTTCGGCGGTGCGCTTATCATCGGATTGGGAGAATGCATCATCGAGAACAATAGGGAGGGAGCCTGCCTCTTTAGAAAGAAATTCCGAAAGCCCCAGCCTTAGAGCTAAATATGCTTGCTGGAAGGTTCCGCGGCTTAAATACTCGGCGGTGTGGGCGGTTATATCCGAATCCTTTTTAACACTTATTTCGAAATCTTTTGAAATTAGCATATCGCTATATGCATTATCTGTAAGGCTTTTGAATATATCGAGCACCCTTGTTTCCAAAACATGTCCCCAAGAGCTTCGCTGATTGGCATAGGCTTCGCTTAAATTTTCGTTTGCAATATCAAGAATTTCGGTGAATTCCTTCATATTTTCGAGTTTGTTATTTAAAATCTCAATAGCTTTTTCATATTCGGCGGGGGTGTGAGCGTTTTTGGTAATAGCCGAAATTTCACCTGATAGTGCGGTAATGCGGTTTTGAAGTTCGGAGCAAACCTTAACAGCAGTATTGAAATCATCCTGAAGTTGTTCCCTTGTTGTGTTTATTTCGGGTGTTTCGGGAAGAGTCTCAAGCTTTGCTAAAGCCTCTTTGGTGCTTCTGCAACCGGTTCCCTTAATGCTCATATCGGCGCGCAATTTAGCATCCCTTAAAAGATTTAAAAGTTCTTTAAGTTCTTCTAAAGCGGTGGCGGCAGAATTAATATCAAAAACGGGTTTAAAAAGGCTTATTTCGGATAAAACCGAAGCTTTTTCCTTTTCGTAATTTTGATTTAATTCTAAAAGTTCGGTGCGGCGAGCAAGAGCTTCCTCTTTTTTCTTTAAAAGGATAGAATTATTGGTTTTGATTTCGATAATAATTTCGTTTATTTCTTCTTCAATTACCGAATTGGCTTTAATTAATTCTTCTTTTTCTGCTTTTAATTCTTCGAGCTTCGCAGTTAAATTTTCTTTTTCATTATTTTGCTTATTAAGGGAGAAACTCAGCGCCACAAAAACAACGCCAACGCCTATAAAGGCAAGGAGATAGGGCATAAAAATTCCTGCCACAACACCTAAAATAAGCAATAAAACACCAATTATTAAAAGGGGTAAATTAGGCTTTTTATCTCTTTGCTTTTTCTCTGAAGCCTTTAAAATAGTGTTATTTATTTCTTTTTCTAACGAAGAAATTTTTTCTTCGTTGGTTTCTTTTTGCTTTTTATAAGTGTCGATAGTTGCATTGCTTGGCGATTCGGCTTCAAGAATGGTTGCGAGTTCCTTAGTATCCGAAGAAATGGCGTCCTCTTTAATGGCTATTTCATTTTCTTTAATTTTAAGAGCATTTAAACCGTCTTCCACATTTTTAAGGAAGTTGGTATCGGCTAATTCTCCATTTGAAAGTTTTAGGGCGCTTTCGGCTTTTTCAAAAATCTCAACCGCTTTTTTAAACTCCTTTAATTTTTCTTTTAGGGAGTGAATTTCATAGCTTTTCAATAGTTCGAAAAGTTCATTTTTGCGGTTGTTGGCAGCTGCGCTTTTTTCTACTATTTCCGCTTTTTCTTTTTCAAGTTGCTCTGCCTTTTCGTAAAGAGAAACGCAGTGTAATCTTTCTTCTTTTAATCTTGCAATTTTGGCCTCGGTTTCGGGAATCGGACCATTTTTGCGGTTTTTAGAAATAAGGGAATCTCGGCAGTTGGTTATGTTTTTAATTATTTTATCAAAGGAAACATCTTCATCGGCGCTTGAATAAAGATTTGAAAGCTTTAAATTAAGTTCCTCGGAGCCACCCGAAAAAATAACCGAGTTATCGATAAACATACTCTGCTCAAATGCGTCAACCGATACCGAGAAGAAACGTTCGCCAAGATTCTCATTTCCCGATAGGGTTTCGCTTTTACCTAAATCAAGATTATGCAAAACGATGGTATCGGTGGAGTTAGATGCTTTAAATTCTCTTTCGATTCGGTAGTTTGTACCATTGGCTGTGAAATCAATGCTTCCGCCCATTTTGCCGCTATCCCAAGGTTTATACTTTTTTCTTAGGTTGTTAACCCCTGTGCCGCGGGACCCCGAGCCGTAAAACATAAGCTTTATAAAATCGGCAATATGGGTTTTGCCCGCTTCGTTATCGCCATAAATTAGGGTAAAGTTATCAGAAAAATCCAATTTTAAATTTTTGAGTTTTCCGAATGAAACAATATTAATCGAATTAATCTTCATTATATTTCACCCCCGAAGTAAAGGCTTTAAGTCCTATAAATAAGGCTTTGCTGAGTTTTTCTTTGTCATCATCTTCAGCAGCAGTTATTTTATCAAGCATTATTTTTACAAATCTGCCGCGCAAGGTGTTTTCTTTTTTTACTGTGTCAAGGTCGATTTTAGGCTCGGTATTATCTCGAAGCTTAATAAAATAAACCGAATCAGATAATCTTGCTTTAATTTCATCTAACTCAATATTTGTGTCTTCTGATACGGCACCCTTTAGAATAACCTTATAAAAATTGTTTTTATATTCTTTTCCAAATCGGTTTTCTAATGTAAAGAGTATGCTTGAGCAAATATCAACAGTTGAGTTGCTGTTTTCAATATCTACCTCAACCGTTTCATAACGGCGGCGCGCGGTGGGGTAGAATTCATAGGCTAAATTTTCTTTAGAAAGGGTACCTATAATAACGCCCTTTGCGCCATCTTCATCAAAACCATGCGGCTCGGGTGTGCCGGGGTAGGCAAAAAACGTGGAGCCTAGTTTTTTAGGGGTGGAGAATTGATGAATGTGCCCAAGGGCAACATAATCCATTCCGCTCATGGCTAAAAAGTCGTTAGTGATGGTGTTATAATTGCCTGATAAATCGCTGCCAAGTTCTCCATGAAGTACCATAATATTAAGTTTATCATCCTGTGGCACAGGCAGAGAAAAACTGTTTTCGCCTACCATATAAACCCCTGAGAATGAACGCCCGAAAATCCTTACAGGGCTATCTTTTAGTTCTATGCTTTCATCCTTTGCGCCCAAAACTAAAAGATTTTTTGGCAAATCATTGTTTAAAAATGGGGAATCGGCAGTTAAGGGGTCATGATTACCTGCAGCAAAAACCACGGTTATATCGGGGTTTTCTGAGACACATCTTATAAATGATTCAAAAAATTTAGGCTCAACAGAATTGTTTTCAAGCAAATCGCCCGCAATTAAAATAAGCGGAATTTCCTTTTCCTTTGAAAGCGCGAAAAGCCCCTCCATTGTGAGAAGCGCTTCCTGCCTTCTTTCTGCTCCTACAGTTCCCGAAGAAGAAACGGCGGCGCCTAAATGCAAATCGGCGGTATGTAAAAATTTGACTTTATTCAGCAAAATAACTACCTCTTTTACTTTATTTATATATATTTTAGCATTAAAATAACTTTATATCAAGAAAATATTGCCTTTAAGTAAATTTTGGAGTATAATATGTTTAAATAGTATAAGGGGGAGTATGCTTGGATATAGCAGTTGGTGATAAAATACTAATGAAAAAGAAGCATCCGTGTGGCTGCTCCGAATTCACAGTTACAAGAATTGGTATGGATTTTAAAATAAAGTGCCTTGAGTGTGGCACCGAGATTATGATGCCAAGAAGTAAATGTGAGAAAAATATAAAAAAAGTAATCAAATAAGGTAGGGTTTTTATGTTTGATAAATTAAGTTCGGTTGAGGTAAGATTTGAAGAGGTTGGCAATCTTTTAATGCAACCCGAAACCGTAATGGATAATGAACTTTATAAAAAGTTAATGAAGGAGCATAAGCAGTTAACACCCATAGTTGAAAAATATAGGGAATATAAGGCTGCTAAAAATGCTGAAGAAGAGGCCCGAATGCTTTTGGAGGAGGGCGGTCTTGATAAGGATTTTAAAGAACTCGTTGAAGAGGAATTAAATGAGGCCAAGGCTAAAATTGAAGAGACGGGCGAAGAACTAAAAATTCTCTTACTTCCGAAAGATCCGAATGATGATAAGAACGTTATTGTTGAAATTCGCGGTGGTGCAGGTGGAGATGAGGCGGCGCTATTTGCGGCCAACCTTATGAGAATGTACTCAATGTATGCTGAAGCAAGGCGTTGGAAAATTGAGGTTATTAATATCAACGAAACCGAGCTTGGCGGAATAAAGGAAGTAAGCTTTATGATCGAGGGCGAGGGTGCATATTCCCGCTTTAAGTATGAAAGCGGAGTGCACCGCGTTCAGCGTGTTCCTGATACCGAAACTCAAGGCCGAATTCATACGTCGACCGTTACCGTTGCGGTGCTTCCCGAAGCCGAAGAGGTTGAAATTGATATTAACCCGGCAGACCTGCAGATTGACACCTATCGCGCGGGCGGTGCAGGTGGTCAGCACGTTAATAAAACCGAATCTGCAATTCGTATTACCCATATTCCAACAGGTGTTGTTGTAGAATGTCAGGATGAGCGTAGTCAACATAAAAATAAGGATAAGGCAATGAAGGTGTTGCGCTCTCGTCTTTATGAAAATATGATGCGCCAGCAAAATGATGCTATAGCATCCGACCGTAAAGCGCAGGTAGGCACAGGAGACCGAAGCGAAAGAATAAGAACCTATAACTATCCGCAGGGAAGAGTAACCGACCATAGAATAGGTCTTACCCTATATAAAATTGAGCAAATTCTTAATGGAGATATTGATGAGATTATCGATGCTCTCATCACATTCTACCGCGCCGAAATGTTAAAGGCAGATGAGCAGTAATGAAAACCGAAATTCTTGATTTAAGAAAGGGTAATGAGGCATCCCATATCTGCCGCGCGGCAGAACTTTTAAAAATGGGTAAGGTTGTGGCAATTCCAACCGAAACGGTTTATGGCCTTGCCGCAAGCGCCTATGATGATGAGGCTATAAAGAATATTTTTATAGCTAAGGGCAGACCTCAGGATAACCCTTTAATAGTGCATATATCCGATTTGGATATGCTAAATAAAGTGGCGAAGAATGTGCCCGAAATAGCGTTTGAGCTAGCCGAAAAGTTTTGGCCGGGACCTTTTACTATGGTGCTTGAAAAAAGCGATAGTATAGCCGAAAGCGTAACGGGTGGGCTTTCGACCGTTGCGGTAAGATTACCCGAAAACGAAGTTGCAAGAAATGTAATTAAAAAATCTGATTTGCCGTTGGCGGCGCCTTCGGCTAATATTTCGGGGAAACCGAGTCCTGTAACGGCGGAGCATGTAATTGCCGATTTATCGGGGAAAATTGATGCCGTTTTGTGTTCGGAAGCTTCAAGCGTTGGTGTTGAATCAACCGTTGTATCGTTATCCACAAACCCTCCAAGGCTTTTAAGACCCGGCGCAGTAACACCCGAGCAGTTACTTGAATTTATTCCTGATTTAGTTGTGGATAAAGCCGTTTTAGAGGGTCTTGGCGAAAAGGAAGAAGCCGCAAGCCCCGGAATGAAATATAAGCATTATTCTCCAAATATAGAGGTTGTGCTTATAGAGGCGGATAGTGAAAAATATGCCGAGTTTGTTAATAAAACTTCGGATTCGGTAGCCGTTTGCTTTAGTGAAGATAGCGGCGTTACTATAAAGAAATATGTTTATGGCTCTATAAATGATGAGGCAGCACAAGCAAAAAATATATTCAGTATTTTAAGGCAGTTGGATTTAGAATCGGGTAAAACCGCATATATTCATGCTCCCTCAAAAACAGGTGTTGGCTTGGCGGTTTATAACCGACTCATCCGCGCTGCAGCATTTAAGGTGATTAATCTATGAAGTATATTTTAGGTCTTACAGGGCAGACAGGCTCAGGCAAAACCTCATTGCATTCTATAGCTGAAGATTATGGTTTTTATGTTATTGATTGCGATAAGGTAGCCCATAAGGTGTTAAGTGAAAACGAGCAGTTAAAAGAAAAGTTGTGCTCGGTATTTTCAAGAGATATTTTGCAAGATGATTCAATCTCCCGCCCGAAATTAGCAAAGGCGGCATTTAAGGATAGCGATAGCACAAATGCTTTAAATGAAACGGTGTTGCCATTTGTTAAGGCGGAAATTAAAGAGATAACGAATAGCGTTAAGAATGAATATATTTTACTTGATGCGCCAACACTTTATGAGAGCGGTGTCGATAAAGAGTGTTCATTTGTTGTGGCACTTTTGGCAGATGAGCAAAAGCGAAAGGAAAGGATTATCCTGAGGGATAATTTGAGTGAAGAGGCGGCAATGCTTAGACTCAGCGCCGCAAAGAGCGATGAATTTTACATAAATCATGCCAATAAAGTGATTTATAATAATGGAAATTTGAAAGAATATAAGTTGGAATTTGAACAATTATTAAAAAACATAACGGAGGGAAAGTTATGAGCGAAAAAACTGCAGCCGAATTACTAAAGGAAGAACTTTTTTTAAACCGTAAAAACGGAAGGCAGATAAGTGATGAATCGGTGCTTAATGCCGCCGATGAGTTTTCTATTGGCTATAAGGAATATTTAGATGCCGCAAAAACAGAACGAGAAGCCGTTAAAAAGGCAATTGAAATCGCAAAGAAGGCAGGCTTTGAGGAATATCAAAGCGGCAAAAAATATGTTGCGGGCGACCGTTATTTTGTAAATAATCGCGGCAAAACATTAGCACTTGTTAATGTTGGCGAATTATCAAGTGAAAACGGTGTTCGAATTACTGCGGCGCATGTAGATTCGCCCCGCCTTGATTTAAAACCCAATCCGCTTTATGAAGAACTCGAATTGGCTCTTTTTAAAACCCATTATTATGGCGGAATTCGCAAATATCAGTGGACAGCCGTTCCGCTTGCTCTTCATGGCGTTTTTGCGAGAAAGGATGGAAGCGTGGTTGAAGTTAGCATTGGCGAAGAGGAAAACGAGCCTTGCTTTGTTGTTAACGATTTATTGCCCCATTTAGCCATAGAGCAGGCAAAACGCACCCTGGCCGAAGCTATAAAGGGCGAGGAATTAAACGTTTTGGTTGGAAGCCATCCATTTAAAAGTGATAGCGGAAGCGAACTTGTTAAACTAAATATTCTCAAAATTTTAAAGGAAAAATATGACGTTACCGAAGCGGATTTCTTATCGGCAGAGCTTGAATGTGTACCGATTTATAAATCAAGAGATATTGGTTTTGACCGTTCGCTTATCGGCTCATATGGTCAGGATGACCGCGTTTGTGCATATCCCGCATTAATGGCAGCAGTAAATACAAGTAAGCCTGAGCACACATTAGTAACAATTCTTGCCGATAAAGAGGAGATAGGCTCTGACGGTAACACAGGTCTTAATTCGGCATTCTTAAAATATATTGTGCGCGATATAGCAAATAATGATGGCTCTGATTATACCATTGCTTTAAGAAATTCTCAGTGTCTTTCGGCCGATGTAAATGCAGGTACCGACCCCACCTTCCAAGACGTTATGGAAAGAAGAAATGCTGCATATTTGAATTATGGTGTTGTTATCACTAAATATACAGGTGCCAGAGGAAAAAGCGGAACATCGGATGCTTCGGCAGAGTATGTTGGAAAAATCAGAAGCATGCTTGATAATGCCGGCATAGTTTGGCAGACAGGCGAACTTGGCAAGGTTGATGCAGGCGGCGGCGGAACTGTTGCTATGTATATTGCAAACCTCGGCGTTGATGTTGTTGATTTGGGTGTTCCTGTTCTTTCAATGCATGCGCCCTTTGAAGTAACCGCTAAGTTTGATGTTTATATGGCTTATCTTGCCATGAAAGAATTTGCAAAATAACAAAATTTAATAACAGGCATATTATATAGTAGTCTTTCGACTGAATTTAAATAGATAAGGTGAAATATAATATGTATAACTGTAATTGCGAAAACAGAGAAAATTGCTGTTGCTTAAAGCTTATATTTGCTATAGTGGCAGGCCTTTTCATTGCGGCTCTTGCTCTCATTTTAGGTGCAGTATTTGGTGAGTTCCTTACCACCATTTTAGCTCCTTTAGTTATTTTAGCTATATCTCTTTTTGTTATGGCTTTGGTTCTCTTTATCTACTACCTTTGCGTAAGATGTAATTAAATAAAGCCCCGCGTTATAGCGGGGTTTTTAGGAGAAATAAAATGGACAAGATTATTCTCGGCAAATATCGTCATTATAAAGGCAATTTATATGAAGTTATAGGTGTTGCCAACCATAGTGAAACACTTGAAAAAATGGTGGTATACAAAGCTTTATATGGGGATGAAGAAATTTGGGTGCGCCCTGCTTCCATGTGGAATGAGGAAGTAATTATTAATGGCGAAACCGTAAGAAGATTTACATATATAGGTGAAACAAAATGATTTTTAAATCAAAATCGGTTTATGATTATCTCGTTGTGGGGCTTGGAAATCCCGGCGCAGAATATGAAAATACCCGCCATAATGTTGGCTTTAAAACTGCCGATATTTTGGAAAAGGAATATGCGGTAAATTCTTTTAAATTAAAGAATAATGCGCTAGTTTGTGATTGCCAAATAAAAAATCACCGTATTTTGCTTGTAAAACCCCAAACATATATGAATTTATCGGGGCAGGCGGTAGCGGCGCTGAGCCGTTTTTATAAGATACCACTCGAAAATATTATCGTTATTTTTGATGATATTTCATTGCCTCAGGGTAAAATAAGGGTTAGAGCAAAGGGTACTCATGGCGGACATAACGGAATTAAAAATATAATTGAGCATTTATCATCCACCGATATCAAGCGAATAAAAATTGGTGTTGGGGCAAAGCCAAACCCCGATTATGACCTTAAAGATTGGGTTTTAGGCTCATTCTCCAAGGCTGATATGAATGAGATGGAGGAGGCCTTTAAAAAGGCGGCAAATGCGGTAAAAGAAATTATATGCGCCGATGTAACGAGCGCTATGAATAAATATAATAAATAAGGCGGTTTATGAAATTTTTAGAAAGCATTTTAAAAAGTGATGCTGCCGCAAATTTATATCTAAAATCCCTTAAAAATGAAGATTTACCCTTAGCGGTTAATGGGCTGGGCTCGGTGCATAGAGCCCTCTATACCGCGGTGGCCGGCAAGGCTTCTAACAAAAGCGTTATTGTTATAACGCCCGATGAAGCAACGGCCTCGGTAATGCAGGGAGATTTGGCGGCGTTCGGGTTAGAGGCGGCTATATTTCCAATAAGAGATTTTTGTTTTTCCGATGTATCGGCGGCATCGAAAGAGTATGAATATAAAAGAGTAGACACCCTGTCCAAACTTTTGGGCGGGCATTGCCGCATGTTATTAGTTCCTGTGGAGGCGGCGGTGCAGTATACTGTGCCACCCGAAG
Organism: Acutalibacteraceae bacterium; assembly: GCA_045656145.1. Classification (GTDB taxonomy): domain Bacteria; phylum Bacillota; class Clostridia; order Oscillospirales; family Acutalibacteraceae; genus SIG565. Next base: position 11,429 of record JAZOQP010000019.1, read on the forward strand.
TTTTACAGGAAAATATAATAAAATTATCGGTATCAGAAGAGGCGGCGCCTAAAACATTGGTTGATAAACTTCTTAGCGCGGGATATATATCTTCAAGCGAAGTTGAGGGCGCAGGGCAATTCTCTTTAAGGGGAGGAATTCTTGATATTTTCCCTGTGAATGCGGCAAATCCTATAAGAATTGAATTTTGGGGCGATGAAATCGATAGCATCAGCGAGTTTGATATTATAACTCAGCGAAGAACTAACAACCTACAAGATGCTGAAATTACTCAGGCAGGCGAGATAGCGGCCAACTCGGAAATTCTTTTAGAAAAGCTATACGAATTGATTTCTAAGAATAAAGCCGAAAAAAATAGAGTAGAAAAAGATATAGAAAAAATAAAAAGCGGAATAACATTTCCGCTTGATAGATACTTGCCATTAATTTATAAAAAGGCTACAGTTTTTGATTATTTGAGCGATGCTTTGGTTTTAACGGTTAAATATTCCGAGGCTCTTGAAAATTTAAAGGGAGTTTACGGAAGATATCTTGAGGATTATAAACTTTATTTAGAAGGCGGATTCATACCAAAAGGCAGCGAATATATAGAAAATCTTGAAGCGTTTAAGGAAAGGTTAAATAAAAGTGTTTTTCTTGAAAACTTCCTTAAAAATGAATACCATATTCCGCTAAAAAGTGTTATTAGTGCCGATTATAAAACTTTACCATCTTGGAAGGGGAATATTTCGGTGCTCTTAGAGGACTCTAAAAGGGTTATTGAAAACGGCGGTAAATGTTTAATTTTAGCGGGCAAACAAAAGGCGGCGCAGGTGCTTTATGATGAACTTAAAAGAAAGGGTCAGCCTGTAACTCTAGACGCGTTTTCGGAAAATGAAACATTACCCAAGGGATATACCGTTATGTGTGGCGGTTTATCTCATGGTTTTCAACTTGAAAATGACTTTTTATGTATAACAGTAGGGCATATTCATTCGGATGAAAAACCTAAAACTCAAAAGAAAAACGCCAATGCAATAGGCTCTTTGGATGAACTGAAGGTTGGGGATTATGTGGTTCATTCGGTGCATGGTATTGGAATTTTTGGAGGCATTAATAAAATAGCCAATGGCTCAATTATCAAGGATTATATAAAAATTTCTTATGCGAAAACCGATGTGCTTTATGTGCCTGTTACTCAACTTGATTTAATTTCCAAATATATAGGCGCAAGTGAATCGGGTGTTGTAAAGCTGAATAAACTCGGTAGCGGCGAGTGGCACAAAACAAGGCAGAGGGTTAAAAAGGCGGTTAAGGAAATGGCTAAGGAATTAACCGAGCTTTATGCAAAAAGGCAGTCGGTTAAGGGTTATGCATTCAGTAAAGATACGGATTTGCAACTTGATTTTGAAGCAAAGTTTCCTTATGCAGAAACGGCTGACCAAATAAGAACAACCAATGAGATTAAAAGGGATATGGAGCGAGATATCCCTATGGACAGACTTCTTTGCGGCGATGTAGGTTTCGGTAAAACTGAGGTAGCGCTAAGGGCTGCTTTTAAATGCATAAGTGAGGGCAAGCAGTGTGCTATTTTGGTGCCTACAACAATTCTTGCTTTTCAGCATTATAATACCATTCTCCGTAGATTTGGAGATTTGCCCGTTAATGTTAAAATGCTTTCGCGTTTTGTAACGCCTAAAGAACAAAAGAAGATTATTTCCGATTTATCTTCCGGCAAGGTTGATTTGATAATTGGTACCCATAGACTGATTTCAGATGATGTAACCTTTAAAAATCTAGGTCTTGCAATAATAGATGAAGAGCAACGCTTTGGTGTGGCGCAAAAGGAAAAATTAAAGCAGAGATATAATCAAATAGATGTTTTAACCCTTTCGGCAACACCAATACCGAGAACCTTAAATATGGCAATGTCGGGACTTAGGGATATGTCTTCACTTGACGAAGCGCCGGGTGACCGTCACCCCGTACAGACCTACGTTTTGGAATACAATTTAGGGGTTATAGCCGACGCTATAAATAAGGAAATACGCCGCGGCGGTCAGGTTTATTATCTGCATAACCGTGTTGACAGCATTGAACGCTGTGCTTTACGGCTTAAACAAAAACTACCCGATATAAATATCGGCGTTGCTCACGGTAAAATGAGTCAGGACGAATTATCTAACGTTTGGAAACAACTTTTAGACCACGAAATTGATTTACTTGTTTGTACTACAATTATAGAAACGGGCGTTGACGTACCTAATGCAAACACCCTTATAATCGAAGACGCCGACCGTTTAGGTCTTTCGCAATTGCATCAGTTGCGTGGCAGAGTCGGACGCTCCCCAAGACGTGCTTATGCATATTTTTGCTTTACGCAAAACAAGCAGCTTTCCGAC
>JAZOQP010000020.1:0-34797 GCA_045656145.1 Acutalibacteraceae bacterium
AATTTTTATTAACTATTTAGCGCGTTTCCTATAAAGAAATGTTGCAAATTTTAAAAGTTCATCAAGCGCGAAGAATATCGCAATCATTAATATTAGTTTTAAAATGCAATCGGCCGGCAACGCAGTTAAATCAAAGAGAGCGCCGAAAGGAGTTAAGAGAGATAACAACATAACTAAAACGCTTAACACTGTTGTAAAGATAATATATTTATTTTTAAGAATTCCGCTTTTCCAAATATAAGCATCTGAGTAGCAGGAAATAATGTGAAGAATTTGAGAAAAACCGATAAACGCGAAGACTAGTGTTCTTGCAACATCGGGGGAATAAGAGATACCAAATGAGAAATTAATAACACTGAAAATGGTAATTAAAATAGCTTCAATGGCGATTTTAATTGATGAATTAAGTGTGAAAATTCGCGATTTATCATTTGTTATTTTAACAGTGTCGATAGGCGCCATTCCAATTGAAAGGGCAGGGAAAACATCAGTAATAAGATTAACGAATAATAATTGAACGGCTAATAAAACAGGGATTCTGAAAATTATTAATCCTAATAAAACAGTTAAGAGTTCAGCTAAATTACTGCTTAAAATATAATGTAATGTTTTCTTAATACTAAAGTAAACATTTTTGCAGGTAGCTATAGCGGTTAAAATGGATGACAGGGAAGTGTCCTCTATAATTAAATCAGCGGCATCTTTTGCAACATCTGAAGAGGTTGATTTTAGAGCTATGCCTAACGCGGCTTTTCTAAGAGAGGGCGCATCATAAACAGAATTGCCCGTTATTGCAACCTTTTCATTATTATGTTGTAATGCTCTTACAATTCTAAAACGGTTTTCAGGGGAAATTCTTGCAAATACGGCGTAGGTTGTAACCTCTTTATCAAGTTCTTCATCGCTCATTGCCGATAATTCTTCGTCGGTTATGCATTTTAGATTGTTTTCGAGCAAGCCTGCCTTTTCGGCAATCGCTTTTGCGGTAGCAAGATTATCTCCGGTTATTAAAATTGTTCTTATATTAGCATTGTTAAGCGCTTTTACAGTGCTCTTGCATTCATCACTTAATTCTGATTGGAAACAAATATAACCTGCAAAAATTAATCCGTTTTCGAGCTCTTCGCTGTTTGGAATTACGGGGGCTTCGCCAAGTTCCTTATAACCAACAGCAATAACCTTTAGTGCTTCGGTCGCCAAGGCATCGTTCATTTTTAATGCGGCATCTGAATTAATTCCGTTGCATTTTTGAATTAAAATTTCGGGTGCGCCTTTAACTATAGCAAAAGGCTTTCCGTTTACCATATTAATGGTTGTTATCAGTTTTCTTTCGTTATCAAAAGGTATAATTGATAATGCGGGATAAAGATTCTTGAAATCATCCTTATTAATCTTGAGTTCATTTTCACAAAGTGAGAATAAAGCTTCATCTGTAGGGGAGGGGTTGTTTTCATCAAAGCAAAGGGCCGAGAGCTTTAGAAGAAGAGCATCCTCTTCGTCAATACCTTCGCTTATATCGGAAAGTTTTTTACCATTATAGAGTTTTGCAACTTTCAGAGTTTCTTTTGTGAAAACTTCGCCTTTATCGGCACAAATAACTGAGATTTTAGAAACCTTTTTAATTACTGATTGATTTAGAACTATAATTCCTACCGAATGAAGTTTTTTAATGCCCATTGATTTAATTGCTGAAACAATGCTGGGCAAACTTTCGGGGTAGCAGGCAATAGCTGTTGCGGCGCATAAAATAACCGAATTAATAACAGTTAAAGCAAAGTTTTGGTCTGAATCTGTTCCGGAGAAAATAATATTAAGAATAAAAATTATTGCGCAAACTGCTGCGATTATTATACCGGAATATTTACAAACCTGTTCAACCTGAGATTTTCTATCTTCATATAAGTAGGATTTATTGATTTTCTGCTTTGCAAGTTCGGTTTCGCAAGCTGTTTCGGTAACAACGGCTAGAGCCTGTCCTGTCATAACGCTGCAACCTGCGAACACCATATTATATCTTTCTTTAATTTCAGAAATATCGGGAACGGTTACATCGGCATCCTTATCAACATAAACTGTTTCGCCGGTAAGAATATATTCATCGCATCTGAAATTTACCGCTTCTATTAGTCTTGCATCGGCAGGAATATAATCTCCTGCATTTAAAACAAGTATATCTCCGGTAACTATTTCATCGGTTTTAATAGTAATTTTTTGACCATCTCTAATAACGCAGGCTGAATATTTTTTATAGGTTTCATTTTCACTATCAAATTTCTCAATGAAATGATTTTTTAGAAGTGTAAAGAAACCGAAAATTGCAATTACCGCAATTATCATTATGGTAGAAAGTTTAATATCAACCTTTGCGATTAATGAAACAATTACGCTTATTAATATTGAAACAAGTAGAACAACATAAGTTCTATTGCCAAACTGCTTAGTAAGGGTTTTAATTATTCGCGAAGAATTTGATTCGAGTTCGGTGCTTCTAATATCATTTAGCATTATTTCTGCTTTAGCAGAAGAAATACCATTTTGCGCATCAACGTTGAAGTAGTTTAAAACCTGATTTTTTTCAGAACTATGCCAAATCATAAAGTTCCTCCCAAAAACTATTTTTCTTAATAATACTATATTTTAACGAAATAATCAACGAAATTTTAGAAATATTTTGCAATATTTAATAATTCCACTTGACAAGGGCGCTCATATTATAGTATAATTGCAAAGTATTCGTAACCTCTAAGAATAAGAAAAGGGAGGGAAATTTAATGAGTCAGGTACGTTTAAAAGAAAACGAATCTCTTGATAATGCTCTTCGTCGTTTTAAGAGACAAACAGCAAAAGATGGCATTATTCAGGAAGTTCGTAAAAGAGAGCATTATGAGAAGCCCTCTGTTCAGCGCAAAAAGAAGTCGGAAGCAGCACGTAAGCGCAAGTTCCGCTAAGCGATATTTTATCAGTGAAAAGCGGTTTTTTAAACCGCTTTTTGTTTTTGGAGATATTTTATGCTTTTTAAACCAAATTTTAAATTAAATCGCGTTACCGATATTTCTGCCCAATTTTTAAAGCAAAATAATATTAAAGGTTTAATTTTAGATGTTGATAATACTTTATCCACTCATCATGGTATGCAATTAACCGAAGGTTTGCTTGAGTGGATAGCTTTAATGCAAGAAAATTCTATTAGGTTGATAATTTTATCGAATTCAAAGGAAAAAAGGGTTAAACCTTTTGCTGAAAGCATTAATCTTGAATATATTTCACTTGGTCTTAAACCTTTACCTTTTAAATTTTTCACAGCTTTAAAACGCCTTTCTTTAAAAAGAAGGGAAGTGGCTTTGGTTGGAGACCAATTATTCACCGATTCTCTGGGAGCTCATCTTTCGGGCATTAAATCAATTATATTAAACCCAATATTGCTTGAAGATTTAATGAGTTTTAAAATCAGAAGAAAAATTGAAAATATTTTATATAAGTTTTATAAATTTTAAGGAGGGATATTATGCCTGCTAAATTTGGCCCTGCGGGAAATTCTTTAAGTTTTTCGGCAATGGGTTATAAGCATAGCCTACAGGTTCCCGAATATATAGAAAAAATGGGTCTTGATGCTTTTGAATACCAGTGTGGCAGAGGCGTAAATATTGGTGTCGAAAAAGCAAATAAGCTCGGCATTCTTGCAAAAGAAAAAAATATTGTTTTATCCCTTCATGCTCCTTATTATATTTCAATGTCTTCCACAGAAGAGGAAAAAAGATTAAATTCTGTAAAATACATTTTAGATAGCGCCGCAGCCGTTAAAGCAATGGGCGGAAATCGCATTATTGTTCATACGGGCTCTTGCGGTAAAATCACTAGGGAATATGCTTTGGAACTAGCAATTGACACTATGAAAATTGCCTTAAAAGCTCTTGATGATAAAGGGTTATCTGATATTCGTATATGTCCTGAAACAATGGGAAAAATTAATCAGTTAGGCACTTTAGAGGAAGTTTTATCGCTTTGTGAACTTGATGAGAGATTATTGCCTTGTATAGATTTTGGGCATCTCAATGCCCGCACTTTAGGCGGTCTTAAAGAGTTTTCGGATTTTGAAAATATTTTTGATTCAATTGAGAATAGGCTTGGAATTTCAAGGCTTAAGGAATTCCATTCTCATTTCTCAAAAATTGAATATACAACAGGCGGGGAGAAGCGCCACCTTACATTTGAGGATACTGTTTTCGGGCCCGATTTTGAGCCTGTTATGGAGTTGGTTGCAAAGAAAAATTGTTCGCCAATCTTTATTTGTGAATCTGATGGCACTCAAGCTGAGGATGCCAAAAAAATGAAAGATTATTATTGGGGTTTAAAAAATGAGTAAAGGTAGAATACTAATCATTAATGGTCCAAATATTAATATGTTGGGGCTTCGTGAACCCGAAATTTATGGTTACAAAACATTAAATGATATCAATGCCGATATCAAAGCCTATAGCAATGGTATGAAGCTTGAATGTGATTTTTATCAATCTAATTGCGAGGGAGATATTGTAACAAAAATACAATCGGTATTAAATGATTATGATGGTTGTATTATTAATGCAGGCGCTTACACTCACTATAGCTATGCAATCAGAGATGCGATATCTTCTGTTAATAAACCTTTTATTGAGGTTCATATGTCGAATGTTTTCTCTCGCGAAGAGTTTAGACATACTTCGGTGATTTCGGCGGTTTGTAAAGGCACAATCGCAGGTTTTGGTGCAAACAGTTATATTCTAGCTGTGAATGCAATGCGCGAATTAATTAAATAAAGCGTTTTTGCTTGACAAATGTTCTAAAATTATATATACTTAATATATAAAAATTTTGTAAAATTTGGAGGAAAATATTATGATTAGTGCCGGTGATTTCAGAAACGGCGTTACATTCGAAATGGATGGCAACGTTTATCAGATAATTGAATTTCAGCACGTAAAGCCCGGTAAGGGAGCTGCTTTTGTTCGCACAAAAATCAGAAATGTAATTGCAGGTTCTGTTGTTGAGCGTACATTTAACCCAAATGATAAATATCCTACAGCTTTTGTTGAGAGAAAGGATATGGAATTCTCTTATTCAGATGAAGGTCTTTATTACTTTATGGACCCCGAATCTTATGAGCTTGTTCCTGTTAGTGCAGACCAGTTGGGTGATAACTTTAAGTTTGTTAAGGAGAATATGACCTGTAAGATTTTATCATATAAGGGAAATATTTTCGGTGTTGAGCCTCCAACATTTGTTGAGCTCGCTGTAACTCAAACCGACCCCGGCTTTAAAGGCGATACCGCAACTAACGCTACTAAGCCTGCAACTCTTGAAACCGGTGCAGAAATCAGAGTTCCTTTATTTATCGATGAGGGAGATATGATTAGAATTGATACACGTACCGGCGAATATATGGAACGTGCATAATTTAGGAGGATAATAATATGACTATTTCTGAAAGAATTTCTTATGTAAAAGGCCTTGCAGATGGCATGAAGTTAGATACTGAATCTAATGAGGGTAAACTTATTTCTGCTATTATCGATATTTTAGGCGATATTTCTGAGGAAATTGATGCTATTAATGAGGAGCAATTTAATATTGCAGATCAGCTCGATGAAGTTGATGAAGATTTATCAAATCTTGAAGAAATCATTTATGATGAAGATGACGATGAATGTGATTGCGGTTGCGGATGTGGCCCTGATTGTGATTGTGGTTGTCAGGATGGCGGAGAATGCACCTGTGGCGAGGACGATGAGGTTTATGAAATCACTTGTCCGAATTGCGGCGATGTAATTTATCTTGATGCTGAAATGCTAGAAGAAGAGGGAATTGACTGTCCTAACTGTGGCACCGAGCTTGAATTCGATTTTGATTGCGAGTGCGAATGTGATTGCGATTGCGAGTGCGAAGAATAATTAAAATATCATGGGGCAGATGATTTTACATCCGCCCCTAATTTTTTGAGGAAATTATGCAAAAACTTGAATTTGAATTAAAATTTACCGAGCAAAACGAAATGCAATGCGCCTATCCCGTTATAATTTTAGCAGCAGGTTCTTCGAGCAGAATGAAGGGCATTAATAAACCTTTTGCAGAATTATTGGGACTTCCTGTAATAGTTAGAACCATGCTTCAGTTTCAAAACTCAAAAAATATTTCGAGAATAATCCTTGTTACAAAAAAGGAATTTATTAATCAAATGCAAATTTTTTGCGATGAATATTCTATTTCAAAGGTTTCGGATATTGTTGAGGGCGGCGCAAACAGGCAGGAGTCGGTTTTAAACGGATTAAGGTATGTTACGGAAGAAAAAATATTAATTCATGATGGCGCTAGACCCCTAGTATCTAAAGATTTATTAGAAAGACTAGCAATTGAATTAACAGATAGTCAAGCGGTAATTTGCGCAGTTAAAGCGAAAGATACTATTAAAAATATTAATAAAAATGGTTTTGTTAATAATACTTATAACAGAGATGAACTCTATTTGGTTCAGACCCCGCAAGGTGCTGAAAGAAAGCGTTATCTTGAAATTTTAGAAAATGTTGATACTTCGAAATTTACCGATGATGCATCTGTTTTGGAGAGTGCTAATATTCCTGTTAAGGTTGTGAATGGAGAGTATTATAACATTAAGATTACAACTCCTGATGATCTTTCATTAGCAGAATTTTATTTATCAAAGTTGGGTGAAAACTTATGAGAATAGGCTTTGGATATGATGTTCATAGATTAGTTGAAGAGCGAGATTTAATATTGGGCGGCGTTAAAATACCTTACGAAAAAGGCCTTTTAGGTCATTCTGATGCCGATGTACTTCTCCATGCAATTTGTGATTCATTATTGGGTGCCGCTGCTTTAGGAGATATCGGTAAACACTTTCCTGATAATGATGATAAATTTAAGGATATTAGCAGTATTATTCTTTTAAAAAATGTTTCTGAATTAATTGAACAAAACGGTTATAAAATCGAAAATTTAGATGCAACAATAATAGCTCAAAAACCAAAGATGCTTCCGTTTATTCAACAAATGCGCCAAAATATTGCAGATACTTGCGGCATTGATATTTCTCAAGTAAATGTTAAAGCAACAACCGAAGAAGGCTTAGGTTTTACGGGCGAAGGCCTTGGAATTGCTGCGAATTGTGTTTGTTTATTAAAGTAATATTTTTAAATTGCACCCAATATTATTTATTGGGTGTTTTAATTGAAATTTTTTACATTTAAAATTAAAAGTAAACCATTACTTTTTGTTTTTCTGATTTTGTTAGTTTTGCTTTGTTTATTAATTGAATTTTCATCATCAAAAGTAATCGAAGCGCCTGTTAATGATAATGCTTCCAGAGTTTCTTATATTAAAAATTTAGGTATTGAAATTGAAGAAGAGTTAATTGAAGAAAAATCATTTGTTATTCCTGAAAAGTTCACAAATGTTTTTTTAAAATATAATGATTTACAGTTAAGAGCAGGATTTGATTTAATTAAATATTCGGGTAAAACTGCAACGATTTTTAAATATAAAGCAAAAAATTTCAATAACTCTATGGTTTATGTTAATCTTATAGTTTTAAATGGTAGGGTAATAGGTGGCGATATTTCTTCGGTCGAGTTAGATGGTTTTATGTTGCCGCTAAAGGAGTTGAAAAATTGAGATTAGATAAGTTTATTTCTTCGAATTCTTCTTATTCAAGAAACGAAATTCGAAACGCTGTGCGTAAGGGTAAAGTTTCTCTTAATGGCAGCGTTGTTAAGTCTTCGGATATTAAAATTAATCCCGATACTGACGTTGTAAAAATTCATGATAGCGATATCTCCACCATTGGAAATGTTTATCTTGTTTTAAATAAACCCAAAGGAGTAATTTCGGCATCGTCCGATAAAAATAAAAAAACAGTTTTAGATTTATTGCCTGAAAAATATAGTTTTTTGGATATGTTTCCGGTTGGTAGACTCGATAAGGATACTACAGGTCTTTTAATTATCACAAATGATGGAGACTTCGCTCATAAGGTTATTTCTCCGAAAAATGATGTTCCAAAAACTTATTACGTTGAACTTGATGGTTTATTGAATAATGGATTAATTGAAGAGTTTAAAAAAGGTGTCCTTTTAGCAGATGGGACTTGCTGTAAACCTGCGTTATTGGAAATTAAATCTGAAAATACCGCTTTGATAACAATTACCGAAGGTAAATACCATCAGGTTAAAAGAATGTTTGGAGTTTTCGATTTAGGTGTTAATGAATTACATCGATTAAATATTGGAGATTTATATTTACCAGAGCATCTTCAGTTTGGCTCTGTTTTAGAAATTTCAGAAGAGGAAATTAAGAAAAAAGTATTAAAAAACCTTTAATAATGCATTTTATTAGCAAATATAAACAATTTAATTTTGTTATTTTGTTTGTTTAGACAATAGTATTTTTTGAAAATTATTGGTATAATATCTTCATACCAAAAAGTGTTTTTAAATTTTTAGGAGGTCAATTATATGGCAAGTTTATCTCTTCGCAATGTATACAAGAGATATCCCGGCGGCGTTGTAGCTGTTTCGGACTTTAATCTTGAAATTAAGGACAAAGAGTTTATTATTCTTGTTGGTCCTTCAGGTTGCGGTAAATCAACCACTCTTAGAATGGTTGCAGGTCTTGAAGAAATTTCAGATGGTGAAGTTTACATTGGCGACCGTTTAGTAAACGATGTAGCTCCTAAGGATAGAGATATTGCAATGGTGTTCCAGAACTATGCTCTTTATCCTCATATGTCAGTATTTGATAATATGGCATTCGGTCTTAAGCTCCGTAAGGTTTCTAAGGATGAAATCAAGCGCAGAGTTGAAGAAGCTGCTCGTATTCTTGATATTGAGCATCTTTTAGAGCGTAAACCGAAGGCTTTATCAGGTGGTCAGCGTCAGCGTGTTGCTTTAGGTCGTGCTATCGTTCGTGAACCTAAGGTATTCTTACTTGATGAACCGCTTTCCAACCTTGATGCTAAACTTCGTGCACAAATGCGTACCGAGATTTCTAAGCTCCATCAGAGACTCGGAACCACATTTATCTATGTAACACATGACCAGACCGAAGCTATGACAATGGGTACTCGTATCGTTGTTATGAAGAGCGGTCTTATCCAGCAGGTTGATACACCTCAGACTTTATATCTCCGTCCTTGCAACCTCTTCGTTGCAGGCTTCATTGGTTCTCCTCAGATGAACTTCATTGATTCAGTTATCGTTAATGAAAACGATACTTACTATGCTGAATTTGGTTCTGAAGATACCAAAACTCGCGCAGGTGTTAAATATAGAATTAAGCTTCCGGCTTCTAAGAACGAAGGCGATAGACTTAAAGAGTATATCGGCAAGGAAGTTATTATGGGTATTCGTCCTGAAGATGTTTATAACGAGGAAGAGGTTATTGCTGCTAATCCCGATAGCATCGTAGAGGCTAAGGTTGAAGTTACCGAGCTTATGGGCGCAGAAACCTATCTCTATATGAACTGCGAAGGTCAGGATATCAACGCTCGCGTTTCGCCAACTTCTACTGCTAAGCCCGGAGACACTATCAAAATTGCTCTTGCAGCTGAGAAAATCCATCTCTTTGATAAAGATACCGAGCTTACAATTACCAACTAATTCCAAAAACGCCCCTTACTTTAAAGGGGCGTTTTTTTATTTTGTAATTAAATTGTAACTTTTTTATAAAACCACTTGAAAAAAGTCTTGAAAAAGTGTAAAATAGATGATGAAATATTATTAATATTTATTTTATATATTATAGGGGGAATTTTTAAATGGCTAACAGATTTTTCCAAGGCGTAATTCAACAGATGAAGGAAGTTATTGATAGAACTATTGGTGTGCTAAATTCAGAGTTTGATATTATTGCTTGCAGTGATTTAAATAGAATCGGCGAGAAGCTTAATATCAATTATATTACAGGCGATAAAGAGATGTTCACCGATAATTATTATACCGTTAAAGTATTAGGTTCTAACGATAATTCCGAATATTATATTTTTGTTGAGGGTAATGACCCAATTGCCGAAAAATACTGTTCGATTCTTTCGGTTTCTTTAACAAATATTAAATTTTATTATGATGAAAAATATGACCGCAAGAATTTTATAAAAAACATTATTCTTGATAATATTTTACCCGGCGATATTTATTTAAAGGCTAGAGAACTTTATTTTAACAGTGATACTTCTCGTGTTGTTATCTTGGTAAGATTACTTGATAAAACAGAAGTTTCAGTATTCGATGTTGTTCAAAATCTTTTCCCCGATAAAAATAAAGATTTTGTTATTGGCATTAATGAATATGATGTTGCATTAATTAAATCGGTTAAGAATGATATTACTTCTAAGGATATTGAAAACCTTGCATCATCTATTGCTGATACACTTTCAGGCGAATTTTATTGCCATGTTGTAATTGGTATAGGCAGCACCGTTGAAAATCTTAAAGACCTTGCCAGATCCTTTAAAGAGGCTCAGGCAGCCCTTGAAGTTGGTAAGGTGTTTGATACTGATAAAACCATTATCAATTATGATAATTTAGGTATTGCTCGTCTTATTTATCAGTTACCAACAACCCTTTGCGAAACCTATCTTCGTGAAGTATTTAAAAGAGGCTCTATTGAAAGTCTTGACCATGAAACATTATTTACAATTCAAAGATTTTTCGAAAATAATCTTAACGTTTCCGAAACTTCTCGTAAACTATTTGTTCATAGAAACACATTGGTTTATCGTTTGGAAAAAATTAAGAAAATCACAGGTCTCGACCTTCGTGAATTTGACCATGCAATTGTCTTTAAAATTGCATTAATGGTTAATAAATACTTGAAAGCTAATCCTATCAAATATTAGAAAGGGAATTTAGATGGATTTCAACACACAAAATGATATTCAAATTGAACCGATTATTGAGTTCAACGGCGTATCAAAAACTTATAATAGTGGCACTCACGCACTTGCAGATGTAAATATAAGAATAAATAAAGGCGAATTTGTTTTCGTTGTTGGCTCTTCGGGAGCAGGTAAAAGTACCTTTATGAAACTTATAATGCGTGAAGAAAAGGCAAATTCAGGTGTTATTAAGGTAAATGGTTTCAATCTTACAAAAATGCCTAGAAAAAATGTGCCGATGCTTAGAAGAACAATGGGTATTGTCTTCCAAGATTTCCGCCTTATTCCAACAATGAATGTATTTGACAATGTTGCTTTTGCAATGCATGTTGTTGGGGCTCCAAGCCGAATCATCCGTAAGGAAGTTTCTAAAGCGCTTAGTATGGTGGGACTTGGCAATAAGGCTCGTTCGATGCCTAATCAACTTTCAGGTGGTGAGCAGCAGCGTGTTGGACTTGCTCGCGCTCTTGTAAATAACCCCGATTTAATTATTGCCGATGAGCCTACAGGTAATGTTGACCCCAATATGTCATACGAAATTGTTTCACTGCTCAGTGCTATTAATCAAAGAGGCACAACCGTTTTAATGGTTACTCATGACCATAATTTAGTTCGTGATTTCCATCATCGTGTTATTATGCTTGATGGCGGTAGAATTGTTGCCGATAATGCCGGAGGTTTAGAATAATGAAATTAAGTAGTTTTAAATATTTAACCGGCGAAGGCTTCAAGAATGTTTGGGTAAATCGTCTTATGTCGGTAGCTTCTATCGGCGTTTTAACTGCCTGTATGGTGCTAATTGGACTAGCTTTATTAATCTCCTTAAATGTGGATAATGCTATTGGCGCTTTAGAAGAGCAAAATGTTGTAATGGTTTATTTTAATGATAAAAACTCTCTTCTTTATGGCGATGCCAAGCCGATTTTAGAAGCAGGCGAGGAGTTTGATTCCAATAAAATAAAAGACAAGCATTATTTAATCCATAATGAAGATGAAGCTAAAGCTGTTTGCGAGGAAATTAGGAATATTTCAAATGTAAAAGATGTTGAATTTATCTCCAAAGAAACTGCTTTGGAAAACGCAAAGGCAACAATGCTTGAAGGAAAAGAAAAATATTTCGAATTTCTTGATGAAGAGGGCGGAAACCCATTATCTGATGGTGCTCGCGTAACTCTTGAGAATATGGAAGGATTCTCAGAAACTGTTAATCAAATTAAGGTTGTTAAGGGTGTAAATTCTATTCAATCTCAAAATGACCTTGCAGATAAAATCAATTCAATTAAGAGCGGTCTTGGAGTTGCAGGTTTTTGGATTATAGGCATTTTGCTTATTATTTCCCTCGTTATTGTATCGAATACAATAAGAGTAACTATGTATAACCGTAAACTTCAAATCAGCATTATGAAGGCCGTTGGTGCTACTGATAAATTTATTAGATTCCCATTCTTAATTGAGGGTATCTTAATTGGTTTAATATCGGCTGTAATTGCCGAAGGTCTTGTTTATTTCTGCTATAGAGTGGCAACCGATACCATTAAAACAACCTTAGGCACAGCGGATATCGTTAACTTCGGCGATACAGCGCTTGCATTATTTGGAGTATTTGCTGCAATTGGAGTATTTGCCGGTGCATTCGGAAGTATCTTTATGATTAGCAAATATCTAAGGAAAGAGGGCAGCGAGTTCTCTGCAATTTAATTTTTGGAGGAAATATTTTGAAATTCGTTAAAAGAATTTTAGCAATTTGTTTAGTTTTTTCAACGCTTTTGCTTTGTTTATCTACAGGCTTTAATGCCTCTGCAGATTTAACCGATAGTGAAAGACAGGAAATTAAAAACGAAATTTCTAAGCTTAATTCTGAAATTAATGATTTAGAAAAAAAGATTAAGCAAGAAAAAGGGAAACTAAACGATCAAAATGCAATTAAATCTTCTTTAGAAAGCAAGATATCGGCTATAAACAATAAAATTATTGCATGTAACCGTTATATTGCTTCTTGCCAGGCGGAAATTAATGCCAACGAGAAGAAAATTGCTGAAAATAATGAAAAAATTAAGGACACAAAAGAGCTTTTCAAAAAAAGACTTCGTTCTATCTATATGAGCAATACCGATTCAGGTATCCAGCTTCTTTTGGGTGCAGAATCTTTCTCTGATTTTTTAGTTTTAGCAGAGCTTTCTCAGTGCATTTCAGCACAGGATAATAAATTAATTAATGAAATCATTGAAAAAATTGCACTTATAAATGCCGATATTGAAAAGAATGAAAAATTAAAGGCCGAGCAGGCTGAAATTAAAAAATCGCTTGCTTCAGACCAGGCCGATTTAGATACTCAGGTTAATGAGGTTTCTAAGGTAATATCTTCAATTAATTCAACAAAAAATAACCTTCAGGCTGAGCAGGATAAACTTGAAAAGCAGATGGAAGCTTATGAGAGAGAGTTATTAAAAACTTCTTCCACAGGAGAGAATGTTCCTTTCGATGGCGTTTTCCGTTGGCCTGTGCCCGGTTATCCTATGACCACTCCTTATGCCAGCAATGATAGCATTCATAGAGGCCGTCATTTTGGTGTTGACCTTGGTTCATGGGGAATTAACGGCAAACCTATACTTTCTGCCGCTTCGGGTACTGTTATCAGAGTTGTAAACTCCTGCCCGCATAACTATAGGAAAAGTGTTTATCAATTCTGCGGTTGCGGCGGCGGTTATGGAAATCATGTTCAGGTAGCCCATGGTAAATATAATGGCTATTATTATATGACAATATATGCTCATATGAGTAAACCTGCCGTTTCAAACGGAGCAAAGGTTAACAGAGGACAGGTTTTAGGCTATGTTGGTTCAACGGGTCGTTCAACAGGTCCGCACCTACATTTCGGTATTGCCAAGGGAACAACCGCCGGTGCTTACAGTTGGTTTAACCCAATGTCTATTAGTTATATAAATAAATAAAATGCAAGGGGCAACCTAGTTGCCCCTAAAAGTATATTTTGAATGCTATGAAAAAATTTAGAATTATTTCGCTTATTTTAGTTTTTGCTATTTGTTTTGCAATTTTTTGTTTCTCTGCGCAAGGTGGGGAAGAGTCTAGTGAAATTAGTGGCTCTATTACATACAAAATACTCAGTTTATTTAATCCTGATTTAGAAAATTTACCCGAGAATGAGCAAATATTAATTATAGAAAACTTCCATCGTTTTATCAGAAAAGCCGCGCATTTCACAATTTTTGCACTCCTTGGATTTTTTGTTATTGGATTTTTAAGTACATTTAAAGAAATTAAAATGACTTTAGCATTTATATATTCAGAGATTTTTGTTTTCTTTTATGCCACAACCGATGAAATCCATCAGTTGTATGTTCCGAAACGAAGCGGTCAGTTTTCGGATGTTTTGCTTGATTCCTTTGGTGGCTTAGTTGGAATTTTTATTATGTTTATTGCTTTGAAAATTTTTAAAGTTTGGAGGAAAAATCGCTATGAAGATTAAAAAAGATGAGCAAAACCAGAAGTTTTCATATGTTAAAGTTGGTATAACTTCATTTTTGGTAATTTCTGCAGTAATTTTATTTTTCTTTTTAATTTTTAAAATTGATGAAATTTCCAAATTGTTTATTAAAATATTAAATATTCTCCAACCAATTATAATGGGTGCGGTTATCGCATTTTTAATTAAACCTATTTCTAATTTTTTAGAAAAAAATATTTATGTTCTTTCTAATAAAACTTTCAAAAAGCAGGGTAAATTCAAGAAATTAAGCCGTTATACCGCAATTTCAATTTCGCTCATTCTTTTTGTTTTTATAATTTCGGTATTTTTCTATATGATAATTCCGGAATTTGCAACCACACTTACCAATTTAATTTATGCATTACCTAGTCAAATAAAGAATTTTTCTGCCTGGATTATTTCAATTATTGAATCAAATTCGAATGTTGCTGAAGTAGTTAATAAATTATTATCAACACTTGAATCATGGTTCCAAACTAACATTTTATCTAATGCTACTACCTATGCTACCTATCTTGCTACAGGTGTTATTGATGTTGTTAGTTTTGTAGTTGATTTCCTTATTGGACTTATTGTTGCATTTTATATTTTATCAGGCAAGAGAACTTTAAAATTACAGCTTAAAAAGATTTTATATGCCTTATTTAATAGGAAAACAACCGAAAAAATTATTGATGTTTTAAGAAAATCTGATACTATTTTCAGTGGTTTTATTAATGGTAAACTCATTAACGCCTTAATTATCGGTATTCTTTGTTTTATTGGTTGTTCAATAATGGGAATTCCTTATGTAATGTTAATTTCGGTTGTTATTGCCGTTACAGATATGATTCCTGTTTTCGGTCCATATATCGGTGCCATTCCTTGTGCGCTTCTTATTTTGCTTAACAGTCCTATAAAATGCCTTTATTTTATTATTTTTATAATATTGCTTCAGGTGTTTGATGGCAATGTTATTGGTCCTAAAATTTTAGGCGAATCCACAGGCTTATCAGCATTTTGGGTAATGGTTTCTATTTTGCTTGGTGGCGGACTTTTTGGAATAATAGGAATGCTTATTGGAGTTCCTGTTTTTGCGGTTTTATATTATCTAATAAAAACCCTTGTAAATTATCTTTTAACAAAGAAAAACCTGCCCACAAAAGCCTATCTTTATGTTGGCGATAATTTTGATAAACCCATAACTCAAGCTGAGGGGGATGAAAATGAACAAGAATCTACTAATAAAGCAAAATAATGAGCTCTTCGATAAAATAAAACTCCTTAAAAGCAAAAATATGAACCTGTTAAATCAGGTAAATAATCTTAATTCCATTATTAAAGATTATGAATTTAAAATTGCTTTGCTCGAAGAGCAAATTGAAGAACTTAAAAATCAAAAAATTGCTGAAATGAGCGAAGAAATCGTTCATGAAACTATTAATACTATTGAGGATATCGAGCCTAAAATTGAAACTGTTTCTAAAACCGAAGATGTTGAATTGCCTGAAGAATTCAATTCGGCTTCAGATGTTATTGGAAATATTGTGATTAAAGCGGCCGGCTTTATTAATCAGTTAACCGATTCGGATAATCCAAATAAAAAGGAATTAATAAACCTGATTTTAGGAAGAACCGAAATTGCTAAAGCAGAAATTTTAAATATAATTTCTTCCGATTTAACCGATTCTGCTAAAAAAGATTTAATCGATAGCCAGTTCAATGAATCGCTTGAATATTTTAAAAGCATTATGGAACAGTAACTTTTTAACTTTTTCTAATTTCTCTTAAATATATTTTCCTACTCCTGACAATACTATTGTCAGGAGTTTTTTTATAAAGGAATGTGTTAAGTGAATTATTACAACAAGGTTGAAATTTGTGGGGTTAATACGGCTTCTTTACCCGTTTTGAAAGAAAGCCATAAAGAAGAGCTTTTAAAAAGGATAAAAGCAGGGGATAATAGCGCGCGAGACGAACTTATTAATGGTAATTTAAGATTAGTTTTAAGCGTTATTCAGCGTTTTGTTAACCGCGGGGAAAACCTTGATGATTTATTCCAGGTAGGGTGCATTGGTTTAATTAAGGCCATTGATAATTTTGATATTAACCATAATGTAAGGTTTTCTACCTATGCTGTGCCAATGATTATTGGAGAAATCCGAAGATATCTAAGAGATAATACTGCGGTTAGAATAAGCCGTTCTATTAAGGATACCGCTTATCAGGCTATGAAGGTTAAGGAAGAGTTCATTAATAATGAGAAAAGGGAGCCAACAATAGATGAAATTGCAAAAATAATGGGGGTAGAGTCTATAGAGGTTGTTACTGCCCTTGAAAGCATTGTAGACCCTGTATCACTTTATGAGCCGGTTTATTCGGATGGTGGAGATACTATATATGTTTTAGACCAAATAGGAGATAATAATGATGATAACAATTGGCTTCAGGAAATTTCAATTAAAGAAGCCATTAAAAATTTAAGCGAACGTGAAAAGAAAATTTTAACACTTAGATTTTTAAAAGGTAAAACTCAAATGGAGGTTTCCGAAGAAATAGGAATTTCGCAGGCTCAGGTGTCTCGTCTTGAAAAATTCGCCCTAAATAAAATAAAGGAATAAAGTTTTGCATAGTAATAATTTAAGGGGGCAAAATTATGAACTGCAGAATTGATGAACTCAGAAATAAACAGGTAGTTAGCGTTAAAAACGGTTCGGTTTTAGGGCGAATAGATGATGTTGAAATCAATACCGAATCGGGAAATATTAATTCGGTTATTATTTTTGGAAAAAATCACATTTTAGGGATATTCGGCAAGGATAATGATATAATTATTCCATGGTCGGATATTGAGGTTATAGGCAGCGAGACTGTTTTAGTTAAAACCGATTCATTTTTAAAATTTTAAATTACTAAACACTTCCTTTATTACAATAATTTTTCTCAAATAATAATTTTTTTACTGAGAAAATTAAAGATATAAAGGAAGTGTTTTTTTGAAAAAGGTCAGAATTTTAATTAAATCATTAACGCTTGTTTTACTAGTGTTTTCAATATTTGTTTTTTCGGCAATTTTTTATTTTTCCGATAGTTTATCCGAAAACTATAAGGTTCAAAGCGGACAAACTCTTAAAATAAATTCATATCTGCCAATTAAGGCTAATTATTCTGATAAAAGCACCGTTCAAGGAAAGGTTTATAATTCGGTTGGCAAAACCTATAGTGTTGATTTAAAACTTTTTGGTTTAATTCCAATAAGAAAAACAAATGTTGAAGTTATAAACGATATGTATGTTTCAGTTCTTGGAGTTCCGTTTGGTATGAAAATATATACCGATGGCGTGCTTGTAATAGCGCTCTCCGAAGTTGATTCAGATTTTGGGAATATCAGTCCCGGTAGAGCCGCAGGCCTTAAGGAAGGCGATTATATCGTAACTTTAGATGGTAAAAAGGTTTACTCTAATGAGGATGTTGGAGAAATTATTGAGCAAAGTGAAGGAAGAGCATTAAACTTAGTAATTAATAGAGATAGTAAAATTATGAATTTAACATTAACTCCAAAACTATCTTTAAGCACAAAAACCTATAAAGCGGGTATTTGGGTTAGAGATAGTTCGGCAGGTATTGGTACTCTAACATTTTATTATCCTAAAAACAATATCGTTTGCGGGCTAGGGCACGGAATATGTGATAAAGATACAGGAAAACTCTTAACCGTTAATTCGGGTCAGTTGGTCGGCGCGGAGATTATCTCACTTAAAAAAGGTGTTTCGGGCGAGCCGGGGGAACTTACAGGCAGAATAACCCTCTCGCAATATGGAGATATTTCTCTTAATAGTAATTGTGGGGTTTATGCAGTTTCTAAAAAGAATTTTGGAGACTCATTATTATTGCCCGTTGCCTTAAAGCAGGAGATTAAAAATGGCGATGCTACTATACTAACAACAATTTCGGGTAATTCCCCAAAGGAATACTCCTGTAGCGTTAAAATTTGCGATGAGAGCGGCGTTCAGAATCTTATAGTGAAAATTACTGATGAAGAATTGATAGCCTCCACAGGCGGAATTTTGCAGGGTATGAGCGGTAGTCCCATTATCCAAAATGGAAAGCTAATAGGCGCAGTAACACATGTTCTTATTGATGATGCCACCAAAGGCTATGGAATTTTCGCCGAAACAATGCTTCAAACCGCGCAAAGCGTTTCCGAACAAAAATTAAAAGAAGCATCATAACCGAAAGGGCTCCAATTCGGAGTCCTTTTCTATTGCAATTCTAAAAATATTATGTTATAATGATAGTGCCAAACTAACTGAATACTGTGTGAAATAGGGTGTATTTTCTTTTTATGGGATAATTACGCTTAATTTATGCAACATATAATTGTTATGAATTTCATAAAAATGCAAATTCCGGCAATTGTATGTTGTGCGTTTGCACCCATTTCACATTTGTTAGTTTGGCGACTATCGGAGTTTGCGTTTTTTGTGCGGTTACTTCGGTGGCCGCACTTTTTTATTTTCAGGAGGAAAGAGAAATGAGTATGGGTCTGAAAAAAACACTCGCTATAATCTTATCGGTGATAATGGTTATTGGCATCTCGGTAGGAACTGTTGTTATTACTAACAAACAAGCAGTACCTGCTTCCACAACGGTTGAGAATGGATTGTCTGCTTATGAACTGGCAGTACAGTATGGTTATGAAGGTACTGTGCATGAGTGGTTAGACAGTCTGAACGGCAAATCTGCTTACGAAATTGCCAAGGAGAATGGTTACACTGGTACTGAAACCGAGTGGACTGCTTCTCTCAAAGCCACCGCAGGTAAAGACGGTGTTGGCATTAAGACTGCTGCCTTCTCAAAAGACAATGAACTTCTTATCACTTTGACCGATAACACTGTATTGAACCTTGGTGTTGTAGGTGGTCTCAATGGTGAGGACGGCAAGGATGGAGCAAATGGCAAAGATGGTGCCGATGGCAAGGACGGTGCTAATGGTAAAGATGGTGTAGGTATTACTTCGGCAAACATCAATGCCGAGGGTCAACTCGTGCTGTCTTTCTCTGATGGCAAGACTGTCAACCTTGATAAGGTTGTTGGTATGAATGGTACAGACGGCATCGGTATCTCTTCTACCACTATCAATACTGATGGCGAACTTGTAATTACATATACAAACGGCCAGACTGCTAACCTTGGTGTTGTTATCGGTGCCAAGGGCGACAAGGGCGATAAAGGTGCCCAAGGTGAGCAGGGTCTCCAAGGTGAAAAAGGCGACAAAGGTGATAAGGGTGCCCAAGGTGAGCAGGGTCTCCAAGGTGAAAAAGGCGACAAAGGTGATAAGGGTGCCCAAGGTGAGCAGGGTCTCCAAGGTGAAAAAGGCGACAAAGGTGATAAGGGTGAGCAAGGCGAACAGGGCATCCAAGGTGAAAAGGGCGAAACTGGTGCTACTGGTGCAACTGGTAACGACGGTGTAAGCATCGTGGGGACTGAAATCAACAACAAGGGCGAACTTATCATTACCCTTTCTGATAATACCGTATCTAACCTCGGTGTCGTTGTAGGTACCAAGGGCGATAAGGGTGACACTGGTGCGGCAGGTGCTACCGGCGATAAAGGTGACAAAGGTGATAAGGGTGACCAAGGTGAGCAAGGCATTAGTGTAACTGGTGCTGAAATCAACTCTAACGGCGAACTCGTTCTCATTTTCTCTAACAACCAAAGAACCAATGTCGGTAATGTAATTGGAGCCAAGGGCGATAAAGGCGACCAAGGTGAAAAGGGCGAAACTGGTGCAACAGGTGCTACTGGTGCACAAGGTGAGCAAGGCATCCAAGGTGATAAAGGCGACAAGGGTGATAAAGGTGACAAAGGCGATAAAGGTGAAACTGGTGCCGCAGGTAATGACGGTGTAAGTGTAACCAAAACCGAAATCAACCAGAGAGGCGAACTCGTTATTACCCTTTCTGATAATACCGTATCTAACCTCGGTGTCGTAGTTGGTGCCAAGGGCGATAAGGGCGACAAGGGTGATAAAGGCGACCAAGGTGAGCAAGGCATTCAGGGTATCCAAGGTATTCAGGGTGTTCAGGGCGAAACTGGTGCCAAAGGTGACAAAGGTGACGATGGTGTTGGCATCGAGACTATTGTTATTGAAAACGGCAATTTGAAGATTACCCTTACAAACGAAACCACACTTGACCTTGGTAACATCAAGGGCGACAAGGGTGATAAAGGCGAAACTGGTGCAACAGGTGCCACTGGCGATAAAGGCGACAAGGGTGACAAAGGCGATAAAGGTGACCAAGGCGAACAGGGCATTCAGGGTATTCAAGGTATTCAGGGTGTTCAAGGCGAAACTGGTAACGGTATTGCTTCTGCCACAATCAATGAATATGGTGAACTTGTAATCGTATATACAAACGGTGACGATATTAACCTCGGTAATGTAATTGGTGCCAAGGGCGATAAGGGCGACCAAGGTATCCAAGGTGTACAGGGCGAAACTGGTGCAACAGGTGCTACTGGCGATAAAGGTGACAAAGGCGATAAAGGTGACAAGGGTGATAAAGGTGACAAGGGTGACAAGGGTGACACTGGTGCTGATGGTGTAGGTGTTGCTTCTATTGCTATTAACGAAGATGGCGAACTTGTTATTACATATACCGAAGGTGAACCAAAAAACCTCGGCAAAATCATCGGACCCCAAGGTGTACAGGGCCTCCAAGGTGAAAAGGGAGACAAAGGCGACAAGGGTGAAAATGGTTTGACCCCGTTCATCAATGCCGAGGGCAATTGGCAAATCGGTGAAGAAGATACTGGCATCAAGGCTGCTGGTACCAACGGAACAAATGGTACTAATGGTACTAACGGCACGAATGGTGAGAACGGTCTTACCCCTTATATCAATGACAATGGTAACTGGCAAATCGGCAATGAAGACACAGGCATTAAAGCTGCAGGTGTCAATGGAACAAATGGTGATTCTGCTTACGATATCGCCAAGAAAAACGGTTTTGTAGGCACCGAAGAGGAATGGTTGGCTTCTCTCAAAGGCGAACAAGGCCAGCAAGGTGTTCAGGGCATCCAAGGCGAAAAGGGCGACGATGGTCTAACTCCGATTATCAATACTGCTGGAAACTGGCAGATTGGAGATAAGGATACGGGTATCAAGGCTGCTGGTGCTAACGGAACCAACGGTCTTACCCCTTATATCAATAATAATGGCAACTGGCAAATCGGTGACGAAGACACAGGCATTAAAGCAGCAGGTGTCAACGGAACAAATGGCGATTCTGCTTACGACATCGCCAAGAAGAATGGCTTTGACGGCACCGAAGAAGAATGGCTGGCATCGCTCAAAGGTGAGCAAGGTGTTGGTGTATCCTCTGTTGCTCTTGTAAACGACGAACTCGTTATTACTCTTTCTAATGGTGAAGAGTTCAACCTTGGTGATATCAAGGGTGAAAAGGGTGACCAAGGTGAAAAAGGCGACAAGGGCGACCCAGGTGTAAGTATCACCGAAGTTATACTTACTGCCGAAGGCGAACTCTCTATGAAGTTCTCTAATGGTCAGGTTGTTCCTCTTGGAAATATCAAGGGTAAAGACGGTGCCGACGGTGTTGGTATCGCAAATACAGAGATAACTGCCGAAGGCAACCTCGTTATCACCTATACTAACGGCCAGAGCAAGGACCTCGGTCCTGTTAAGGGTCCGAAGGGTGATAAGGGTGACCAAGGTCCGCAGGGTCCTGCTGGTGAAAACGGTGTAGATGGTAAATCTGCTTATGAACTTTATAAACAGGCACATCCCGAATATACTGGTACACTTGAAGATTGGTTGAATAGCCTTAAAGGTGAAACTGGTCGTGGCATTTTAAGAACAGAGTTCTCTGGCACCGACCTCGTTATTTACTATACTGATGGCACATCCGAAACTCACGATTTGAGTGATATGTTTGGTGACCCGAACGATAGAGAAATTTTGGTGTTTAGTATGCTTTCTGATGGTACTTATGGCGTTATGGCAGGTGGTATGGCAAAATATGAAGCAGTTATTACAATTCCTGCCTCATATAACGATATTCCCGTCACTCAAATCCTTTCAAATGGTTTTAAGGATTTGACAGCACTACAAGAGATTAAAATGCCCAATAGCATAAAAGTCATTGGTTATAGCGCATTCCAAGGTTGTACAGGATTAAATAATGTTGTCTTACCTTCTTTGCTTGAAGAAATTAATCAATATGCATTTTATGATTGTGTGTTATTAAGTGGTGATATTGTAATACCTGAAACCACAAAACTTATAGGAAAATATGCATTTTTTGACACGTCAATTACTTCTGTGACTTTAGGGGATGATTTCGGATGGAAAACAGAACCCATACCATATGTTACGTCTAATTCAGAAACTTCAACTATACCTGCTACTGCCAAAACAATGACTTATTTTTCTATAAAAGATGCATATATAGGTTCTAGTAACGGAACAACACGTTCGTTGTCATATGAACTTACACCATCTAATGTAGCAGAAGCTTTTAAAGGAAGAATTATTTACGAGTATTATAGTAATTCTTCTACTTATTATTGGCATTTCGATGCATATAATGTGGATTGGGAAAATCCAACTGTTATTGATAATACCGTTACATATACCGAAGGCTTAGAGTATAGTTTGCTTTCTAATGGTACCTATGCTGTATCATTAGGAACTGCAACCGACAAAAACATAATTATTCCTCCTTCTTACAATGGCATTTCCGTTACACAGATAAAAGAGAATGGATTTAAAGGTATAACGGATTTGGAAAGTGTTGTTATTCCAGAAGGTATAACAGTAATTGGTGCAAGTGCTTTTTCTGGTTGTACTATGCTTGAAATAAGCATACCAGAATCCGTAAAAACGATTAACTCTTATGGTATTTATAATATTAAATCCTTTACTGTTTTAGGAAAGAACAGTTGGAGCTCAAGTAATATTGCTGCAAATCGTTATAACACGAGTGGCTCTTATGTAACTTCATCATTTACCACAAGTGCAACAATTAGTTTAAGTAAAACAACTTATCTTTCATATTATGTTACAAGCAGATGGAATGATGGTAGTGTTTATGAAAGTTGTAACTATGCTGCAGCAACTTGGAGCAGATAGGGAGAATGACGAGACATCGGAAATTTCTTTTCTTTAAATGTTGGTCCTAATATAACACATACCGTAAAAATTCAATTTCTCATTATACAAAGAAATCGTGCCGATTCGGTGCGGTTTCTTTGCGTTTATAGGAGATTTCGAGAATATATTTGATATAAAAAGTTGTTGTATCCTACTTGACACACTCGTGAGCGGTAGTCCTATAATTCAAAACGGAAAATTAATTGGCGCAGTTACCCATGTTTTAATAGATGATTCAACAAAAGGCTACGGCATTTTTGCAGAAAATATGCTCGATACTGCGCAGAGTATAGAATTAAACGAATTTGAAAAAGCATCATAAAAATAAGCTCCTTAATAAAGGAGCTTATTTTTTGCATTTATAGGGGTTACGCCATAAAACTTTTTAAAGCAAATAATAAAACTTTCTTTTGAAGAAAAGTTTAACTTTTGGGCAATTTCCGAAACGTTCATATCGGTTTCATTTAAATAAAACATTGCTCTTCGCATTCTGGTTTCGCTTTTTAAATTTAAGAGATTATAACCATATTCCGAAAGGACAATTCTTGAAATTTGGCGAGGAGTTAACAAAGAGTTAGCCGAAAGCTCTTCGGTAGACATTTTGCCGATTGAATACAAATATAGGGGAATATCGTTTTCGGCTAGCCAAAGATTTTTATTTTGATTTTCCTTTAATTGTTCAATTTTTTCTGAAGCTTTAGATTCATCAAAAAGTTTCTCAGCAATTTCAATAAGGATTAGCGTTAAAATTCCTTTTAATTTTTCGGTGCCAAAAATATATTCTTTTTCAAGGCAATGGAAAATTTCTTTTATTAATAGGGGATTAAAATTTGTAACGAATGGTTCAGTACCGTTAATTACCGAATGAAAACAAGGGTATATGTTTTTTGCCGATGGATCATCAATTTGCCTAATTGAAAATTTAACCGCAAGGCGTTTATAAGAATTAGTATTTATAACATCATGATAGGTTTTTTTGGGAATAATGCAAATCTGTTTATTTGTGATTTCCTTTTCTCCAAAATCATAAGATACCTTTGCATTACCATCTAAAATTATAAATAACTCGGGAAGAGCGTGGATATGCGGGGGAGAATTGGTTAGTTTTTTAAATATAAATTCGTCCTCAATATAAAATGTGATTTCAACATTATGTAATATTATTTTATAAGATTTCATACAGGTCAACTCCTGGTTAAAGTCTAACATATATATAAATAAATGTAAAGACATTTTTTGCAAAAAAATTGTAAAAAACAGTATTTTATTTAGTGATGATTAATTTTTCTTTACATATAAAGTTTTAGAAAGTATAATTGATTTGGAGATGATGTTTATGAAAAACTATATAGGAAATTCTTTACAAATTAAAGGCGTAGAACAATATGTTCTGCAAAACGGTGGAAAGGGTAACGGAATGAGATTTCTCTATGTGAGAAATGGACTTGGCTTACAGGCCTGGATTTCACTTGATAGAGCAGGAGATATTTCGAGACTTAATTTTAAAGGCGATGAATTTGCCTTTTTCTCGCCCTGTGGATATGTTGCTCCGCAGTATTATGACAATAATGGCGTTGGCTTTTTAAAATCTTTTACAGCAGGATTTTGCACAACCTGCGGACTCACTGCAGTTGGTCAACCATGCGTTGATGATGGCGAAGAATTACCGCTTCACGGCACAATTTCTCATATACCTGCAGACGTTGTTGGCATTGAAGAAAATGATAATGAATTAAGAATTAAATTAAAGATAGTTGATGGTATTATTTTCGGAAGAAAACTTGTTTTAAATAGAGAGTATGTCTTCTCGTATACCGAAAACTCAATTATTCTCAACGATATAGTAACTAATAATTCAGAAAACGAAACGCCATATATGATTTTATACCACTGCAATATGGGTTATCCGTTATTAACCGAAAATAGCATAATAAAAATTCCTAATAACGGAATCGCCACCAGGGATGAAAACGCTGAGAAGCATCTTGCTGCTTCGCTTATTGCCGAAAAACCTCAGGCTAACTTTATTGAGCAATGCTTCTATTATGATGTTATTGAAACCGATTCAAAGGCAAAAGCGGGAATTTTTAATGGCGATATTAATAAGGGTTTGGTTATGGAGTTTAATAAAAACGAACTTCCTTGCTTTACCGAGTGGAAAATGATGGGAAAAACCGATTATGTATTAGGTTTAGAGCCCGGAAATTGCACACCTGATGGCAGAGATGTTTTAAGAAAGAATGGTACTCTAAAATTCTTAAAACCTGAAGAATCCGGAAAAACAACCCTTAAATTTAACTTTGTTTCAAATGAAAACGAATTTAATAACAACTTTTAAAAAAGAAAGCACTTAAGAATCAAATCTTAAGTGCTTTTAATTTATGCAAAAATCTTTTGCGCATCGTCTAAAATTTTATCAATTTTTTCTTTACCTGTTTCATTGTTTTCGGCAACACAGCCCAAATAAAGCTTAACCTTAGGCTCGGTTCCTGATGGGCGGAATACAACCTTTGTGCCATCTTCTAAGAAATAAACAATAACGTTAGATTTAGGTAATATTATTGTTTTTTTAGTACCATCTATTAAATTATCTGAAATAGAAGTTTGATAATCGTTAATTTCGATAACAGGGATATCAGCAAATGATTTTGGAGGATTTTTTCTTAAATCTTCCATTAGTTTTTCCATTGCAATCATACCTGATTGACCTTCAAAAGCAAAACTTTTTTGAGCGTTCAGATAATAACCAAATTCTTTAAAGATAGAATCTAATTTTTCGGTTAAGCTCATACCTTTTGATTTATAATATGCTGCCATTTCGCAAATTAGCATAGAGGCAACAACCGCGTCTTTATCGCGCACATAAGAGCCGGGAAGATAACCATAACTTTCTTCAAAGCCGAAAACATATCTTTCTTCTTCATTCTTTTCTTCGAGAAGGGCAATCTGCTCGCCGATAAACTTAAATCCTGTTAAAACATCTATTAATTGGCAACCGTATTTATCGGCAATTTTGCGGCAAACCTCGGTTGTAACAATGGTTTTAATTGCAATTGGGTTCTTAGGCATAAGACCCAACTTAGTTCTTCTCTCAAGAATATAATTTAAAAGAAGAACACCAACATCATTACCTGAAATGAGTGTTGCATCGCCATTTTCCAAAACTGCAATTCCAACGCGGTCAGCATCGGGGTCGGTAGCAAGAATTAAATCTGCCTTAACATTTTTAGAAATGCCGAGAGCAATTTCATAGGGTTGGCGAATTTCAGGATTCGGATAAGGGCAGGTAGGGAAGTTGCCATCGGGTAATTCCTGCTCGGCAACTACTGTAACATTCTTAATACCAATTTTATCCAAAATTGCACGCACAGGTTTATTTCCTGTGCCGTGAAGCGGAGTATAGATTACCGAGAAATCAGAAAGATTATATGAATTATCGGCAAATGACTGCTTTTGAACAGCAAGAAGATAGTCCTCAATTAAATCTTCGCCAATATATTTAATTGCTCCTTTATTTAATAAATCATCGAAGTTACCAAAATTAATTCCGCTAAAATAATCAATTTTTTCCATGCGGGCTAAAATAGCATCGGCAGCATCAGGGGGCAACTGACAACCATCACTACCATACGCTTTAAAGCCATTGTATTTCGATGGATTATGACTTGCTGTAATAACAATACCTGCATCACATTTAAGGTTTCTTACCGCGAAAGATAGCATAGGAGTTGGCATTAACTCCTTATAAAGATAAACCTTAATTCCGTTATTAGCGATAATTTCTGCGGCTGTTTTTGCAAAAAGTTCTGATTTAATTCGTGAATCATAAGCAATTGCAACTTTTCCATTATCTGCAACGGAATTCACATAGTCTGCCATAGCTTTTGAAGCGCGGCCTACGGTGTAAACATTCATTCTATTTGTGCCTGCTCCTATAACTCCGCGAAGACCTGCGGTGCCAAATGGGAGTTCTGTATAAAAACGGTCGGAAATTTCTTCTGAATTTCCCTCTACCGATTTCAATTCATTGATCAAATCTTGATCTTTTGTGGCGTTATTAAGCCATTTTTTAAAAACTTCTGCGTACATTAAGTTACCTCCGAGAAAATGCTATTATATATTTTAATATTATAAAGAATTAATGTCAATATTTTTTGCATAATTATTGACAACAAAAAATTTGAGTAGTATACTAATTAATTATAAATAATATAAGGGGAAGTATTATGTTTTCTGAAAAAATGTTAAATTTAGGTCAGGTACGCTCTGTTATCAGAGATATGTTCGAATATGGAAATAAAAGAGCTCAGGAGATTGGCCGCGAAAATGTTTTTGATTTTAGCCTTGGTAACCCAAGCGTTCCTGCTCCAAAAGAGGTTAATGAGGCTTTGATAAATTTAATTAATAATGAAAACAGCGTTGCGCTTCATGGTTACACCACAGCTGCAGGAGATGTTGGCGTTCGAACTGCAATTGCAAAGTATCTAAATGATAATTATGGAACAAGTTTTGCTGCAAATAATTTATATTTGACCGTTGGTGCGGCGGCTTCTCTTACTATAACAATTAAGGCACTTGCCGAAGAAAATGATGAAATCATTGTTTTCGCTCCGTTTTTCCCTGAATATAAAGTTTTTATTGAAACAGCGGGTGCTAAGTGCGTTCAAGTTAAATGCCGAGAGAGTGATTTCCAAATAGATTTTGATGCCCTAAAATCTAAAATCAATAAAAATACTAAAGCAGTTATTGTTAATTCTCCTTGTAATCCTTCGGGCGTTGTTTTTTCAAAGGAAACAATTGAGAAGTTATCAAATGTTTTATCCGCTGCCTCTAAAGAATTTGGCAATGAAATATTCATTATTGCCGATGAGCCGTATAGAGAGCTTGTTTATAACGATATTGAGGTACCTTTCATACCTACATATTATGCTAATACTATAGTTTGCTATTCCTTTAGTAAATCATTATCCATTCCGGGAGAAAGAATAGGTTATATTTTGGTTAATAATTTAGCTAAAAATTCAAGCGATTTGTTTGATGCTGTTTGCGGCGCAGGAAGAGCGCTCGGTTTTGTTTGTGCGCCAACTCTTTTCCAAAAACTAATACCTTACTGCTTAGGCAAAACATCGGATATTTCGATTTATAAAAAGAATAGAGATATTCTTCTCGAAAACCTTTCTAAATTTGGTTTTACAGTTGCTAAACCCGATGGAGCATTTTATCTTTTCTTAAAAGCACTTGAAGAAGATGCTAATGCATTTTGCGAAAAGGCTAAAGAATTTGAATTGCTTTTAGTTCCGGGAGATAGTTTTGGATATCCCGGCTATGTAAGAATTTCTTACTGTGTTTCAACCGAACAAATTGAGCGCTCATTACCGGCGTTTGAAAAACTGGCAAAATCATATAAATAAGGTGAAATAATGAACAAATTAGAACTAACAAGAGAAAAAATTAACGCTCTTGATAAAGAAATTGCAAAGCTTTTTGAGGACAGAATGAAGCTTGCGGAAGATGTTGCTGAATATAAAAAAGAAAATGGTTTACCTATTTTCGATTCTTCCCGCGAAGATGCAATTATTTCTAATAATCTTGAATTTATAAAGACTGAAGAAATTAAGAAATATTATGTTAATTTTCAAAAGGATTTAATGAAAATTTCACGAGATTATCAAGGCTATCTTCTAAACGGAATGAAGGTAGCTTACAGCGGTGTTGAGGGAGCTTTCGCGCATATCGCCGCAGGCAAAATTTTCCCCGAAACCGAAAGAATTGCATTTCCTAATTTTACAAGCGCTTATGATGCGGTTGTTAATGGAGAGTGTGATTGCGCAGTTCTTCCTATGGAAAACAGCACAGCCGGCGAAGTCGGTCAAGTGCTCGACCTTATTTTCGGCGGTAATCTTTATATAAATGGTATTTATGAACTATCGGTTTCTCAGAATTTATTGGGAGTAAAAGGTTCTAAGAAATCTGATATTAAAAAAGTTTTAAGCCATATTCAAGCTTTAGAGCAATGTGATAAATATATTAAGGAGAATTCCTTAATTGCAGAAATGTGTGAAAACACTGCTCTTGCAGCAAAAACTGTTTCTAATTTGAATGATAAAACCACAGCCGCTATTGCTAGCGCTGAAACTGCCGAGTTATATGGTTTGGAAATTTTAGAAAGCAATATTAATGAAAATCATCAAAACACAACTCGTTTTGCAGTTCTTTCACGCTCTCAACATATTAAATCAACCAATAGACCTGATAACCATTCGGTTTTGGTTTTTGCTGTTAGAAATGACGCAGGCGCTTTAGCTAAAGCCATTAAAATTATTGGCGAACACGGGTTTAATATGAGAATGCTTAAAAGTCGTTCTTTCAAAGGTCTTCTTTGGAAATATTATTTTTATGTTGAACTTGAAGGTAATTTAAATACTGAAAAGGGTAGAGATATGTTAAATGAATTATCTCCTTTTTGTGATAAATTACGCGTTGTTGGTTCTTTTTATAATCATATTGATTTAAAATAATTCCGTGGGTGAAAAAATGAAAATTCAAATGAATTTAAAAGAAAACTCTTATGATATTATTGTAGAACGCGGTGCATTGCTTTCTATAAATGAACATCTTAATTTAAATCGTAAGGTTTTAATTGTAACCGATAATGGTGTTCCTAAAGAATATGCCAATAAGGTCGCTGAACTTTCACTTTCTCCAATAATTATTACATTAGAACAAGGCGAGTCCACAAAAAGTTTTAAATGTTTAGAGCTCCTATTAAAATCAATGCTTGAAAATTCTTTTTCAAGAAAAGATTGTGTTGTAGCAGTGGGTGGCGGTGTTATTGGAGATTTAGCAGGGTTTGCTGCCGCTACTTTTATGCGCGGAATCGATTTTTATAATATTCCAACAACTTTACTTTCCCAAGTTGATTCTTCAATTGGCGGTAAGGTTGCAATAAATTTTGAGGGTATTAAGAATATCATTGGTGCCTTTTATCAACCTAAAAAGGTTGTAATTGACCCTGAAGTTTTAAAAACATTGCCAAAAAGGCAAATTTCAAATGGTCTTGCCGAGGCTATTAAAATGGGCCTTACTTCAGATAAAGAACTTTTTGAGATTTTTGAAAAAGAGAATGTTTTTGAAAATATAGATGAAATTATTGTTCGTTCACTAAATGTAAAAAAACACATTGTTGAGCTTGATGAAAAAGAGAGTTCCTTAAGAAAAATTCTCAATTTTGGGCACACGATTGGTCATGCTATTGAATCTGCAAATTTCGGTAATTTATATCATGGGGAATGCGTAGCGCTTGGTATGCTTTATATGTGCTCTTTAGAGATTAGAGAAAGATTAATTAAAGCGTTAAGTAAACTTGATTTGCTAACCGAAATTGATATTTCAAAGGATGAGATATTATCTGCTCTTAAGCATGATAAAAAAGGAAATAATGATAGCGTTTCGGCAATTTTTGTTTCAAAAATAGGCGAATGTGAGATTCGCGATGTAAAGTTTGAAGAATTAATCAATCTAATATAGGTGAAAAAATGAAATATGGATTAATCGGCGAAAAATTAGGGCATAGTTTTTCTGCTGAAATACATAAGCAAATTGCAGATTATCAATATGAGTTAAAAGAAATTCCTAAAAATAATATTGAAGAATTTTTTAAATCTAAAAATTTTTGCGCAATTAATGTTACAATTCCTTATAAATCGGAAATTATTAAATATCTCGATTTTGTTGAAGAGAATGCTCTTAATATAGGTGCTGTTAACACTGTTGTTAATAAAGATGGTAAACTTTTTGGATATAACACGGATTTTGGAGGTCTTTTAGCTCTGATTAAATCTAAGTTTACTGATTTATCAGGCAAGAAAGCCTTGATTTTAGGCGATGGCGCAACCTCCAGAACAGCTTATGCTGCATTAACTAAACTTTCCGCTAAAGAAATTTATGTTGTGAGCCGTCATCCAATTGATAAACAAATTTCATATTTTGATGCAGAGACTAAATTTAATGACGCGAATGTTATTATTAATGCAACTCCAGTGGGAATGTATCCTAATATTAACAATTCGCCAATAAATCTTGATAATTTCTCTAATTTAGAGCTAGTTGTTGATGTTATTTATAACCCGCTTAGAACAAACCTTTTATTACAGGCTGAAAATAGGGGAGTTACAGCGCTTAGCGGTCTATATATGCTTGTAGCTCAGGCGGTTTTGGCCGCAGGTTATTTTATGGATCAAACTTTTCCCGAAGAGATAATTTCATCAATTTATAACTCCTTACTAAATAACAAAAGAAATATAGTCTTAACAGGTATGCCCGGAAGCGGCAAAACAACTATTGGCAAGGTTTTAGCGAAGATTTCCGGTAAAAAATTTGTTGATACTGATGAACTTATTGTTAAAAAAGAAGGTATTGAAATTTCCGAAATTTTTGAAAAATTCGGTGAAGATTATTTTAGAAATGCAGAGAGTAATGTTATTGCAGAACTTTCCGTTCAGAATAATTTAATTATCTCTACCGGCGGCGGAGCAGTTTTAAGAAATGAAAACATAACCAATTTAAAACATAACGGTGTGATTTTCTTTTTAGATAGAGAACTTAATGAATTACTCCCAACCGCTGATAGACCGCTCGCATCCAGCAAGGAAAAAATTATCAATTTATATAATAAGAGAATTGAAATTTATAATAAAACCTGTGATAAAAAAATTAGGGTAATTAATCCCGAAATTACCGCTAATGAAATTTTAAGAAACTTATGAAAGGAGAATTTTGATGTTAGCCGAAGTTAAAATATCTAATGCAAATGGTATATTTATGGCACCGCCATCTAAAAGTATGGCTCATAGAATGTTAATTTGTGCCGCATTATCAAATGGCGTCAGCACCATTAAAAATGTATCCTATTCGGAAGATATTAAGGCTACCATCGATTCTCTTACTTCTCTTGGTGCAAAATTTGAGCTTAGTGAAGATTTTGTAACCGTTAAGGGAATAGATATTAATTTGGCTGAATGCTTAAATGGCGCTAATTGTCGCGAAAGTGGAAGCACATTGCGGTTTTTAATTCCAATTTTTTTGCTAACTAATAAAGAATGCAAATTATTCGGCTCAGAATTTTTATTTTCAAGGCCACTTAAAATATATGAAGAAATTGCAACTGAGCAGGGAATTTATTTTAATAAAAGTAATGATTCAATCGTTTTAAAAGGAAAATTAAAATGTGGGGAATATATAATTCCCGGCGATGTTAGTAGTCAGTTCATTTCCGGACTTCTCTTTGCTTTACCGCTTCTTGAAAATGATAGCAAAATTAAAATTCTTGGAAAATTTGAAAGTAAATCTTATGTTGATTTAACAATAAGTGCGTTAAAAATTTTTGGAGTAAGTATAAATTTTGTTTCAGAAAACGAGATTTTTATCAAAGGCAATCAACAGTATTCTCCATCAAATGTGTATGTTGAGGGCGATTATTCTAATGCATCGTTTTTTGAAGCGTTAAATTATTTGGGGTCTGATATTTCGCTTGAAGGTTTGTCAAGCGAAAGCCTTCAAGGAGATAAAATTTATATTGATTATTTTAAACAAATCAAAGAGGGGACCCCTACTCTTAATATTGAGAATTGTCCTGATTTAGCGCCAATTTTATTTGTTATGGCTTGTTATTTTAACGGTGCAACCTTTATTGGCACTAGACGCCTTAAAATGAAGGAAAGCGACCGAGCAAACGTTATGAAAGAAGAACTTCAAAAGTTTGGCGCCGAAATTGATGTGCTTGAAAATGAAGTTATTATAAAAAAATCCGCATTATATAAACCAAATGAGGTTTTAAATGGGCATAATGACCACAGAATTGTTATGTCTTTAACCGTTTTACTAACAAAGTTTGGCGGTAAAATCGCTGAAGCTAACGCGGTTAAAAAGAGTTTTCCCGATTTCTTCCAAAAAATAAAAGAGCTCGGAATATATCTTGAATTAAAAAATGATTAAGAAGGTATAAATATGGAAATGGAATTCATTAGGAAGCTTCCTGTGCCAGCTCAAATTAAGCGCAGATATCCGCTTCCGGAAAAATATAAATCATTAAAAGAATCTCGTGATAATGAATTAAAAAATATTTTTAAGGGTAATGACGATAGGCTTATATTAATAATTGGTCCTTGCTCTGCTGATAGACACGATTCTGTTATGGAATACATTTATAAACTTCGTGAAATTCAAGAGAAAGTAAAGGATAAAATCTTTATGG
This sequence comes from Acutalibacteraceae bacterium, assembly GCA_045656145.1. Classification (GTDB taxonomy): domain Bacteria; phylum Bacillota; class Clostridia; order Oscillospirales; family Acutalibacteraceae; genus SIG565. Next base: position 33,839 of record JAZOQP010000020.1, read on the forward strand.
TTCCGAGAATTTATACAAATAAACCCAGAACGACAGGCGCCGGTTATAAAGGTATGCTTCATCAACCAAATCCGAATGAAGCCCCCGATATGCTTTCAGGTTTAATTTCAATTAGAAAGATGCATATTGACGCTATAACTCAAACCGAATTTACCTGTGCTGATGAAATGCTATATCCTGAAAATCATCGTTATTTATCTGATTTGCTTGGTTATGTTGCGGTAGGTGCTCGTTCGGTTGAAGATCAGCAACATAGATTAACTGCTAGCGGAATGGATGTTCCAGTTGGAATGAAAAACCCAACCAGTGGCGATTATTCGGTTATGTTTAACGCAATTAAGGCTTCTCAAAGCGGCCACACCTTTATTTATAGAGGTTGGGAAGTAAAAACCACAGGAAATGCCTATGCGCATGCTATTTTGCGTGGCTTTGTCAACGAATACGGTAAATCTTATCCTAACTACCACTTTGAAGATTTATTAAGACTTTCGGATGAGTATAATAAAGAAAAACTAGAAAATCCTGCAGTTATTATTGATACAAACCATGCAAACTCGGGAAAACAGTATCTAGAACAAATACGTATTTGTAAAGAAGTGCTTCATAGCACCCGCCATTCAAACGATATTAAAAAAATAGTTAAGGGCTTTATGATTGAAAGTTATTTAGTAGACGGTTGTCAATCGGTTGATGGAAACACTTATGGTCAATCTATTACCGATCCTTGCCTTGGAATTGAAAAAACCGAAAAATTAATTCTTGATATTGCTGATTTATTATAGGAGTGAACTACTATGAATAAAAAATTATTTAATCCCATCATTTCCGCATTATTTGCCGCAATTATTTGCGTTGCAACATTCTTCATTCAAATTCCCGTTGCCGTTACAGGAGGATATATTAATTTAGGCGATGCATTCGTAATTTTAGCAGGTTTCTTTTTAAATCCCGTATTTGCC
>JAZOQP010000021.1:0-2355 GCA_045656145.1 Acutalibacteraceae bacterium
CCACATGGACTCTTTGGGTTCAAGCCTTAAGATAAAGCTTTGCATTTTTTGAGACATAATTGATTCCTCCTTTCATTCGGGGTGTTAGGGGTTGAAAACCCTTAAAGGTGCGCTTGTGATATCCAAGCGCGATGCTTGCGAAGACGATGCCATCACGAAGTGATGCCATTTTCTTTCTACGGCTCTTTGAGCCGATCCATTAGGAACATTTTGTTTTCCTCCTTCAAGTTATATTTGAGCATAAAAAATCCCGCACTCTTCATTTTGAAAAGTGCGGGCAATTTATCCCTCTAATATATAACGGGTCCTGTATATACAAAACATTCCTGGAATTTAAAAATTTTTTTAAAATTTTTTATTTTATCATTTCTCTGAAACGTTTTTCCATATCTGCAAGCCGTTTTGAAACAGCGCTGTTACTTGAAAAACCGAGTTCCTTGGCAATCTCATTTTGTGTATATCCAAGTAGTTTGCGACTAAAAATTTTACTATCGGTTTCATCAAGCGTTTCCATAAACTGCTCCACCAGAACGTTGCCAATCGCTTCATCCTCAACCGACTTTGGCGGTTCTCTGAGTTCGGCATTCGGGTCAGGAGTAAGAATGTTTTTTGCCTTATCTTTGGTATGTTCCCAACGGCGAACATGGTCTTTGAGTCGGTAGTTATTAGCAACCTTTTCGTTGAAATCCTTTTCATCAGAATTCAGACGGACGATTTCAGCCAACTTATCGTATTCCATAACGTTAAGCATTGTATTAACAGCGTTGTTTAGGAAATCGTCTGCTTTCTTATCAAAGTCAGGGTCGGTTAAATCGAATTGAGAAAGAATCGAATCAGTTAATTCGTCATCGTTTGCAATCTTAACAACTGCACTCGCAACCAAATCTTCAGTATTATTTTGAAGCGCAATCAAGGGGTTATCTTTGCCGTAAAATCGAGCTTTTGAAGTGCGACCTTTTTGACGGACAAGTTTCTCAAAATGCTCGTCCATCAATTTTGCTGTATATTCAATTTCGGCCTGCTCTTCCGGAGTCCTCTGAGCTGAGTCATCTATCTTCGCCGTAGTCCAATCGTTCTGCTTAAAAAACTCTTTGAGTTCGTCTAATGTTGGTAGTCTATCCATATTAAGTAAATCTTTCTTCATTTTAAAGCCTCCTTCACGTATATACATCCTACAACAGTTAGTGTACCATAAAACGGACTTTAATGCCATAGGAATTTGGAAAACAAAAAAGCCCCGTTAGGAATGCAGAACTTACTGCACTCCCAACGGGGGCAATTATTATGTTCAGAAAACGGCATATTCGACTTTGCATTTGTATTTACCTAAAATTATAGTGGCAATTTTACAATCATACTTTTCGGGTAAAATAAAATTAAAACTATCCGGAGGTAAATACAATGAAAGGAAGAATTTTAACAGAAAATCAAATTGCGGCATTTGCCACATATCTAAAAAGTGAGGAGAAGAGCGAGAATACAATAGAAAAGTATATACGTGACGTAAGGGCGTTTGCTACCTATGTGGGTATTGCGGAGATAACCAAGGAAACGGTTATTGCCTATAAAAACAAACTGCTTTCAGAAAACTATGCCGCACGGAGCATCAATTCAATGCTTGCTTCTATCAATAGTCTGCTATCATTTCTTGGCTGGGCGGATTTGAAGGTGAAGTCTATCAAGCTCCAACGGCAGATCTACTGTCCCGAAGAAAAGGAACTGACAAAGGCAGAATATATGCGACTTGTAAATACCGCCAAACAAAAAGGCAATGAGCGGCTTAACTTGCTGATTCAAACAATCTGTGGGACAGGTATTCGCGTCAGTGAACTTCAATATATTACGGTTGAGGCTTTAAGGTGCGGTGAAGCGGTTGTATCGCTTAAAGGAAAAACGCGCTCGGTATTTATAGTTCGGGAATTGCAAAAGAAATTGCTCCGCTATGCGGCAGAACAAAAGATTACTTCAGGTGCGATATTCATAACCCGAAGTGGCAAGCCGATGAGCCGAACCAACATTTGGCGTGAAATGAAGAACCTTTGTGAGCAAGCAGGCGTAAATCCGCAAAAAGTGTTCCCCCATAATCTACGCCACTTATTCGCTCGAACATTTTACAGAATCGAAAAGGATATTGCCAAGCTCGCCGATATACTCGGTCATAGCAGTATCAACACGACTCGAATTTATATTATCACTACCGGTAATGAACACCGTCAGCGTATGGAAAATATGCGATTGATAATATAGCTTCGCTGAATGACGGCTTCGCCTTATTAAAAAATAGCCACCAAAATTGGCGGCTATGACATAATCCTCATTATGTTGTAATCTCCAAAACAAAAAAGATGCTCACAA
>JAZOQP010000022.1:0-32501 GCA_045656145.1 Acutalibacteraceae bacterium
ACGAACCTTTTTGTTAAGAGAATAAGAATAATCTCTGGGCTTGGGTGCGTGAACTATACCACCGTGTCTCCACTGGGGAGCTCTGGTCGAACCCTGACGGGCATGACCTGTACCCTTTTGTCTCCAAGGCTTTTTACCGCCACCGGAAACTTCTGTACGGGTTAAAGTGGACTGAGTGCCCTGACGCTGATTGCTGAGGTAGTTTACAACTGCCATGTGCATAACAACTGCGTTCGGCTTAATACCGAAAATAGCATCGCTTAATGCGATTTCGCCGACATTCTTGCCGGTCATATCAACTACTGCTACGTTTGCCATTTAAAACACTCCTTCCATTAAGCTTTAACGCTATCGAAAAGAACAACTATGCCGCCCTTGGGACCGGGAACGGCACCCTTAACAGCGATAATGTTATTTTCTGCGTCAACCTTTACAACACTTAAATTCTGAACTGTTACGCGTTCATTACCTAAATGTCCAGCCATCTTCTTGCCCTTGAATACACGAGCGGGGTCGATAACACCCAAAGAACCACCATGACGGTGAACCGGGCCGGTACCATGAGACTCTTTTAAGCGGCTGAAGTTCCAGCGCTTAATTACGCCTGCGTAACCCTTACCTTTTGAAGTACCGCGTACATCAACTGCATCGCCTTCTGCAAAGATGTCAGCTTTGATAAGATCGCCAACATTGAGTGCAGATGTGTCTTCAAGACGGAATTCGCGAAGTACCTTTTTAGGAGCTACATCGCCTTTTGCGAAATGGCCCTTCATAGGACCGTTTACCTTAGAAGCCTTCAAATCGCCGTAGCCAATCTGAACTGCTTCGTAACCGTCGTTTTCAACTGTTTTCTTTTGAGCAACAACACAGGGGCCTGCTTCAATAACAGTTACGGGAACAACGTTACCGTTTGCGTCAAAAAGCTGAGTCATACCAAGCTTTTTTCCAACAATTGCCTTTTTCATTATTTTTTCCTCCTTGGTTATTGGTTGGATTTCTCCAACATGACCACGCCTTATATATAGATGTATAGGAATTAAAGCTTAATTTCTATCTCTACACCGGCGGGGAGCTCAAGACTTGTCAGAGCTTCAACAGTTTTGTTGGAAGGTCTGAGAATGTCGATAAGCCTTTTGTGAGTTCTTGTTTCGAACTGCTCACGGCTGTCCTTATACTTGTGAACAGCGCGTAGGATGGTTACGATTTCTCTTTCGGTCGGTAGCGGTACCGGTCCCGAAACGCGTGCGCCTGTACGTTTAGCGGTTTCCACAATTTTCTCTGCGGACTGGTCTACAAGTGCGTGGTCGTAACCCTTGATTCTGATACGAATCTTCTCTTTTACTGCCATAGATGTCGCCTCCTTAATTAGTTGGCGGGCAAAACTTACACCGCGCCGCGTGTTTCATCACGCCGCATTATAAAACCGGATTACTGGGGTTGCAGTAAAATCCGGGTACGGCAGCATTCTGCCGCTTCACTTTTAGGCTCGCAAGATGCCCTTAAGTGTGTGGTGCTTGTTTTCTTCGCCCGGTTTAAAATCGGACATACTCCGCGGAAATTTCCTAACTCGAGGTTAGCCACCTCCCGCATCAACGCATGACAATACGCATAGCGTACTTGGGTATAATAACACACTTTGAAATAAAAATCAAGTACTTTTTTCAAAAAAATTAAAAAAATTTTTAATAAATTTCAACATTTATTTTATTATTTATGATAAAATAGTATTGGTGATTATATGAGATTTATTAAAACTATTAACCCTATACATATATTAATGCTGACTATAGCGGGTATTATTAATGCGGTGGGCGTTGTAATGTTCCTCTCCCCTGTTAATTTATATGATAGCGGAATTTCAGGAACATCAATGCTGCTTGATGCTATCACTTCTCTGCCGCTATCAATCTTCCTTTTAGCTTTAAATGTGCCGCTGTTTTTATACGGTCTTAAAAAACAAGGAGCGTTATTTACCTTTTACGCTATTTACACCGTTATTATTTATTCGGTTACAGCATATCTGATTACCTATGTTTTACCCATAGATGTAAGCTTTATGTCTCCCATAGCAAAAGATGACCTCCTGCTTTGCGCTCTCTTTGGCGGCGTTATTTCAGGAATAGGAAGTGGCCTTGCTATCCGCTTTGGCGGCGCAATGGATGGCATTGAGGTTATGGCTGTAATCTTTGCAAAGCGCCTTGGCATTACGGTTGGCACCTTTGTTATGGTTTATAATGTTATTCTATATGTAATATGTGGCTTTATAATGGATAGTTGGATTTTACCGCTTTATTCAATTGTTGCTTATTTTGCCGCCCTAAAAATTGTTGACTTTATTGTTGAGGGTTTGGATAGGGCAAAATGCGCTATGATAATAACCAACTGTGAAGATGAAATTTCCAAAAAGCTAACCGAAACATTTGAAACAGGACTTACCAAAATAAAGGCCGAGGGTGGATATTCAGGGCATGAGAAAACCATGATTTATTTCGTTGTCAATCGATTCCAAGTGGTAAGACTAAAAGAACTTGTTCACGAAATAGACCCCACAGCATATATAACCATCACAGAAGTTGCCGATGTTTTTATGGCAAACCAAGACAAATAAGAAACGCCCTGCTTTCTGCAGGGCGTTTTTACTATACATTATATATTAGTAACTCTATCCTTAATCTCGGTGTTAAGCATAGCCTTAAGCTCCGGAACTGTCATTGAAACAGTTTCATCGGTATCACGATTACGAACCGATACAACGCCGTTTTCAATTTCCTTAGCGCCTATAATAATCATATAAGGCACTCTAACTTCCTGACGAGCCTCGCGAATCTTATAACCGATTTTTTCGTTTCTATCATCAAGCTCTACTCTAACTCCAGCATTCTTTAGTTCATCATAAACACTCTTTGCAAATGCGTGGTCGGTGCCGGGAAGGGTCATAACCCTTGCCTGAACGGGAGCAAGCCATGTTGGGAACTTGCCTGCGAAATGCTCGGTTAAGATACCAATAAAGCGCTCAATTGAGCCAAAGCATACGCGGTGAATCATAATTGGCTGCTGCTTTTGTCCGTTCTCATCGGTATATTCAAGGCCAAAATTAATCGGCATTTGGAAATCAAGCTGAATGGTGCCGCACTGCCAAGTTCTGCCAAGACTATCTTCTAGGTGGAAGTCAATCTTCGGGCCATAGAATGCGCCATCGCCCTCATTAATAACATAAGGAAGACCTAATTTTTCGAGAGCACCCTTTAATCCTTCGGTCGCTGCATCCCAATCGGCATCGCTTCCCATACTATCTTCAGGGCGGGTAGAAAGTTCAACCGAATACTTAAAGCCAAACTTCGAATAAACCTCATTAATAAGATTTACAACGCCAACTATTTCATCGGTAATCTGGTCTCTTCTCATAAAGATATGCGCATCATCCTGAGTAAAGCAACGAACACGGAAGAGTCCGTGAAGAGCGCCCTTTAACTCATGGCGATGAACGGTACCAAGTTCACCTGCGCGAATGGGAAGTTCTCTATATGAATGAGGCTCGCTGGCATACACCATAACTCCACCGGGGCAGTTCATCGGCTTAATGCAATAGGTATCCTCATCAATGGTGGTTGAATACATATTATCTTTATAGTGATCCCAATGTCCGCTGGTTTCCCAAAGCTTGCGATTCATAATCATAGGAGTTGAAATTTCAACATAGTCTGCCTTACTGTGAATTTCGCGCCAATATTGTGTAAGTGCGTTTTTAATAACCATACCGCGCGGCAAGAAGAATGGGAATCCCGGACCCTCATCGCAAAGCATAAAGAGTTTCATCTCTTTGCCGATTTTTCTGTGGTCGCGGCGTTCAGCCTCTTCTAAGAGTTTTAAATAATCATCAAGCTCGGCTTGGGTACGGAATGCAATACCGTTAATACGGGTAAGCATTTTATTATCCTTATCATTCTTCCAATAAGCGCCCGACTGCTGAGTGATTTTAAAAGCCTTAAGAGCCTTTGTATAACAAATATGGGGGCCTGTGCACATATCAACATAATCGCCCTGAGTAAAGAAGCTGATTTCAGCATCGGGGTCTAGGTCGCCAATATGCTCAACCTTATATTTTGCGCCGCGCTCCTCCATAAACTTAACCGCATCCTCGCGGTTCATAATGCTCGGCTTAATCGGGATATTTTCCTTAACGATTTTGCGCATCTCATTTTCAATCTTGGCTAAATCCTCATCGGTAAGCTTAATATCTCCTAAATCAACATCATAATAAAAGCCCTTCTCGGTTGCAGGACCATATCCGAAATCAGCCTCAGGATAAAGGCGCTTGATTGCCTGAGCCATAATGTGCGCTGCCGAATGGCGAAGCACCTCAAGTTCCAACTCTTCAGGGCACTCGGTTACGGTTCCGTCTTTGTAAATAATCTTCATAATATTCCTCCAAATAAAAAACGTCCCTTGTTTTAAAAACAAGGGACGAAATAATTTCCGCGGTTCCACCCAAATTATACATTATATATAATGTATCACTCTTCTCCTTTAACGCAGGAATTACGTTTCGGTTCGCCGAACACTCCGGGGTGGTCTTCATTTTAAACTCCCTTAGCGGCTCACACCAAATGCCGCATTCTCTGAAAGGTAAAAATAAAACTACTCTTCCCATCAACGCTTTTACAATCTAATTATAACATTAAGACAAAAAAAGTCAAGCAGTTATTTTATAAAAGTCTTTCGGTATTCGCTCGGAGAAATATTGCAACTTTTCTTAAATAATCTTGAAAAATAGGCTACATCATTTATACCAATTAATCGCGAAATTTCCTCTACCGATAAATCGGTGCTTGACAAATACTGCATCGCTTTATTCATCTTCATTCCTATAAAATAAGTGAGCGGCGGAAGGCCAAATTCCTTTTTAAATTTTCTTATGAAATATGTAGGCTCCATATAAACAATCGCCGATAAATCTTCAACCCTTACCTGCTCGCTTAAATGCTCCTCCATATATTTAACAACATCGCGGAAGAAGGCTCTCCCCCCTGCTGAATGTTCCTGCCTTTTTTTGCAATAAATATTTATAATATTAAGAATGTTGCCACAAAATGAAATATCGTATAATGGGTTTTTATTAAACTCCGCTCTATATGATTTTTCAAAAAGCGCGCTCATTTCTTTTTTATCATCAATGTTAACAACATAGTCTCCATCAGTCAAGCCAAAAAGTTTCATTAAATTTTCTCCGCCAACAGTAGCCGAAAAGGAAATTTCATAAAGCGCAAACGTTTCGGAAACCTGAGTGTAGGCTCGCATTTTACCCTTTGGTAAAAAGGCCAACTGCCCCGCTTTTATAACCGAATACTCCGAATCAACCCTTATATAGCATTCTCCCTCTAATACCCAAAAGAAAACATCATTATCTCCCATATGACCTACAGCATCGCCCTTCCAAAGCATTGGCGGAACGTAAACCGCTGTGTATATCGGCACTATGTTGATTCCCTCGGTTTTTATAAGATTATAACTCATTTTGTTCTCCTTTTGTTCAAAATAGTTCAATCACATTCAAAATAATGCAAAAACGTATTGTTTTAAGCGTTTTTTAGGCATTTCAAATGTCAAAATCGTACAAAATTTATCATTTTCTTCTATTTACTTTACTATGTTACTATAATATAATAAAATTGTCAATTAAATATTGATAATTACCTTTTGAAAGGATGTCCTATTTATGAAAAAGTATGTTTTGGTTGGCTGTGGAATTCGCGGCGTAGCAGCATACGCATTACCACTTGTAGAAAATTATAAGGATTGCGGTATGTTGGTTGGCGCTTATGACACAAATAAAAAAAGAGCCGAAAAGGTAAGCAAATATGTAGGTATAGAAGTGCCGGCTTTTGATGATTTCGATGAAATGATTAAGGCTGTTAAACCCGATACCGTTATTATTGCAACAAGAGACTGCGACCATGATGGTTACATTATTCGCTCTCTCCACCACGGCTGCGATGTTATTTGCGAAAAGCCTGTTACCACCGATTTTGAAAAAGCTCAGGCAATTAAAAAGGCTACCGAAGAAACAGGCAAGGAAGTAAGAGTTACCTTCAATGTTCGTTACAGCCCCTTCTTTATGAGGGTTAAAGAGCTTGTTGCAAGCGGTGTTATCGGTGATGTTTTAAGCGTTCATTTTGAATGGTTGCTTGATACTGTACACGGTGCCGATTATTTCAGACGTTGGCATAGACAAAGAAAAAATTCAGGTTCTTTGCTTGTACATAAATCAACCCACCACTTTGATGCTGTTAACTGGCTACTTGAAGAAGACCCGATTGCCGTTAACGCTTTCGGCACACGCCGTTTCTATGGCCCCACAAGAGAGGAGCGCTCTGAGCGTTGCCTTACCTGTCCGCATAAACATACTTGTGAATTCTATTGGGATATTAACACTGTAGAAGAAGCAGGCAGAGATTATTCCGATATGTATATTGGCTGTGAGGATGAGGATGGATACATTCGAGATGCTTGTGTTTTCTCGGAAGAAATCGATATTGAAGATAGCATTTGCGTTAATGTTAATTACTCGGGCGGAGCCGTAATGACCTACTCATTAACAACCCACTCCCCCTATGAAGGCGTAAACCTTATTCTTAATGGTACCCTCGGCAGAATGGAAATTATCAGCCGCGAAAAACGCAGAAATTACTTCGACACTCCCGATGAAGAAATTCGCATTTATAACCGCAAGGGCGAACTCATTCGTTACTCCTTCCCTGATAGAAGTGCCGATCATCACGGTGGTGCTGATAACAATCTTCTTGATAATCTATACCGTGGCGCAACAGAAGATCCGCTTAACCAAATGGCAGGCCTTAGAGCAGGACTTATGTCGATAGGTGTTGGCGCGGCAGCCAATATCTCGATGAGCGAAGGCAGACAGGTTAAACTCAGCGAATTTTATGAGGAATTAAAGAAGTATGACAAATAATAGTGTAACTCTTATTAAAAACGCCGTTCTCGTTACCGATCAACTAATAGAGGGTAAGAACCTTTATATAAAAGGCGATAAAATCGAGGCTATAACCGCCGATATTCTACCTCACGATTTTGAAATCGATGCAAACGGCCTATATGTTTCTCCGGGTTTTATTGATATCCATACCCATGGTGGAGCTGGTCATTCTTTCAACACCGCAACAGTTGATGAAATTTTTGCGGCTTGTGAGTTCCATGCTGCGCATGGAACTACAAGTATTTTCCCCTCGGCCTCATCGGCTTCCTTCGAAACATTATTAAGCTTTGTTAAAAATGTTAAAACCGCTATGGAGTCTAACGCTCCCGGCAGACCCCATATTGCGGGTTCGCATTTAGAAGGCCCTTATTTCTCACTTGAAACTTGCGGTGCTCAAAATACCGATTATATTAAGCCTCCTGTAAAGGAAGAATATGAACAATATATTGAGAGTGGCGAAGGAACAGTAAAGCTTATGAGCTTTGCTCCCGAAAATCCCGGAACAAAAGAATTATGCATTTATTTAAAAGAGCATAATGTTCGCGCCGCTTTCGGCCATACCACCGCTATTTATGAGGATATTAAACCTCTTATTCCCTTAGGCTTAAACCACGCAACACATATCTATTCCGGAATGAACTGCGTAACCCGCCGAAATCTTTTTAGAAAATTAGGCGCTGTTGAAACCGCTTATTTAGAAGATGATATTATAGTTGAGGCTATTGCCGATGGAATGCATATGCCCCCTGAACTTTTAAAATTAGTTTATAAAATTAAGGGTTCGGATAAAATGTGCCTTATAACCGATTCAATAAGAGCCGCAGGAATGCCCGAAGGTCCTTTTGATGATGGCAGAGCCTTTGTTAAGGGCGGAATTGCATATCTCTCGGATATGACCTCCTTTGCGGGAAGTGTTGCAACTACCGACCGCCTTGTAAGAACAATGTATAAGCAGGTTGGTGTATCATTACCCGAAACAATTAAAATGATTACCGAAACTCCCGCTAAGATTATGGGACTTGAAAATTACGGCAAACTTGAAAAAGATTATTTTGCAAATTTAGTATTTTTCGATGATAATATAAATGTATCCAAGGTTATAATTAGAGGAAAAGAATTTAAGTAAGAAAGGAATAACTAAAATGGAAATTAGAATTTGTAAAGACCGCTATGATTTAGGCAAAAGCGCTGCAAAGCAGGTTGCCGAAGACCTAAAAGCAATTATTGCAAAGAAAGGCTATGCAAGAATTGCCCTTTCAACAGGCGCTTCTCAGTTCGACACTATTGAAGCTCTAACCAAAGAGGAAGGCATTAAATGGGATTGCGTTGAAATGTTCCACCTTGATGAATATGTAAACCTTCCCATCACACATCCTGCAAGCTTCCGCAAATATTTACAGGAAAGATTTGTTGATAAGGTTGGCGCTTTGAAGGCTGTTCACTTTGTTGATGGCACACCCGAATGCATTGCAAAGCTTACCGAAGAAATCACAAAAGAGCCTATCGATATCGGTTTAATCGGTATTGGCGAAAATGGTCATATTGCATTTAACGATCCACCTGCTGATTTTAACACCAAGGAATCTTATATCGTTGTAAACCTCAACGAAACCTGTAAAAAGCAGCAGATGGGCGAAGGCTGGTTCGCTACTATGGATGATGTTCCGAAACAGGCTGTTTCTATGACTGCTCATCAAATTATGCAGTGCGAGAAAATCGTTTCCTGCGTTCCTTATGCAGTGAAGGCTGATGCTATTGAGAAAACTCTTCATTCCGAAGAGGTTACTAATATGGTACCGGCTACACTTTTAAAGACTCATCCGAACTTCCTTTTATATATAGACGCTGAAAGCGCCGCAGGAATAACCAATATTTGCTGGTAACTCCAGATTTAATATTTAGGGCACAAGAAAGAAGAACTCTTCAAAACGAAGAGTTCTTCCCTTTATATTATAAAAAAGAAAATCCCGACTTCTCTCGAAGTCGGGATTTTTTGATTAATTATTCTTTGCCGTAAAGTTCAGCTAATTTCTCAAGGTGTGCACGAGCGTTCTTAGCTTCGTTTGCAGCCTTATCGAAGAGCTCATTTGCGCGTTCGGGGAATGAACGTGTAAGTGAAGCATAACGAGCTTCGCCTAAGATGAACTCCTTGTAATCAGCAACTGCGGGCTTGCAATCGATAGAAAGCGGATTCTTGCCTTCTGCCTTAAGAGCAGGATTGAAGCGGAAGATGTTCCAGTAGCCGCATTCAACAGCCTTCTTCATTTCGCTCTGGCAGTTAATCATACCGCCCTTAATTGAGTGCATTTCGCAAGGTGAGTAGCAGATTACGAGTGACGGACCCGGATAAGCCTCAGCTTCCTTAATAGCCTTTAAGGTCTGATTCTGGTCTGCGCCCATAGCGATTTGAGCTACATATACATATCCATAAGACATAGCGATTTCAGCAAGGCTCTTCTTGTTGATTGCCTTACCTGCTGCTGCGAACTGAGCAACCTGGCCAATCTGAGAAGCCTTAGAAGCCTGACCGCCGGTGTTAGAGTAAACTTCGGTATCGAATACCATAATGTTTACATCGTTGCCGGAAGCAAGAACATGGTCAAGACCGCCGAAGCCGATATCATAAGCCCAACCGTCACCACCGAAGATCCAAACGGACTTCTTGGAGAGGTATTCTTTCTTTTCAAGCACAGCGGGAGCTGTGGGGCAACCTGCAGCTGCAGCCTTTTCAAGCTCAACTACAAGAGCCTTTGTAGCAGCAGTGTTCTTGTCGCCATCTTCAGCAGTAGCAAGATATTCATCAGCAGCTGCCTTGAATTCAGCAGAAGCCTTATCGCTAGCTGCCATTTCGCGAACCTGAGCAATAAGTTGGTCGCGGAGAGCCTTCTGACCGAGATACATACCAAGACCATGCTCAGCATTATCTTCGAAGAGTGAGTTAGCCCAAGCAGGACCATGACCCTCAGCATTTACAGTGTAAGGTGAAGTAGCAGCAGGGCCACCCCAAATGGATGAACAACCTGTAGCGTTAGAGATATACATTCTATCGCCAAATAACTGAGTAACGAGTCTAGCATAAGCGGTTTCAGCACAACCTGCGCAAGAACCTGAGAACTCGAGAAGCGGCTTCTTGTACTGTGAAGAAATGAGGTTAGCGTTAGTAGCAACTTCTGCCTTCTCGGTAACCTTAGCTACACAGTAATCAAATGCTGCCTGCTGAGCATCCTGAGATTCTCTGGATACCATCTTAAGACTCTTTGTGGGACATACGCCAATACATACGCCGCAACCCATACAGTCCATAGGAGATACTGCAAGAGTATACTTGTATTCTGTTTTAATAATCGGCTTCTCAGCAACCTTTAAAGACTCGGGAGCGTTAGCAACTTCATCATCGGTTAAAGCGAAGGGACGAATTGTAGCGTGAGGACAAACAAATGCGCACTTGTTACACTTAGCACAAGTAGCAGGATCCCATTCAGGAACGAGAACTGCAACAGCGCGTTTCTCATAAGCAGAAGCACCCTGCTCGAATGTACCATCAGCATGGTCGATAAATGCAGATACGGGGAGAGAATCGCCATCCATAAGAGCAACCGGCTTCATAATGCCATCAACCATCTTAGCAAGTTTAGCTGCGCCTTCAGCCTTTTCAGCTGCCTTATCGTCAGCTGCGTTAGCCCAGTCAGCAGGAACATCAATCTTAACGAATGCTGTAGCACCGGCATCAATAGCCTTGTGGTTCATGTCAACAATATCCTGACCTTTTTTGAGGTAAGATTTTGTTGCAGCTTCCTTCATATACTGAATAGCTTCTGCTTCAGGCATAACCTTTGCAAGAGCAAAGAATGCAGACTGAAGAATTGTGTTGGTACGTTTACCCATACCGATTTGAGCAGCTAAATCAATAGCGTTAACGGTATAGAGCTGAATGTTGTTCTTAGCAATGTACTGCTTAGCTTCAGCAGGCATATGCTCAGAAAGTTCTTCAGCAGTCCACTGGCAGTTAATTAAGAATACACCGCCGGGCTTAACATCGTTAACCATCTTGTAACCCTTAATTACATAAGAGGGGTTGTGGCAAGCAACGAAGTCAGCCTTATTGATATAGTACGGGCTCTTGATGGGCTTATCGCCGAATCTTAAGTGAGATACGGTAATACCGCCGGTCTTCTTAGAGTCATACTGGAAGTAAGCCTGTACATACTTATCGGTATGGTCGCCGATAATCTTAATGGAGTTCTTGTTAGCACCAACAGTACCGTCGCCGCCGAGACCCCAGAACTTGCATTCGATTGTGCCTTCTGCAGCGGTGTTGGGTGCGGGTTTCTCTTCAAGAGAGAGATTAGTAACATCATCAACGATACCTAAAGTGAACTGAGCCTTAGGAGCATCCTTGCCGAGTTCTTCATAAATAGCGAAGATAGAGCTTGGAGGAGTATCCTTAGAGCCAAGACCATAACGGCCGCCGATAACGGTGTCGATCTTTCTGCCTTCAGCAGCTAAAGCAGCAACTACATCAAGGTAGAGCGGCTCGCCGAGAGCACCGGGCTCCTTGGTTCTGTCAAGAACAGCAATCTTCTTAACAGTCTCAGGAATAGCAGCAACAAAATGCTTAGCAGAGAAAGGACGATAAAGACGAACCTTTAAAAGACCTACCTTCTCGCCTGCTGCTACCATATAATCAATAACTTCTTCTGCTACGTCGCAGATAGAGCCCATTGCGATGATGAGCTTCTCAGCATCAGGTGCACCATAGTAGTTAAAGAGCTTGTAATCGGTACCGATTTTAGCATTAACCTTATCCATATATTCTTCAACAATAGCGGGAACTGCTTCATAATACTTGTTGCAAGCCTCTCTATGCTGGAAGAAGATATCGCCGTTTTCGTGTGAACCACCCATTACGGGATGCTCAGGATTTAATGCGCGCTTGCGGAATGCAGCAACTGCATCCATATCGCACATTTCTTTAAGGTCTTCGAAATCCCAAACCTGAATTTTCTGAATTTCGTGAGAAGTGCGGAAACCATCGAAGAAGTTTAAGAAAGGAACACGGCTCTTGGTAGATGCTAAGTGAGCAACTGCGCCGAGGTCCATAACTTCCTGAGTGTTTGTTTCAGCGAGCATAGCGAAACCTGTCTGACGGCAGGCATAAACGTCTGAATGGTCGCCGAAGATATTAAGTGCGTGTGAAGCTACGCAACGAGCAGACACGTGGAATACGCAGGGTAATAATTCACCGGCAATCTTATACATATTCGGAATCATAAGTAAAAGACCCTGTGAAGCGGTGTAAGTGGTGGTGAGAGCACCGGCTGCAAGTGAGCCGTGAACAGTACCGGAAGCACCTGCTTCAGACTGCATCTCAACTACATTAACTGTTGTGCCGAAGATATTTTTAAGCCCCTGAGCAGACCACTGGTCTACATAGTCGGCCATCGGGCTAGACGGAGTAATAGGATAAATACCGGCTACTTCTGTGAACGCATAGGACACATGAGCTGCGGCATTATTACCGTCCATGGTTTTAAACTTTCTTGCCATTTTGGAATTCCTCCTTAAAATAATTGGAAAATGCTTTCCATACATAATATATAATACTACTTTTTGTGCAGGAAGTAAATAGGAAAATCATTATTTTTTATCAAAAATTGAAAAATTGTTAAATTTTTCACTAACCAAACAGTTGAAATAAGCAAAAATTTGCTCAGGCGTTTGAGAAAATTCCCTTTCGGCCCACCAAAGAACCGTTTGAGTGAATCCAACCGAAATAAAATTCACAAAATAATCCTTCGGCACTCCCATATTCTTAAGAGCGTTAAAATCGGTATTTTCGGAAATTAACCTTTCAAGACCTTTTCTGAAATACGATAAAAACAAATCATTATTTCTTGAAGAAAGCAGGCAAAGAATGTTATCATCGTTATTTTTAATATGCTCTAAAAGATGAAGCAAAAAAGGAGAGTCCATAACGCAGTTGCTATAATGGTTATCCACGCCGCCTAATATATGACCAAACAACTCTTCACACATTTCTTTAAGCAAATAGTCTTTAGTTTCAAAATGAGCATAAAATGTCGCTCTTCCAACATCGGCACTATCAAGTATCTCCTGAACTGTTATGCGGGAAAAATCCTTTTTGCTTAAAAGCTCAATAAATGCCGAATAAATTGCGGTGCGGGTCTTTCTTTGTCGCCTATCCATATTTACCTCCGAACAGTTTGAATTTTTTGTTCCGTATCATATTGTTTCCTAAAACTGTTTGTTGTTTTCGAGCATTTCAGGTTATATAATAAACAATATGTTCGGTAATGAATATATTATACTATTTTTTACAGGAATTATCAAGAGGTGTAATATGAAAAATAATAAAAAAATGTTTTTAGCCTTTATTTTGAACCTTTTCTTTTCTATTTTCGAGCTTGTTGGGGGAATTTTTTCGGGCAGTCAAGCAATTTTATCCGATTCACTCCATGATTTAGGCGATAGCATCAGCATTGGCATTGCCCTTCTCCTCGAAAAATTAAGCCATAAAGGTTCGGATAAAGCATATACATACGGTTATTACCGCTTTTCGCTTCTCGGCTCGCTAATCACTACCTTTATATTATTAACCGGCTCTTTGGCTATTGCTATCCATTCGGTAAAGAAAATTATAAACCCAAGCGAAATCAATATTAACGGAATGCTAATTTTTGCGGTAATCGGCTTTATTATTAACTTTACCGCTGCATTTTTAACCAAAAGTGGAGAAAGCCTTAATGAAAAAGCGGTTAACCTTCATATGCTTGAAGATTCACTCGGCTGGGCTGCCGTGCTTATAGGCGCTCTGGTTATAAAGCTTACAGGCTTTGTTATTATCGACCCGATTTTATCCCTTTCGATTTCGGTGTTTATATTCCTGAATGCGCTGAGAGGTTTGAAAAAAATATTAAATGTATTTCTGGAGAGAACTCCTAAAGATATCGATATTTCTCACATAAAAGAAGAAATTCTTGAAATTGAAGGAGTAAAGGATGTTCATCATATCCATATTCGTTCACTAGATGGCATTTTTCACGAAGCCACAATGCATGTTGTTGCTTCCCACTCTCCCGCCGAGATAAAAAGGGAGATAAAGCATATCCTCTCAGAGCATAACATTATTCATTCCTTTATAGAAACCGAAATCGAAGCTGATGATTGTAATGAGCTCACCTGCTCCATCCCCCGCGCGCATTCTCACCATCACCACGGCCACCATCACGAGCACCACCACACCCACCACAAACATCATCATTAATCACACAAAAAGCGCCCCTGATGGTAAAAATTACCATCAGGGGCGGGTTGCTTATTTCCTTTTGCATTGGAATTGCAACTTTTAAAACACACTATGCAGATTCACGCCGGAATCCTTTTTAATATAATCGAGTTTTAGTTTTACCGAGGCGCACTCGCTTAGGTAATCGGTTTTGGATAGTCCCGAAAGGCTTTCCAGCCTTGCTACCGATTCGCCGATTTCATCTAAGATATCATGGTTTACATATATGGAAAGCAGACCCTCGGTTTCTTGAAAAGTTTGCTTCATTTCGCTCGTTTTGGCTTTGTTCTCCTTTAAATCAACCGTTTTTTCGCATTCGTTAACCATATTATATAATTCATTATAAGAATTATTAATTATTATCCTATCACTAATGCAAAGGCCTAGCATAATTAAAATCAGCGCCACCGCCGCTATTATTCGGCTCATTTTTTCTCCTCCTTTTTAACGATATTGGCGTTTTTATTTCTATCCATTGTCATTAAAAAGACATCCGTAATGCCGCAATTTTCATTTTTTAGCTTTTTATCTATATCCTTTTTTGTTATCTCCAATTCGCCAAGCGTTTCATCAATTAGCTTGCCATCGGTTATAACGGGCAGATGCATTGGCGAATCGGTTACGGTTATTTCGGCATCTTTAGGAGTTAGCGGTTGATTTTCACTTTTTAAGAGTACGCTTAGATTTCCGTTAACCTCCAAAACCGCATAAGCCACTTTACTTAAATCAAAAACATCGCGGTCTCTGAGCAACTCAACTAAATCAATAACCGTCATTCTAACCTTTCTCATAGCCGATTCATCAACCACACCGTTTTTAATTATAACAATGCTTTTGCCGTTCATAAGGCGGCGGAGTCTTATACTCTTAAGGCAGGCAAAGGATATCAGAATTTCGATAATAACCAAAGTGAAAATCGCCACAATTCCATTAAGGAGCGGTTGGGTTGTGTCCTGAAGGGGTATTGCCGCAATTTCGGATATAAGCAAAGTAACCACAAGCTCGTTGGGCTGCATATCGCCGATTTGGCGCTTGCCCATTACACGAATACCTATGGTTACAAAAATATACATAATTGCCGTGCGGATTAATGTTACTGTCATAATATCACCGCACATATTTTATGTCTTTATTTACTTTTTATCCATTTCATCTATTTTATAAGATAATTTCATTAAATTGTCGCCAAAATGAATGTTCTCAACCGCAATTCCGCTAAAATGCAAATTAAGGTCATAATGGCTGAAATTCAAGAATCCCTTAACGCCGAGTCTTATAAGATGCTCGGCTATAGGATGCACCGCCTCTTTAGGAATGCAAAGAACTGCGGCATCGGGTTTATTTTCCTTGCAAAACTCATCCAACTGCTTGGTGCTTCTAACGGGAATGTTTCGAACTATCGTTCCCACAAGCGACTCCTTTGCATCAAAAAGACCAATTAAATTAAAGCCTTTATCCTTAAAGTTAACATGCTGGGTTACTGCCTTACCAAGATTGCCCATACCAACAACAATAAGCTTTTTAGGGGCATTTATGCCGAGTATGTTTCCGATTTCTTCCCTTAATATATCGGTATTATAACCATAGCCCTGCTGACCAAAACCGCCGAAGCAGTTAAAATCTTGCCTTATCTGACTGGCTGTTAACCCCATTCTGCGAGCAAGCTCGCCGGATGATACCTTCTTAATTCCCGCCGCCGAAAGGTCGCCTAAAAAGCGATAATATCGAGGCAAACGCTTTATTACATATGTTGAAATATTCTTCTCCGACATATTGTTCTCCTACTTTGTTAAAAATTGTTTATCTTATTATCCAACATTTTTTTAAAAAAGTCAACAAAAAAGACTTGACAAAATGAAAAAAGTTGATATAATAAAAGTAGTAATCATTCCTATTTTCTACGGAGGTGCTTATGCGACATTATTCTAAGCAGCGTGAAATTGTTCTTGAAGTGCTTAGAAGCACCAATACTCATCCAACAGTTCATTGGATATATGAGCACTGTAGAGAAAAGTTGCCAAAAATAAGTCTTGGCACAGTTTACCGAAACCTAACCGAACTAAAAAACGATGGGCAAATAATTGAAATCAGCGTGGATGACGGTTTTCAGCATTTTGATGGTAATCCGAAGCTGCATCTGCACTTTCACTGCAAAGAATGTGGTCAGATTTTCGACTGTGTCTGCCCCGATAATCCCCTTAAAGATTATATAGAAAAAGAACTTGGTTGTTTAGTTTCAGAACAAAAATTGCTTTTCGACGGAACCTGTAAAGCTTGTTCCGAGAAAATATAAAAATTATTAAAAAATTATAGAGGTGTAAAGATTATGAAAAAATTTGTTTGTACTATTTGCGGTTATACTCACGAAGGCACAGCAGCTCCGGATGCTTGCCCCCTTTGCAAAGCTCCTGCTTCAAAGTTCCAGGAGCAGTCAGGTGAAAAGACCTGGGCTGCAGAACACATTGTAGGTGTTGCTAAAGGTGTAGATGAAAGAATTATCGAAGGACTTCGCGAAAACTTTAATGGCGAATGCTCCGAAGTTGGTATGTATCTTGCAATGGCAAGAGTAGCACACCGCGAAGGTTATCCCGAAATTGGACTTTACTGGGAGAAAGCTGCTTATGAAGAGGCTGAACATGCCGCTAAATTTGCAGAGCTTTTAGGTGAAGTTCTAACCGACTCAACAAAGAAAAATCTCCAGATGCGCGTGGATGCCGAAAATGGCGCAACCGCAGGTAAATTTGAACTTGCTAAGCTCGCCAAAGAACTTGGTCTTGATGCTATCCACGATACCGTTCACGAAATGGCTCGCGATGAGGCAAGACACGGCAAAGCATTTGAAGGTCTTCTAGCTAGATACTTCAAATAATAAGTATTAACGGGAAGGCCAACCGCCTTCCCGTTTTTTTATAAAATAAATTAGGAGGTACCCCACAATGAAAAAAGGTTTAGTTTTATTATCAGTAGTTTTAAGTTTAGTTCTTCTCTTTTCCATTGCCGGTTGCACCCCCGAAAAAACCATACCAAACGAAACTGCTTTGGTTGCCGAAGTAAAGGCAACTGCCGAAAAAGCAGAGGAAGAGGAAACCCCTGTTAAAGCAGAAGTTACTCCAACTAACACGGAAGAAACCAAAGCCGAAAAAACAGAGGCTACAAAAACCGAGGAGCCAATAAAAGAAGAAACCAAAAAGGAAGAGCCAAAAGAAGAGGTTAAAGAGGATCCTAAGGTTGAAAAAAAGGAAGAAGTTAAAGAAGAGCCAAAGGTTGAAGAAAACCCCGAGCCTGAAATTTTAACCAAAGCAAAGGCTAAAGAAATTGCTCTGAAATCGGCGGGCGTTAAGGCTTCAAACATAAGCAATTATGAAATTGAACTTGATAAAGATGGCAAAACTTCAATTTATGAAATTTCCTTTGAGGAGGCCGAAAAGGAATTTGAATTCGAAATAAATGCCACCACAGGCAAAATAATAAACAAAGAAATTGAAGAAAAAGAGGAAGAAACGCCTGCGCCTAAGGTTAAGGCTATTGAAACCCCTGTTTATGCTTCAACATCTCTTAGCGAGGCATCTGCCAAAGCAATTGCCCTTAAGGATGCCGGTGTTGATGAAAGCAAAATTACCGCTTATAAAATCGAAAGCGGCTCTCAGGGTATGATTATGGTTTATGAAATTTCCTTCAAAAGCGAAAAAACAAAATATGAATATAAAATCAATGCCCTCTTCGGCACAATTTTAGAAGCCGAAAAAAAGGCAATTAAATAGTTCATTTCTTTTCTCCTTAAAATATAAAAAAGTTCCACCAAATTTTAGGTGGAACTTTTGCTTTATTTACTCTTTATATACTCATCAATAGCCGCGGCAGCATTTTTGCCCGCGCCCATTGCGAGAATTACTGTGGCGGCGCCTGTTACGGCATCTCCACCCGCGAAAACACCCTCGCGAGAGGTTTGACCTGTTTGCTCATCGGCGATAATTCCGCCCCACTTTTCAGTTTCCAAACCATTTGTTGTGGATTTAATAAGCGGGTTTGGAG
Organism: Acutalibacteraceae bacterium; assembly: GCA_045656145.1. Lineage (GTDB taxonomy): Bacteria > Bacillota > Clostridia > Oscillospirales > Acutalibacteraceae > SIG565. Next base: position 18,333 of record JAZOQP010000022.1, read on the forward strand.
AGGTGCCGAGCGCCATAATCACACAATCGGCCTCTATTATAAATTCGCTGCCCTCTTTAACTATAGGTCTGCGTCTTCCCGAAGCATCCGGTTCGCCGAGCTCCATCTCTACGCACTTAATAGCCTTAACGGTTCCGTTTTTAATATCTCTTCTATCCTCTTCATTCCTATAGCCTATAATCTCTACAGGGTTGCAAAGGGTTTTAAAGATAATTCCCTCTTCAATAGCGTGCTCAATTTCTTCTTTTCTTGCGGGCAATTCTTCCATGCCTCTGCGATAAACAATATAAACCTCTGCTCCGAGTCGTTTAGCGCAACGAGCAGCATCCATTGCAACGTTACCGCCGCCAACAACTGCCACACATTTAGCCTCCCAAACAGGGGTATCGCTCTCGGGTAAATATGCCTTCATAAGATTTATTCTGGTTAAAAACTCATTGGCTGCAAAAACGCCCTTTAGGTTTTCTCCGGGAATATTCATAAACTTAGGAAGACCCGCACCCGAGCCAATAAACACAGCCTCATAACCGCTATCCAACAATTCATCAATAGAGAATGTTTTACCAATTACGGTGTTGGTTTTAATCTCAACACCCAAAGCCTTTAAACCCTCTATCTCGGTCTGAACAATGCTCTTAGGCAAGCGGAATTCAGGAATGCCGTAAACCAAAACTCCTCCTGCTAAATGAAGAGCCTCAAAAACTGTTACGCTGTAACCCATCTTTGCAAGGTCGCCCGCACAGGTAAGTCCTGCAGGGCCTGAGCCGATAACAGCCACTTTATGCCCATTTGACTCCACATCGATTTTCAAGGTTTCGCCCTTTGCATTATGATAATCAGCAACAAAGCGCTCAAGTCTGCCAATGGCTACGCTCTCGCCCTTAATTCCTCTTACACACTTACCCTCGCACTGATTTTCCTGCGGACAAACTCTGCCGCAAACCGCGGGAAGCGAAGAAGATAAGGCGATAATCTCATAAGCTGTATCAAAATCGCCCTCGGCTACCTTTTCGATAAATTCCGGGATATGTATTTTAACGGGGCAACCCGCAATACAAGGCTTATGCTTACAGTTAAGGCAACGCTTTGCCTCATCTATAGCCTGCTCGGGAGTGTAACCCAAAGCCACTTCATTAAAGTTTTTATTTCTGATATTTGCTTCCTGAACGGGCATTTCGTTTCTTTTTGGATTCATATTAGCCATTATTCTGCCCACCTTTAAAAAGATTACAGGTTTCTTCTCTCTTTTGTTTTTCAAAGCCTGCATAAATATTTGAACGCTCAATTGCCTCATCAAAATCAATTTGGTGGCCATCAAACTCAGGACCATCAACACAAGCAAACATAGTTTTGCCGCCAACCGTAAGCCTGCAGCCTCCGCACATACCTGTTCCGTCTATCATAATAGGATTCATTGAGGCAACGGTTTTAATGCCATACTCCTTTGTTAGAAGGCAAACGAATTTCATCATGGGAAGAGGTCCTATGGTTATAACCTCATCAAACTCTTTGCCCGAATCGATTAATTTTTTAAGCGCCTCGGTAACAAGACCTTTTTCTCCCTTAGAGCCATCATCGGTCATAAGGCAAAAAGTATCGGATACTTTTCTAAATTCATCCTCTAAAATAACCAAATCTTCGCTTCTAAAACCTATAATGCTTGTAACCTCGGCTCCCAAATTATGAAGTTTTTTAGCAACAGGATATGCAATAGCGCAACCAACGCCGCCACCTACAACTGCAACCTTTTTAATTCCATCGGTATGGGTTGCTTTTCCTAAGGGGCCAACAAAATCGATGATATATTCGCCCTCATTTTTATGATTTAATTTTTCGGTTGTGGCGCCAACAATTTGGAATATAATTGTAACGCTGCCGCTTTCTCTATTAAAATCGGCAACCGTTAAAGGAATTCTCTCTCCTAATTCATCAACCCTTAGGATTATAAATTGACCCGGCTCTACCTTTACGGCTACCTCGGGCGCTTCAATCTCCATTAAGGTTACGGTGCTATTAAGACTCTTCTTTCTTAAAATCTTATACACTTTTTTCACTTCCTCTTAGTTCTATCTAATTAATTATACCAAAAAAAATAAAAAAGTCTATATAAATAATAGACTTTTTTATTGTTCTCTTATGTTTTTAAACTCTATTTTATAATTTTCGAACTCGAGCGATATTGGAATATCAAGATTAGTAACCATAAAGATGTATTCCTCCCCATTTTCCGAAATGGTTATTTCATTCGAATTAAAACCCCTTTGCCCCTTTCCTTTTTGAAGAAGTGAGAAGGCTTTATAAACCTTGGTTAAAACGCCTTCCCCCGCATACTCTATCGGGTATTCTTTTTCCCTTCCTTGAAAACTTATCTTTATTGTTTTTTCACTAAACTCCAATTCCATACCCTTTATATTTTCAGGTTTCGAAACGGTATATTTAATATTCCCATTCCCTTTTAGCGAAGTCTCAACACAATAAGCGCTTTTATTAAACTCAAAATCAAAACAAAAGGATAAATTTTCATTTTTAATATTTATGCTCTCCTTTGAACAAGAGCATAAAAATAAAAACAAAGGCAAAAGTAAGCATAAAACTTTTTTCAATTAAAAAACACCCCGTAAAAATATATTACGGAGTGTTTTATTTTATTCGGTTATATATCAAGCGAAGCCTGTTTGCCAACACACTTCTTTATTCCCTCAAGCATTTTCTCATTAAAGGAGGCAATAACCAAAATTTTGCGGTTATTCTTTTTAGCTAAAATATAATAAGCATCTCCCGCAGCGCAATTAAATCTTTCCTTTGCATCGGTAACGGGCGGATGATGAGGATTATATCTGCCAACCCTCTCAATATCGGAACATTCAAAGCTTATAACCCTGCTTCTCGAACTCTTACCAATGATTTTATCAATATCAAGCGTTCCGTTTGTGAGAATATATTCATATTCTTTATAGAAAAAGCCGAGCAATTTCCATTCTCCATAAAAAACGCCAACTATTAATATTATTAAAACAGGAAAAAACTCCGAAAAAATAAATAATATCACACTAAGTGAGGCTGCAAAAATTATTGAAGCCACCATTAAAATAGTTGAAGTAACCGAGCGCTTAACGCTTACTAATTGTTCAAAAAAAACATCCATTTTATACACCTCTTTAATTATTATATTGTTTTTTGCCGCCTTTTTCAAGTTATAAAATAATTAAATCTTTCGGAGATTCAGTTAAATTAATAAACCCATCTTTTTTTACAACTATAAGGTCTTCAATTCGAACGCCGAATTCGCCCTCTAAATAAATTCCCGGCTCAACGCTCAGCACCATATTCTCCTTTAATACCGGCTTTTCTTTGGGACTAAAATTCGGGGATTCATGAATATCCAAACCCACGCTATGCCCCAAGGCATGCCCGAAAGCGCCTTTAAATTCTAAATCTATTATATCTCTTGCCGCCTTATCAACAGCCGCGCATTTAACACCCGCGCGAATTTTCTCCATCGCCTTTTTTTGTGCCAATAAAACAGTATTATAAACCTTCTTTTGCTTCTCACTTACATTGCCTACAGCCACAGTTCTTGTCATATCGCTTCTATATCCGTTTACAACTGCGCCAAAATCGAGCGTTATAAAATCTCCGTTCTCAATTTTCTTTTCACTCGGTTCTCCATGCGGTAGTGAAGTGTTTTTGCCCGATACCGCAATTGTATCAAAAGCAACTCCCTCGCTGCCAAGCTTTCGCATAAAAAATTCAAGCTCTAAGGCAATTTCTCTCTCGGTTACGCCAACCTTTATAAAATTCAAGATATGAGAAAAGGCTTTATCGGTTATTTCCTGAGCTTTTTTAATGCTATCTATTTCCTCTTCGCTCTTAACCATTCGGCAGGAAAGGAGAAGATTCGAAAGGGCGGAACATCTTTTTATTTTTACGCCGAAAGCCTTTCGGTATGCCTTTAATAGTTCAACGGTTAAAAAAGCGGTTTCAATATAGATCTCGGTAATTCCCTTTTCTTTGAAATATTCTTTTATGCTGTCGGCACCCTGATATAAAGCCACATCCATATTTTTAATTTTATTTTTTGCCGCCTCGAAATATCTTGAATCAGCAAAAAAGGTAGCCGCATTTTCGGTTATCACTATATAACCATCCGAAGCATTAAAGCCGCTTATATATCTTCTCGAAGAGGGCGAAGAAATTAATGCGGCGGTCTTCTCATTTAAAATCTTTCTTACCTTATTTATCATATTATCCTACCTGCCTTTTCATATATTTATATTAAACCATTATTTTTTAATATTCAAGGTGTAATTATGTTTATTTTTGATTTACATTCAGATACTCTTTCTCTTTTGCTTGAAAACCCTGAGCAAAGCATTCAAAAAAACGATGGATTAATTTCCGATTATAAACTTTTTTCGGGCGGATACATAGCTCAATGCTTTGCCGCTTTTTTGCCGCCAAAATGTAAAGACAACCCCTATTTGCATTTCAAGAAGCAATATAATCTTTTCAAAAATTTTTCTTCCCCTCTTTTAAAAACCGCAAAAACAAAAAAGGAAATAAATAACAATTTAAGAAACGGAAGGGTATCTGCTCTGCTTTCGGTAGAAAATGCCGATTTTTTAATGGGCGATTTTAAGAAGCTCAAAATTATTGAAACCTTAGGGGTTAAAGTTTTAGGGCTTTGCTGGAATAATGAAAATTGCTTAGGGTTCGGCAACTCAAATAACGCCGAAATAAATTCTCTACCCTTAAAAAAATTCGGGTGCGAGCTAATTGAAAGGCTAAACCATTCCCCCATTATAGCCGATGTTTCGCATTTAAACATTGGTGGATTTAAAGATGTTTGCGCCATTTCAAAGAAACCTTTTATTGCATCCCATTCGGCCTGCTCCTCTATTTTTCGGCATAAAAGGAATTTAACCGATGAACAAATTAAAGCAATTGCAAATTCGGGCGGTGTTATAGGGCTAAACTTTTATTCCCGCTTTTTAAACGGAACCGACAAAACCGAATTCTCCGATATAATAAGGCATTCAAAACATATTATTAATGTTGGCGGCGAAGATGCCGCCGCTATAGGCACCGATTTTGATGGAATGAACTGTATTTTACCCTTAAAAAGCGCTGCTGATATGCCTTATTTTGCAGATATTTTAATAAAAGAATTTGGTATAACCAAGGCTGAGAAAATTTGCTATAAAAATGCGCTTAGACTTTTGTAAACAACTGTAGAAATTTGTAAAAATTTATGTTATAATTTATTTATAATTTTTAGGGGATGGTACAATGTTTTGGAGCAATCTTTTAGAATTTCTTGATTTAAAAATGGAAACTCCCACTCAATTCGGATGGTTTCACATTTTAAGCATTGTTCTAACAATAGCTATAACAGTGCTTTTATGTAAATACTATAAGCCAAAAGAAGATGGCAAGGAAGCAAGAAATGTTATTTTTATAACCGCCGTTATAGTAACACTTTTCGAAATTTATAAGCAAATTAATTATACCTTTTCGGTTGATAACGGCATTATAACCGCCTCTTTTCAATGGTATGCCTTCCCTTTCCAATTTTGTTCAACTCCCATGTATGTTGGCCTTTTGGTAGCGCTTTTTAAAAAGGGCAAAATCCACGAAAGCCTTTGCGCCTACCTTGCAACCTTTGCCGTTTTTGCAGGAGCCGCCGTTACGGTTTATCCCGGCGATGTTTTCGTTAGCACCATCGGAATTAACATTCAAACTATGGTTTGCCATTGTTCCATGATAATTGTTGGCGTTTATTTGCTATACACAGGCTATGTGAAGCTTGAACATAAAACCATTTTAAAGGCGCTTCCTGTTTTTTCGGCGGCAGTAATGATTGCTTGTATTCTAAATGAAGTTGCCTTTGCAACGGGACTTACCGCAAACCACTATTTTAATATGTTCTACGTAAGCCCTCATTTAGACCCACACTTACCTGTTTACAGCCTTATTCAACCGCTCGTTCCATACCCCATAAGCCTTATTATCTATATTGCAGGTTTTACCGCCGCAGCATATATAATCTTACTTATTGGTATGGGAATTAAAGCAATATACAAAAAAATAAGAACTGCTTAGCAGTTCTTATTTTTTATCCTTTAATTGAATTAATATACCAAATACTATTATTATTAGTCCCAAAACCGAGAAAATACTGATTTCTTCGCCTAAGAAAATAAATGTCCAAACAAGTGAAGCAAAGGGTGTTATATAGGCAAGATTTGAAATTTTTGCGGTGTTGCCGCCCTCGAGCGCAATCGCCCAAGCAGTTGTTGCAACGCCCATAACAAGCACACCATTCCAAGCAAATCCTGCTATAGAGAATAAATCAAGGCTAACGCTTTCTTTAGATGCAAGCATCATAATAAGGGTTATAATAAATGTGGCGAAATATGTAAACATCATTGAAATGTTTTTATCAAAATTAAATTTTTGGTTAATTCCTGTGAAAAAGCCATAAGAAACGGCGGCTAAGAAAATGAACAATGCTCCAAGAAGCATTCCGCCATCAAGCGCAGATAAATCTGCAAGCGCCGACACAACAACACCTAAAAATGATAGCACTATTGCAATAACTTTACGAACTGTAAGCCTTTCTTTTAAGAGAATGCAGGCAAAAACAACGCTCATAATGGGCCAAAGATAATTAATTATAAACGCCTGCGAAGCCTCCATTCTGGCGGCTCCCATATAATAAAACAAATTATAAACAAAAACACCAGGAAGACCAATTAAGATCATTATAAGAATATCTTTAATATTATATTTCTTAATTCTTATCAAATTTTTTGTTGCAATATTTTTAATGAGCAAAAATAAAAATGCAAAAACAGAACTAAAGCATAACACCTGAGTGCTTGAAAAGGATCCCAATAAAAGCTTTGAAATGGTCGCCATGGTCGACCAAAAAAGTATCGCAGAGCCCGCTAAAATATATGATTTTTTCATAAAATCACCCCACCGCTATATATTAGCACAGTGGGGTGGTTTTTTCAATATGTTTTTTTAGAAAAGTCCTGTAATTTTGCCCTGCTCATCAACATCTATTCTCTCTGCTGCAGGAACCTTAGGAAGTCCTGGCATAGTGAGAATGTCGCCCGTCATAACAACGATAAAGCCTGCACCGGCAGAAATCTTTACATTCTTAATTGTAACTGTAAAGTTTTCGGGCGCACCGAGAAGTGCTGGATTATCCGAGAAGCTATATTGTGTTTTAGCAACACAAACAGGAACATTACTAAAGCCTAGTTCGGTTAGCTTTTCGATCTGCTTTTTAGCGTTAGGGGTTAAAATTATACCATCGCCGCCATACACTTTACGAACCAAAGCCTCAATTTTTTCTTCAATGGTAGTATCAAGCTCGTAAGCAAAGGTAAAATCGCCCTTTTCTTCTTCAGTTAGTCTTACAACCTCTTTTGCAAGTTCAACGCCACCATTACCGCCATCTGCCCAAACGGTAGAAAGAACGGTATTAACGCCGAGTTCCTTACATTTTGCAATAATGAAATCGATTTCCTTATCGGTATCAGTTGGGAAGCGGTTAACTGCTACAACGCAAGGAAGCTTATAAACATTTTTAATATTTGAAACATGGCGAAGAAGGTTCGGAATACCCTTTTCCAATGCTTCAATATTCTCACTGCCAAGTTCGGTTTTAGCAAGACCGCCATGCATTTTGAGGGCTCTTACAGTTGCCACCATTACAACTGCCGCAGGAGTAAGTCCTGCCATACGGCACTTAATATCAAGGAATTTTTCAGCGCCAAGGTCGGCACCGAAACCGGCTTCGGTAATAGCATAATCGCCCATTTTAAGAGCAAGTTTTGTTGCCATAACCGAGTTGCAACCGTGAGCAATATTTGCAAAAGGTCCGCCGTGTACAAATGCGGGGGTACCTTCAAGAGTCTGAACTAGGTTTGGCTTAATTGCATCCTTTAAAAGAGCAGTCATAGCGCCTGCAGCCTTTAATTCGCCACAGGTAACAGGCTCATCCTTATAGTTATAAGCAACAATAATGCGAGAAAGTCTTTCCTTTAAATCGGTAATAGAATTAGAAAGGCAAAGAACAGCCATAATTTCACTGGCAACGGTAATATCAAAACCATCTTCTCTCGGCACACCGTTCGCCTTACCGCCCATTCCGTCTACAACGAAACGAAGTTGACGGTCGTTCATATCAACGCAACGCTTCCAGGTTATTTTTCTAACATCAATACCGAGAGCATTACCCTGCTGAATATGGTTATCAAGCATAGCGGCAAGAAGGTTATTAGCAGCACCAATAGCGTGGAAATCGCCTGTGAAATGAAGATTAATATCCTCCATCGGAACTACCTGAGCATATCCGCCACCTGCCGCACCGCCCTTAACACCGAAAACGGGACCTAAAGAAGGCTCTCTGAGCGCTACGGTTACATTTTTGCCTATTTTACGAAGTCCATCAGCAAGTCCAATGGTGGTTGTGGTTTTACCCTCTCCCGCAGGGGTGGGAGTAATGGCGGTAACAAGGATTAACTTGCCATCTTTTTTGGTTTCATCATTTAGTAATGATAAATCAATCTTTGCCTTATAGTTTCCATACTGCTCAAGGTATTTTTCATCAACACCTGCAGTTTTTGCGATTTCTTTAATTGGGAGCATTTTTGCGCTCTGCGCAATTTCAATATCGCTTAAATAAGCCATTTAAAACACCTCTTTAATAAATTGGGAATTTAGCACAAAGCTCTTGAACCTCGCGGCTAACCCTCTCTTTATTTCCTTCGAAATCTTTAATAATATCGGCTATCCAACCTGCGATTAAATCCATTTCAGGCTCTTTAAAGCCTCTTGTTGTAACTGCAGGAGAACCAAGTCTTACACCGCTTGTGATAAATGGGCTTAAGGGTTCGCCAGGAATGGTATTTTTATTTGCGGTAATGTGAACCTCATCAAGTCTATGCTCAAGTTCCTTACCTGTTATACCTGTTCCAACAAGTTTTAAAAGCATTAGGTGATTATCTGTACCGCCCGATACAATTTGGAGGCCTCTTTTCTTTAGTCCCTCACATAAAGCGGCGGCATTTTTAATAACCTGCTTTTGATATTCCTTAAATTCATCGGTAAGTGCTTCGCCGAGAGCCACAGCCTTAGCCGCAATAATATGCATTAAAGGACCACCCTGAACACCGGGGAAAATAGCCTTGTCTATAGCCTTTGCGTGCTCCTCTTTGCAGAGAATAAGTCCACCACGGGGGCCTCTGAGTGTCTTATGTGTTGTTGTGGTTACAACATCGGCATAGGGCACGGGAGAGGGATGAAGCCCTGCGGCTACAAGACCTGCGATATGAGCGATATCCACCATTAAGTAGGCTCCTACCTTATCGCAGATTTCGCGGCAACGGGCAAAATCTATAATTCTCGAATATGCGCTCGCACCCACAACAATAAGCTTCGGCTTGCACTCGAGGGCGATTCTCTCCATCTCATCATAGTCAATCATTTCGGTTTCCTTATTAACACCGTAAGGCACGATGTTAAAATATTTACCCGAAATGTTAACGGGTGAACCGTGGGATAAATGTCCACCCTCGGATAAGTTCATTCCCATAACTGTATCGCCCGGATTTAAAAGGGCAAAGAACACAGCAAGGTTGGCATTAGCGCCCGAATGAGGCTGAACATTAGCGTGGTCGGCGCCGAAAAGCTCACAAGCGCGCTTTCTTGCAATTTCTTCAACAACATCAACATGCACACAGCCGCCGTAATAACGCTTGCCGGGGTATCCCTCGGCGTACTTATTTGTAAGCACGCCGCCTGCGGCTAAAAGAACTGCTTTAGATACAATGTTTTCACTTGCAATAAGCTCGATATTATGCTGCTGGCGGGATAATTCATCGCTGCAAGCGGCATAAACCTCGCTATCGTAATTTTTAAGCTCTTCAAAAAAGTTCATAGCTTTCTCCTATTTTTTGAAATATTCTACTGCACTTCTAAACATTTTAATATCATATTCACCCGGAACATTCTTATAAAGTCCTGCTCCGATACGCTCGCTATGACCCATCTTACCAAATACGCGGCCATCGGGCGAAGTGATACCCTCAATAGCGAACATTGAATCGTTGGGGTTGAAGTGGATATCGTTAGTGGCGTTACCCGACAAATCAACATACTGAGTGGCAATCTGGCCATTCTCGGCTAATTTCTTAATAAGGGCTTCATCGGCGATGAAGCGGCCCTCGCCGTGAGAAATCGGCACATTATAGATTTCACCGACATTTGTGTTCTTAAGCCACGGAGATTTATTAGAAGCAATTCTTGTTCTGACAATTCTTGACTGGTGGCGAGCAATAGTGTTAAAGGTCAAGGTCGGGCAGGTTTCATCGGTATCGATAATCTTGCCATAGGGCACAAGGCCTAATTTAATAAGAGCCTGGAAGCCGTTGCAGATACCGCACATAAGACCATCGCGGTTATCGAGAAGGTCGGTAACGCCCTCTTTGATTTCGGCGTTGCGGAAGAAAGCTGTGATGAACTTACCGCTACCATCGGGCTCATCGCCACCCGAGAAGCCGCCGGGAATAAATATCATTTGCGAGGTTTTGAGTTCGTTTGCGAACTTCTCAACACTTGCAGAAATTCCATCGGAGGAAAGGTTGTTTATAACCAGAATCTTAGGCTCGGCGCCTGCATCGCGAACGGCCTTTGCAGAATCAAATTCGCAGTTGGTGCCGGGGAATGCAGGGATAAGCACCTTGGGCTTTGCAACCTTAACAGCGGGTGCGGGATAAGAGGTTGCTGAGAAGGAGAAGTTCTCCATTTTCTTTTCGTTATTCTCAATATTGCAGGAATAAACGCTCTCTAACTTATCCTCATAAATGCCTAAGAGCTCGTTGATATTTAAAATATCATCCTTATAAGAAATTGTGTTATCCTCAGTGGTTACACCAACGGTGATGGCGCCCTCAATATCCTCGGTGGTTTCGAGAATAAAGCCGCCATAGTAATACCCGAAGATGCCTGCAACCGACATATTGGGGTCGAACTTAAAGCCGATTGAGTTACCGAAGGACATCTTCATAACTGCCTCGGCGATACCACCAAGACCGAGTGTGTAGGCCGAGATTACCTTACCCGAACGCATAGCGGCGGTAACGGTGTTAAAGGTTTTAAGAAGCGAATCGGTTTTGGGAAGTCCGTTCTCATCATAAACGGGAACGAGCAACTGAACACGGCTTCCTGCCTTCTTGAATTCGGGAGAAACAACCTCATCTACCTTGCCTGTTGTAACGGCGAAGGAAACGAGTGTGGGCGGAACATCAAGGTCCTCAAACGAGCCACTCATTGAGTCCTTACCGCCGATAGAGCCGATGCCAAGCTCAAGCTGAGCCTTGAATGCACCAAGTAAAGCGGCAAGGGGCTTGCCCCAACGCTTGCCATCCTTACGCGGACTCTCGAAATATTCCTGGAAGGTTAGATATACATCCTCAAAGGATGCGCCCGAAGCGATAAGCTTGGAAACCGATTCAACAACGGCCAAATATGCGCCGTGGTAGGGCGAAGCCTCCATAATAAAGGGGTTATAGCCCCAAGACATAAAGGAGCAATCGTCGGTGTGTTTTTTCTCAACCGAGATTTTCTGCACCATTGCCTGAATGGGAGTTAACTGATTTTTACCGCCGAAGGGCATTAAAACTGTGCCCGCGCCGATGGTTGAATCAAATCGCTCGGAAAGGCCACGCTTGGAGCAGATGTTAAGGTCATCGGCCAAGGCCTTATAGTTTTCTATGAATCCACCCTCAACCTTAGCGTTATAGTTAACGGGAGCAGCGGGGGTTATATCGATATGCTTATCGGCACCGTTTGAGTTTAAGAACTCGCGGGAAATATCAACAATCTTCTTGCCGTTCCAATTCATAACGAGTCGCGGCTCTGCCTTAATAACGGCCACAACCACTGCCTGAAGATTTTCTTCGCCTGCAAGCTTGAGGAAGTTATCGATATTTTCTTTCTCAATAACAACGGCCATTCTCTCCTGAGATTCGCTGATTGCAAGCTCTGTGCCGTCAAGTCCCTCATACTTTTTGGGAACTGCATTAAGATTTATTTCAAGACCATCGGCCAATTCACCGATAGCAACCGACACACCGCCTGCGCCAAAGTCGTTACAGCGCTTGATCATCTTGGTAGCGGTGGGATTGCGGAACAGACGCTGAAGCTTTCTTTCTTCGGGGGCATTACCCTTCTGAACCTCGGCACCGCAGGTTTCAACCGACTGCAGATTGTGAGCCTTTGAAGATCCGGTTGCGCCGCCGATACCATCGCGGCCTGTTGAGCCGCCAAGGAGAACCACAACATCGCCCGGAGCGGGAACCTCGCGGCGAACATTCTCCTGCGGAGCGGCCGCAATAACTGCGCCGATTTCCATTCTCTTTGCGGCATAGCCCGGATGATAAATCTCATCAACAATACCTGTTGCAAGACCTATCTGGTTACCGTAAGATGAATAGCCTGCGGCAGCGGTTGTAACAATTTTGCGCTGCGGCAATTTGCCCTTGATGGTCTCACTAACGGGCTTTAAGGGGTCAGCTGCACCTGTTACGCGCATTGCGCCATAAACATAGGCTCTGCCTGAAAGCGGGTCGCGGATAGCGCCGCCAATACAGGTTGCTGCGCCGCCAAAGGGCTCGATTTCGGTGGGGTGGTTGTGTGTTTCGTTTTTAAAGAGAAGTAACCAAGGCTCGCTTACGCCATCAACCTCAACATTGATTTTAACGGTACAAGCATTGATTTCTTCAGATTCATCTAATTTATCGAGCTTACCCTGCTTCTTTAGATATTTAACAGCAACGGTAGCAAGGTCCATAAGGCAAATCGGCTTGGTTCTGCCAAGCTCCTTGCGAACGCTCAGATAATCCTCATAGGCCGCCTCTAAAAGCTCATCCTCAAACTTAACGCTATCAATAACGGTTAAGAAGGTGGTGTGGCGACAGTGGTCCGACCAATAGGTATCTATCATTCTGATTTCGGTGATAGTGGGGTCGCGGTCCTCGGTTTTAAAGTAGTTCTGGCAGAACTCGATATCATCGGCGTCCATAGCAAGACCGTAATTCTTAACGAATTCCTCAAGGCCATTTCTATCGAGCTTATTAAAGCCTGTTAAGGTTTCAACCTCGGTGGGAATGGCAAAATCGGCCTTAAGTGTTTCATAGGTTTCGAGTGTTGCCTCGCGGGATTCAACGGGGTTGATAACATACTTTTTAATTTCGGCAATATCGTTATCGGTAAGGTCGCCGTAAAGCACATAAACCTTAGCCGAGCGGACTGTGGGGCGGTCGCCCTTAGAAATAATCTGAATACACTGAGCGGCAGAGTCTGCACGCTGGTCGAACTGACCGGGCAAAAACTCGGTGGCGAAAACATAGCCGCCATCAGCCTCAATAGTATCGGTTACAATATCAAGCTGGGGCTCAGAGAATACGGTTCCCTTAGCGTATGCAAATAATTCCTCGGTAATATTTTCGGCATCATAACGGTTAATAACGCGAACTCCGCTCAAATTCTTAATGCCTAAAAGCGCGGTTGCCTCGTTATAAAGAGCGCGCGCCTCAAAGGAATGCTCCTTCTTCTTTTCAACATAAACTCTGTATACCATTACTTTTCCTCCAAAGCCTTGAGCGCCTTAGCGCCGATATCGTGGCGGTAATATGCATTGTCAAAATGCACCCTGTCAACTATCTTATAAGCGTTTGCGATTGCGGTGGGCAAATTCTCTGCAACTGCGGTGCAACCGAGAACTCGGCCGCCGTTTGTGAGAATTTTACCATCTTCAAGCTTGGCGCCTGCAACATAAACATTGTTTTTAACTTCGTCCTCAATGTTTATCTCATAGCCCTTTTCGTAAGCCTCGGGATAGCCCTTAGAGGCCATTATTACACAGCAAGCACTTTCGTTTTTGAATTCAACCTCGGTGTTCTTTAGTGTACCGTAGGTTGTTGCCTTCATAACGGTTAAGAGGTCGCTATCAAGCAGCGGCAGAACAACCTGTGTTTCGGGGTCGCCGAAGCGGCAGTTATATTCAATAACCTTTGGGCCCTTTGCGGTTAGCATAAGACCAAAGTAAAGACAGCCCTTAAAGGTTCTTCCCTCTTTGTTCATCGCATCAAC
>JAZOQP010000023.1:0-51054 GCA_045656145.1 Acutalibacteraceae bacterium
AGGCTGAAGCCAGAGAAAAATGGGGCAAAACGGATGCATACAAGGAACATGCAGAACGGACTAAGAACTACTCCAAGCAGAAGTGGAATGACCTTGCCGAGGGAATGGACAAGTCGGATCGTAGCCATGTCGTTCTGTGAGCCAAGGAGTTGCAGACCAACTTTGTCTTCCTAAGACCGCTTGGCCTCCGACTTTCCGTTCTGCATGTTCCTTGTATGCATCCGTTTTGCCCCATTTTTCTCTGGCTTCAGCCTTATATTTTTCAAATTCGCTGTTATCGAATGCTGTCATAACATTTTCTCCTTTCACGGCACCGTCAATAGCAGAAATTAACCGCTCTAACCGCTCTTTTTTGAGTGTGAGAAGTTGTTTTTGCTCGTTCAGTGCCTTGCTTTTGTCGTAATTCGGGGATGATATAATCTCTTCAATGCGCTTTAAGGAAAAGTCAAGTTCACGGTAAAAGAGAATCTCTTGCATACGAAGAAAAGATTTTTCGTCGTAAAAGCGATAGCCTGTAGTTTTGTCAACAAAGGCTGGTATCAACAATCCTATTTCATCGTAATAATGCAGTGTGCGCACACTTACACCCGTAAAATCGGCAAATTCTTTAATCTGCATTTTCAATTTTATCACCTCACGACAAGAGTATACACTATGACGGAACGTGAGAGTCAATACCCTTTTGAAAAATATGGAAGTTGTTCGAAAAATTCAAGTTTATCGAATTGATCATACCACAAAGGCAGAATTTGTTCAAGTAAACAAAAACCTCTTTTGTCTGGTAGACAAAAGAGGTTTTTTACATGGCGGAGTAGGAGAGACTCGAACTCTCGCGCCGGTTACCCGACCTACACCCTTAGCAGGGGTGCCTCGTCACCAACTTGAGTACTACTCCATAATTGTTACGTTTTATCTATTATTAAATTAAAGAAAAATTTCCTACAACTCGGCATGTGCCCTCTTGTGGTGCCCGAAATTTATTTTGGTTTGGAGCACCAATAAATTTCGACCGCTACGCCTTTTCACGTTCGCTTATTCTGCCACCGGCAGCGCTCCGCTCAAAGCCCGTCACCAACTTGAGTACTACTCCAAGTTGTAACAAAAACTGTTACATATAAAAAATGGCGGAGAGGAAGGGATTCGAACCCTTGTGGGCTTGCACCCAAACGGTTTTCAAGACCGCCTCGTTATGACCACTTCGATACCTCTCCGCATGCGACTAAGATATTTTAACACAACTTTACTTTTTTGTCAACATTTCTATTGCAAATTATTTAATATTCTATATAATAAAATTTGAGGTGAAATAAAATGCCGCTTGTAAAATGTCCAATTCATATTTTTGAGCCGAATCCTCTAGCCTGTGGACAGGCCGTTTTAGCAATGCTTAGTGGTTTGGATGTTAACGAAATTTTTGAAATGTGCGAAACTGAACGCGAAACAACACTTAAGTGTATGCAAAAGGTTATGGAATCTTTAAATATTGATTTTTCAAAAGACCGAATAGAAGTGGAAGATAAGACACAACTTCCTAACATTGCTTTACTTAGCCTTGAAACACCTAAATGTTGGCATTGGTCGCTTTATTTTAAAGGACTTTTCTATGACCCTGAATATGGGGTGCTGGAAGATTTCCCAAAAAGTAATAGAAAATATTATTGGGAAATAAAAGAACCATCTTTGTAAGATGATTCTTTTATATTAAAACCTTATAAATAAATGTGGTTATCATACATAAAGCTATGCCAATTATTGTTGGTAGTAAGAAGCCGAGGAGAGTCCATTTAAAACTCCCGGTTTCTTTTTTTATGGTTAAAAGAGTTGTCATACAGGGGAAGTGAAATAGGGAAAAGAGCATTATGTTAAGAGCGGTTAAAATATTCCACCCATTGTTTAAAAACAACTCTTTTAAAATTATTAAATCAGAAATCGAGCTTAGGGTTGAATTCCCCATATAAGCCATTATAATTACAGGAATTACTATTTCATTCGCAGGAAAACTTAATAAAAATGCCAGTATAATAACGCCGTCTAATCCCATTAGTGCGGCAAAAGGATTTAAAAAATTTGCAATAACTCTTAAAAGGGGAGCGCCCCCAACTGTTATATTGGCTAACAACCAAATTATAGCGCCCGCAGGAACTGCCGATATAACGGCTCTTCCTAAAACAAACAAAGTTCGATCGAAAACGGAACGAATTAAGGTTTTTAAAATTTGTGGTTTTCGGTATGGTGGAAGTTCTAGTGCAAATGAGGAAGGCACCCCTTTAAGCACCGTTCTTGATAGGATGTATGAAATAAGAAAGGTTAGCGCTATGCCGAGTAAAATAAAGAGAGTTAGCACTAATGCGGAATATAATGAACCCCTAAGTCCCACAAAAAACATGGTTATAACACTTATAAGTAAGGGGAATTTTCCGTTGCACGGAACGAATGAGTTGGTTAAAATGGCAATTAATCTTTCCCTTTTTGAATCTATTATCCTGCAACCTACAACACCCGCAGCATTGCAACCAAATCCCATGCACATTGTAAGCGATTGTTTGCCACAGGAATTGCATTTTTTAAAGCCTCTGTCAAGGCAAAAAGCAATTCTTGGTAAATACCCCGAATCTTCAAGTAAAGTGAAAAGCGGGAAGAAAATAGCCATTGGAGGAAGCATTACCGAAACTATCCAAACCACCACGCGATATATTCCAAAGATGAGCAATTCCGCAATTTTTAAAGGTATTTTTATATTAACTAAGAAATTATATAAATTATCTTCTATTCCAAAAAAGAATGAACTAATTAGTTCTGAGGGATAGTTGGCGCCCTTTATTGTAAGCCAAAAAACAAGCGCTAAAAGAAGCATCATAAATGGGAAAGCGGTAAGTTTACCTGTTAATATTCTATCTATTTTTCGGTCTTTTTCGCGGGTATCCTTAGAGGTTGTTACGCACTCTTCAAAAATATAATGTGCCTTATTATTTATTTCCTCCGGTGTTAATGGGTTTTCAAAAGTTCTTTCAAAATGTAAATCCGCAAGTTTTATAATTGTGTCTTTAAGTTCTTCGGTGCCGATATTTTTCTTAGCCGATATTTTAATAACAGGAATTTTAAGTAGTTTTTCAAGTTTTTCTATGTCAATATGAATACCTTTTGAGGTAAGTTCATCAGCAAAATTAAGGCAAAGTATGTTATTTTGAATTTTCTCTTTTATTTGAATAATTAAATTCAAATTCCTTTCAAGGGCGGTTGCATCACAAACCGTAACCGTTACCTTTGCGCCGCCGTTTAAAATAAAATCTCTCGCTACCTCTTCTTCTTTTGAGTGGGGATAAAGGGAGTAGGTGCCGGGTGTGTCAATTAAAATTATCTTCCGACCTCTGTGATTAAATGAACCAACCGCGGTATCAACCGTCTTTCCTGACCAATTGCCTGTGTGTTGGTTAAGCCCCGTGAGGCAATTAAAAACACTGCTTTTGCCAACATTCGGGTTACCTGATAGGCAGACCGTTATATCGCTTTCTTTAGTTTTTAATGAGGAAAAATCGGAGCCTAATAATAGAGCAGAGGTGGTGTGTTTAGTGAGCCCCATTAAGAGCACCTCACCGAAATCAAATTTGCATCTGTATCCCTTAAAGCTATAACAGCGCCTTTAATTAGATAGGCTCTTGGGTCTTTTAAAGGGCTTTCCATTAAACATTTAATTTTAGCACCCTTAGAAAAGCCAATATCAAGTAGTCTTTTATATAATGGGCTTTGTATTGAAACAGAGGTTATAACCCCTGTTTGCCCAACCCGTAAATTAGTTAAAAGCATAAAATTCACTCCTACAATGTATTCTATGCAAATAAAAAAAATCCGTACCTTGTGGTACGGATTTTTTAAAGTATATTAGTCTTTAAGTTCAGAAGTGCAGTGCGGGCAGCGGGTTGCATCAATTGCAATTTCGCTTTTGCAGAAGGGGCATATTTTAACAGTAGGCTCTTCTATAGGAGCCTCTTCTTTTTTCTTAAAGGCTTTTGTGCTTAAATCATTAATAGCGGCAACGCCCTTAATTAAAAGGAAGATAATAAATGCCATAATTAAGAAGTTAATAACAGATGTAATAAATGCGCCGTATTTAATAGCGTTATCGCCGTTTAATGGGATTATGTAGGAACTGAAATCTGCCTTGCCAAAAATAGCTAAAATGGGGGAGATAATGTTATCGGTAAGACTTGTTACAATATCCTTAAAAGCGGCACCAATAATAACGCCGACTGCCATATCAAGCACATTGCCCTTCATAATAAACTCTTTGAACTCATTAAAAAACTTTTTCATAAATATTCTCCTTTTATTTAATTATTACACGCGGTACTCTTTTGGTAATACCGCTAGCAATTTCATATCCAATTGTAGAGCACTTATCGGCAACTTCATCGGCTGTAAGACCTTCTCCAAAAAGAATAACCTCGGTGCCTTCGGAAACATTTTCTATGTTTGTTACATCAATCATAAATTGATCCATACAAATTCTGCCTATAATGTTTGCTCTGTGTCCGTTTACTATAACTTGTCCTTTATTAGAAAGGGCGCGGGGGTAACCATCTGCATAGCCTGCGGTTACGGTTGCCACCTTAATTTTTTCTTTTGCCTTAAAGGTTCTGCCATAGCTTACAGCTTCATCAGCATCTATCCATTTAACCATCGAAACAACCGATTTTAATGTCATAACAGGTTTTAAACCCTCTAATGAAACCTCGCTTGATGGGTTTAAACCGTAAAGTATAATTCCGGGTCGGCAGGCATCATATAAAGGGGATTCGGCGGTTATGGTTTTGGCAGAATTTGAGCAGTGAACAAGGCCCGTATTAAATCCGCTTTGTTTTATTTGAGTTACAACCTTATCAAATCGAGCCAATTGAGTAGAGGTAAAGGAAATATCATCTTCATCTTTACTGTCTGACACGCAAAAATGTGTAAAAATACCGTTTACTGAAAGTCCGTTTTCCGAATAAACAGAAAGTATTTCATCTATATTATTATAGTTAAAGCCTATGCGATTCATACCTGTATTAATTTTAATATGAATCTTAACCTTGCCTTTAGTGGCGCTTTTTGATAATTTTTTCGCATATTCCAAAGAAAAAACGGCTTGAATAATATCATTCTCAATTAAAGTATCGGCAAGTTCGGTGGGGGTATATCCTAAAATAAGGATGGGTTTAGTTATTCCGCAATGCCTTAGTTCAAGTGCTTCAACCAAATTGGAAACGGCAAAATTATCAGCGCCATTGCTTTGGAGAACAGGTGCAATATCGGGAGCGCTGTGCCCATAAGCATTAGCCTTAACAACGGCAATTGTTTTTTGATAATTAGAACTTTTTTTAATCAGTTCGAAATTATGTATGAGGGCGGAAATAGAAATTTCAGCCCAAGTTCTCTTTAAAAATTCCATAATCTACCCCTAAAATCCAAATATATCTATATTATAACACTTTTTTTGCATTTTGCAATCGCTTGTTTATAAAATCGGCAAATGGTATGAAGATAAGCGATAAAAGCCACCAATAAACCGAATATAAAAGGCAAATTTGCCCTTTAAAATTAAATGGTACCTTGCTATAATCCCAAATATTTTTACCAAGAATTATATTGAAAATTAAGCCAAAAATAAATTCAAAAAGGGTTATAAAGAAGGTTGCTATAACCGCTTTATATAAAAGGCAGGTGCTTTTTAACGCGCTTGCAAGTTTTCCGAAAAATGAAAAACAAATTCCGCCAAGCGTCAGCATACTCCAATGGGTATGGCCGCGCCAAAGAATTTCAATAATTCCATAACCAAAAGCGCCAATGGAGAAAAACAATAAATATTTTTTAAAACGCTTCATATATTTCACCCTTAATATTTTGGGTGAAATTTGCTTTTATATGCAAAAAAAGAGAGCTTATGCTCTCTTTTTAAATTTAATATGCTTTGCCCCAATAGAGCATTTTTGTAGCCTTTTTGCCGCAGCAAACGCAGGTATCACCAATTTCTTCTTGCTCGAAAGGAATGCATCTTGAAGAAACGCCTGCCTTTTCTTTTAATGCCTCTTCACATTCGCGATCGCCACACCACATAGCCTTGATAAATCCGGGTTTGTTATCTGCAATATCCTTTAATTCATCTAGGTTTTTAGCGGTATAGGTCATTTCATTTCTGCGATTGAGAGCCTTATTGTAAAGGCCATCTCGAACAGCCTTTAAGAGCTCTGGGATCTTTGTTTCGAGTTCATCGAGAGCAACTGTAATTTTCTCTCCATTATCGCGGCGAACTAAAACGCAGCAACCGTTTTCAATATCTCTTGGACCTAACTCTAAGCGAAGCGGAACACCCTTCATTTCGTATTCAGCGAATTTCCAACCGGGAGATTGTTCGCTTGTGTCAATCTTTACGCGGCAGAACTTCTTTAATTTCTCGGTAACTTCGAGTGCCTTTTCGGTAACGCCGGGTTTATGAGAAGCAATCGGAATAACAATTACCTGAATAGGAGCTATATCTGGTGGGAGAACAAGACCGTTATCATCGCCGTGAGTCATAATAATAGCACCGATTAAGCGGGTTGAAACGCCCCAAGATGTCTGGAAGGGATAGGAAAGTTTATTTTCCTTATCGGTAAACTGAATATCAAATGCCCTTGCAAAACCATCTCCAAAGAAGTGGGAAGTGCCGCTTTGAAGAGCCTTGCCATCGTGCATCATAGCCTCAATTGTGTAGGTGTCTTCTGCTCCTGCAAAACGCTCTTTTTCAGTTTTAACACCTTTAATTACAGGGATTGCAAGATTTTCTTCGGCAAACTTTGCATAAACATTAAGCATTTGAATTGTTTCTTTTTGTGCCTCTTGAGCTGTAGCGTGAATTGTATGACCCTCTTGCCAATGGAATTCGCGGCTTCTTAAGAAAGGTCTTGTTGTCTTTTCCCAACGAACAACGCTGCACCACTGGTTGTAAAGCTTTGGTAGGTCGCGGTAAGACTGAATAATATTCTTATAATGGTCGCAGAAAAGGGTTTCCGAAGTTGGCCTTACGCATAATTTTTCTTCAAGCTTTTCATTGCCGCCGTGTGTTACCCAGGCAACCTCAGGAGCAAAGCCTTCAACATGGTCCTTTTCTTTTTGGAGAAGAGATTCCGGAATGAACATTGGCATAGATACATTTTCATGGCCTGTTTCTTTAAACATTCCATCTAAAATGCGCTGAATGTTTTCCCAAATTGCCCAACCATAGGGGCGGATAATCATACAGCCTTTAACCGATGAATAATCCATAAGCTCCGCTTTGGAAACAACATCGGTATACCATTTTGCAAAATCTTCTTCCATAGAAGTAATTTCTTTAACTAATTTTTCTTTTGCCATTTTTTATCACCATCGCCTATTATATAATAAATATTAAACTTTTGCAACCATTTTATAATGCATTATCTTCGGAAAGCAACATTGTAACTGCAATTGCCACAGCCGCCTCAATAGCGGGGAGTGCTCTAGGCACTATGCAGGGGTCGTGCCTTCCGTTAATTTGAAGCATTGTATCTTCTTTGGAACTAAGGTCGACCGTTGCTTGAGGTTTGAAAATAGAAGGAGTAGGTTTCAGCGCCGCCTTAACTATAAGGGGCATACCTGTTGACATTCCACCAACAATTCCGCCGCAGTTGTTGGTTGCGGTAACAACCTTATCATCTTTAAAATAATATGGGTCGTTAGCCTCGCTTCCAAGCAAATAGGAAAAATCAAATCCTGCGCCAAATGATACGCCTTTAACCGCAGGTACTGCATAAACAAGGCTTGAAATAACATTTTCAATGCCGCCAAACATATGGTTACCAATTCCTACGGGAAGACCTGTAACGGCAATTTCAACACAACCGCCAATGCTGTCGCCTTCTTTACCAATATCAAGAATAAGCTCTCGCATTTGTTCTTTAGCATTGTCGCTTATGGTTGAAAAATATTTTGAAGAAAGATTTTCTAAAAGTGCCTCATCCACAGTTACGGGATTAAAACCAACATCATAAACTTCACCAATATTTAAAACGTGTCCGCCAATGGTTATTCCGCGTTTTTTAAGAATTTGCTTGCAAATAGCGCCAATTGCGGTGAGCGGGGCTGTAAGTCTGCCTGAAAAATGGCCGCTTCCGCGCATATCGGCTTCTCCTTTATACTTAACAAAAGCGGGGTAGTCGGCATGTGAAGGGCGGGGAGTAAATTTCAAATTATCATAATCGTCTGATTTGGTATTTGTATTTTTAATGATAAATTCAATATCGCCGTTAATGGCATCGCTTTCCAAGCCTGAAATAAATTCAACCTCATCCTTCTCTTTGCGCGGAGTTGCGGTTGAATCGTTTCCGGGTGCACGGCGCAGCATTTGAGTTTCAATTTCTTTTTGGTCTATAATTTCACCTGCGGGTAGCCCCGAAATTGAGCCTTTTAGGTATTCGCCATGGCTGGTCCCTTCAATTTTAATATGTATTTTATTTCCGAATTCAGATACCAAAATTACCACCTTTTTTGCTTTTTTAAAAAATTTAGTTGACAAATATGAGTTTTCACAATATTATTTTAAGTAGGGTATACTAAATATACCACAAAATGCTGAGTATGTCTACAGCATAATATTTCGGAGGATTATTTATGGTTTTTGAAAAAATTAAAGAATTATTAGCAGAACAGTTAGATGCTTCGGCAGACGATATGACTATGAGCACCGATATTGCTAACGATTTAGGCGCTGACAGTCTTGATGTTGTTGAATTACTTATGGCAATCGAAGATGAATTTGATATCGAAGTGCCTGATGATAAAATTGAAACTATCAAAACAATCGGCGACCTTGTAAAATATATCGAGGAAAACAACTAATAAAAAGATTTAAGCGGACCTTTCAAGGTCCGCTTTTTTTATTTTAGATAGAAATATCATTAAGCATTTCGTAAGACTGAACATCGAACTCTTTCTTCATGTTAAGCGCTTCGTAAATATCATAATTTACAATATGGTTATTTTGGAAGGCAACAACGCGGTTGCCAATGCCCTGCATTAAGAGGTTAACTGCAGCGTGTCCCATTTGGCTTGCCATAACTCTATCTCTAACCGAGGGCCTGCCGCCACGCTGAACATGGCCTAAAATTGTGGCACGGCTTTCAATGCCTGTTGCTTTTTCAATTTCTTCGGCAATATCGGTAACCTTACCAACGCCTTCGGCAACAACTATTATAAAGTGCTTCTTGCCTGTAGCTTTGGTTCTTTCGATTTTATCGAGAATATCTTTCTTTAAATCGAATTCAATTTCAGGAACTAAAACTGCGGTAGCGCCAACAGCAATAGCGGTGTGAAGCGCTAACCAACCTGCGCCTCTACCCATAACCTCAACAACGCTGCAACGTTCGTGAGACTGGGTTGTATCGCGAAGTCTGTCAACCATCTGAACAACGGTGTTCATAGCTGTATCGAAACCGATGGTATATTCGGTGCAGGTAATATCATTATCAATTGTGCCGGGCACACCAACGCAGGGGATACCATGTAAAGATAAATCGCGAGCGCCTCTGAAAGAGCCATCGCCACCAATAACTACAATTCCTTCAATGCCGTGCTTTTTGCAGTTTTCAACGGCCAACTGAATGCCTTCCTCGGTTTTGAATTTCGGGCTTCTTGCGGTGTAAAGCATGGTGCCTCCGCGATGAATAATTTCAGATACCGAGCGGATATCCATATCAATTATTTCGCCCTCAATAAGACCATTATAGCCGCGCATAATTCCTTTAACATTAAGACCGTTTGAAATAGCGGTTCTTACAACTGAACGCACAGCCGCGTTCATACCCGGAGCATCGCCTCCGCTTGTTAATACGCCAATGGTTTTTATATTCATTTATGTCAACTCCAATAAACAATTTCAATTTAGTATTATACAACAGTTTACATCAATTTTCAACAGGTTTTACATTATTTTTTCCAACAATTTCTGAAATTTCGCTTAAAAATAGGGTAGTTACATTAATTTTTAGGTTTTCGGGAGCCATTAATTGCTTTTTTGAATCCTCACAATATATTATTACCTGAACATTTCCTTTGTGTTTAGGCAAAACATTTAAAACCTTAGAAAACTCTTCAGAGTTTTTTGAAGGAACCTTAATGAAAACCTTTTGATAGGTGGGGGGAGTTTTTAAAGCGTTTTCTGATATAGAAACTATTTTCTCGCAGATAAGCTCTGTTTCTCTATCTTCCTGCTCGGAAACCCTACCCGAAATTATAACAACATTTTCTTCATTTATTAAATTTCGATAAAAGTTATAGGCGGTATCAAAGGCGGTAACGGGTAACACGCCCGTTTTATCCTCAGCAAAAAATGAGGCAATAACCTTTCCGCTTTTAAGGGTTTTTACTTTAATTGTGCTTAAAAGTGCAACCAAGGTTATGCGAGAGCCATCCTTTATTTTACCCGAATTTATATCCGAAATTTTGATTTTGGAAACAGTTTTTGCAAAATTTTCATATTCATCGAGCAGATGGCCTGTAAGATAAAGCCCTGTTGATTGCTTTTCAAGGCTTAGTTTTTCTTTTTTTGACATTTCGGGAACAAACGGAATTTTAAAATCATTTTCGGATTCATTCCCGAAAAGATTGAATTGACCGGCGGCGGAAAATTTCTTTTCATTTTCGGCAGCCGATAAAACCGAATCTATGGAATAAAGCATCATTTTTCTGGTTTTTTCAAGCGAATCAAGAGCGCCGCTTTTAATTAAAGATTCGAGAGCTTTCCTATTGAATTCGCGGGAATAAAGGCGAGATACAAAGTTATAAAGGCTTGTATATCTGCCACCGTTTTCGCGCTCACTTATTATTTTTGAAATAACTCCCGCTCCTAAATTTTTAATAGCTAAAAGGCCGTAACGAATGTTTTTATCCTTTGCAATAAAGTTTTCAAAACTTTCATTAACATCGGGTGGAAGTATTGTTATTCCAAGGCGCTTGCATTCATTTGAATATTCTGCAACCTTTCCTGAGGAATCAATAACACTTGAAAATAGGCTGGCTAAATATTCGGCAGGGTAATGGCATTTAAGATATGCGGTTCTGTAAGAAACCAAGGAATAGGCTGCGGCATGTCCTTTATTAAAAGCATAGGAGGCAAAGGAGGACATTTCTCCGAATATTTTTTCGGCAACCTCTTTTTCTATTCCGTTATTTACTGCACCCTTGCATATAACATTGCCGTTTTCATCCTTTGCGCCATAAAGAAAAACATTGCGCTCCTTTTCCATAACATCAAGTTTTTTCTTACTCATAGCGCGGCGCACAATGTCGGCTCTTCCCAGAGAATATCCCGCAAGGCTTCGGCAAATCTGCATAACCTGTTCTTGATAAACAATGCACCCATAGGTTACCTTGAGTATTGGCTCAAGAGAGGGGTGAAGATATTTTATATTATTAGGATTGTGGCGGTTATGAATATATTTTGGAATTGAGTCCATAGGACCCGGTCTGTAAAGAGCAATAATAGCAATAAGGTCTTCGAGTGTTGTGGGGATAAATTGCCTTAAAACCTTTTTCATACCTTCCGATTCAAACTGAAAAACGCCATCGGTATAACCGTTTGCCATATCGCGCATGGTTGATGGGTCATCGAGTGGTATTTTTTCAATATCAAAATCGGGGTTTTTGCACCTTATAGCCTTTTCGGTTTCATCAATAATCGTTATATTTCGAAGACCTAAAAAGTCCATTTTAAGAAGACCTAATTCATCTAAAGCGGTCATTGTGTATTGAGTAACTACCGCTTCGTCATTTAAGGAAAGGGGAACGTACTCGGCAATTGGCTTGTCCGAAATAACAACACCTGCCGCATGGGTTGAAGCGTTTCTAGGAGTCCCTTCGAGCTTTATAGCCATATCAACAACCGCTTTTAAATTCAAATCGGTGTCGTACATCATTTTTAATTCAGGAACCCTTTTTAAAGCGGCGGGAATGGTTATTTTGAGTTCTTGCGGAATTAACTTTGCCGCCTTATCGCAAACGGCGGCAGATAAATTCATAACCCTGCCAACATCGCGGATGGCAGCCCTTGCCGCCATTGTGCCAAATGTAACAATTTGAGCAACATGGTCTTCTTTATATTTGTTTATAACATAATCAATAACTTTCTGACGGTTAACAAAGCAAAAATCTATGTCAAAATCGGGCATGGATACTCTTTCAGGGTTTAAAAATCTTTCAAAAAGAAGATTATATTTAATTGGGTCAATTCCCGTAATTCCAATGCAGTAAGCAACCAAACTTGCGGCGCCGCTACCACGACCTGGGCCTACGGGAATGCCATTATTTTTAGCATAATTAACAAAATCGGCCACTATTAAAAAGTAGTCAACATATCCCATATTTTCTATAGTCGATAGTTCGTAATTAAGGCGCTCTATGGCTTCACTTGGTGGGTTTTCGCCATAATTTTTATATAATCCTTTTTCGGCTAAGTCCCTTAAATAAAGGCTGTGGTCTCTATCTCCTATATCAAAATAGGGGAGCTTTATATTACCAAATTCAAATTGAAAATTACATTTATCGGCAATTTTTTCGGTGTTTGAAACAGCTTCCGGTACCGATTTAAATAAAGAGAGCATTTCCTCTTCGGTTTTTAAATAAAACTCATTGGTTTTGAATTCAAGTGTATCTTCATCGCCGAGTTTTTTACCCGTTTGAATGCATAGCAAAACCTTATGCGCTTCGCTATCATCCTTTTCAATATAGTGAACATCGTTTGTGGCAACAAGCGGAATGTTTTTTTCTTTGGAAAGTTTTATTAAATCGGGTAAAATCTGCTTTTGCTCAAATAATCCGTGGTCTTGAATTTCAATATAAAAATCATCCTTGAAAACCAATTTATAAAAATCGGCGAGTTCCTTTGCTTTGGCATAATCATTATTTAATAGAGCTTTTGGAATTTCTCCCGCAAGACAGCCTGATAAGCAAACAAGGCCCTCGGAATATTTTTTTAGTAGTTCTTTATCCACTCGCGGCTTGGAATAAAAGCCTTCTGTAAAGCCCAAGGAAACTAATTTTATAAGATTTTTATAACCTGTTTCGTCTTTGCAAAGAAGGCAAAGATGGGAATAGTTACTGTCATAAAATTTTTCTTTTTGGGTGCAAAGTCTTGGAGCTACATACACTTCACAACCGATTATAGCCTTTACTCCTGCCTTTTTAGCATATTTATAAAATTCAACGGCGCCATACATAACGCCGTGGTCGGTAATTGCTATTGCGTTTTGTCCCTTTTCTTTTGCAGCATCAATAAGCCGCTCGATGCGGCAGCAACCGTCAAGCAGGCTGTATTCGGTATGAGTGTGCAAATGGACAAAACCCATAATTATTTTCCTTTCTTTTGTTCTTCAGCTATTTCAACAATTTTTCTAAGCCTGTGATTTAATCCCGAGCGGGTAATGGGAGCATCGGATATTTTGCAGAGCTCAGATAATGGAGCATAGGGGTTGTTAAGGCGCAAATTTGCGGCATACTGCAGTTCTTCGGTAAGCAATGAAAATTTATCCGAATTAATTAAAAATTCTATAGCCGAGCGTTGCTCTAGTGAAGCATTAACAACCTTTGAAGTGTTAGCATCTTCGAAGTTTCCCTTGCGGTTTAATTTTGAGCGAAAATCTTTAATAACGCGCGTATCCATAACCTGAAGACTAAGAGTAGCCGCACCTATGAGTGTTAAAAAGTCTTCAACGCGTTCGCTTCGCTTTATGTATATATAGTTGGTAAGATTTTTTAGGGTTATTCTCGGTTCTAATTCTTTTTTATAGAGCAAATCGAAAACGCTGTAAGCTAAATCGGGATTTTTAACACGCAGGTCAATTCGGTATTCGCGTTCGGGGTCTGCGGCCTGTCCGCAGGATAAAAACATTCCCCTTAAAAATGCATTTTTGCAACAGTCCTTTTTAAGTAAATCGTGGTTAATATAGGTGTTTGGAGAATCAATGTTTAAATTCAGGCGATTAATAATATTAAGTCTATCGCTTTTATTTCCAACAAATACCTTATAGGTGGTTTTTTTACCACTGCTTATAAGGGTTGTAACGGTGGCTCCAAACAGGCGGTGTATTAAATGAGAATAACGTGAAGCTACCTTTTCATTATCGGTAAGCAATGAGATTTTTAGGGTAGAAAAAGACTGCCCGAATAGCATAAAGGCGTAACATTCCGCCATTTTGCAACATTCAGACTGTCTTAATTCGCATAATTGAGTTTTCAAATCTCTTGAAAATGACATAGTTTTCTCCGTTAATTTCTGGAAATATCTCTATGAACTGTTATTGAGGATATATTGTTTTCGTTTAGTTTATTGTTTAAATATTCCGCAAAGGTAACCGAGCGGTGTTTTCCTCCCGTGCAACCAAAAGCCACAACTAGCTGACTTTTGCCCTCCTTTAAATAAAGGGGGAGGAGGAAAGAAATAAGTTCATATATTTTATCGAATAATTGAGCGCTTTCGGTAGAATTCATAACAAAATCCTGAACAGCTTTATCCTTGCCTGTAAGACTTTTAAGTTCTTTTATATAAAAAGGATTTGGTAAACATCTTACATCAAAAACCAAATCGGCATCGCTTGGAACTCCGTATTTAAAGCCGAAAGATTCGCATTGAACCGAAATGTTTTCCGAAATTTCTGAGAATATTCCGCTTAAACGCTCTTTAAATTGCGAAAGGGAAAGCACCGAAGTGTCAATAACAAAATCGGAAATATCGCGCACTTTTTCGAGCATATTTTGCTCTAAATTAACGGCTTCAGATATGGTTAAATTATTCTTTGAAGCCAGAGGATGAACGCGGCGATTTTCTTTGTAGCGGCGAATTAAAACATCCTCTTTAGCCGTTAAAAAGAGAATTTTATATTCTATGTTTTCCTTTTTTAAGCGTGCAAGAACGTCAATAATATCCTTAAAAAGTTCCCCGCCTCTGATATCGGTTACAATGGCAAGTTTACTGAAGGTTTCGCGGTTTAAAAGTTCAACGAAGTGAGGGATAATAAGGGGTGGCACATTGTCCACACAATAGTATCCCGTATCTTCTAAAACATTTGCGGCCTGAGATTTTCCCGCGCCCGACATACCTGTTACTATAAGTAATTCCATAAACCTAATCTCTTCCAATAAATATAACTTCGGGTTCAAGTGTTATTCCCGAAAAACCTTTAACCTTTAACTGAATTTTATTTATAAGAGCCAATACCTCTGAGCATTTGGCATTGCCTTTATTTATAACAAAGCCTGCATGCTTTTCGCTAACCTCAGCATCACCGACAGATAAGCCCTTAAGCCCTGCAGATTCAATTAAAGTGCCCGCAAAATTACCTTCAGGGCGCTTAAATGTGCTGCCTGCGCTAGGGTATTCTAAAGGCTGCTTTGTTTTTCTGCGAAGCATTAAATCATCCATTTTTGATTTAATAATTTCTGCATTTTCAGGCTTTAAAGAGAATTCTGCCGAAAGGATTATTGAGCCGTTTGTTTTGAAAACGCTCGTTCTGTATCCGAGATTCATTTTTTCGGCATCAATTTTCTCAATATCGCCATTTGAGTTAATTACCATTGCGGATAAAATGCAGTCCTTAATTTCTCCGCCATAAGCGCCCGCATTCATAAAAACTGCTCCGCCCACACTTCCGGGAATGCCAAAAGCAAATTCGAGTCCTGAAAGGGAGTGGTTAAGCGCAAAATTGCAAAGATTTGTAAGCACGGCACCTGCGCCGCAAGAAATAATGTTATTATCAATGTTTATAAAATCTAATTTTGCCGTACTGATAACAATACCTTCAATTCCGTTATCCGAAACAAGAAGGTTAGAACCTTTTCCGATAACAGTAAATGGAACGGAAGAATTTTTGCAAAAAGAAACAATGCTTTTTACTTCTGCTTCATTTTTAGGGTAAACGAGAATATCGGCTTCGCCACCAATTTTAAAGGTTGTGTGCCGTTTCATAGGTTCGTTTTCCAAAAAAGATATATTGTTATGTGTTAAAAACTGTTTGGCTTTAGCTTTATCCATAAAAGCACCTCAAAGCTTATTTGTAAAGATTGCAAAGGAATGCGGCACCGATAATGCCTGCATCATTTCCAAGTTCGGCCGTTTTAACAACGGTTTGGGTTGAAATATTTTTTGAATATCTTTCTAATTTTATATATTCTTCGAGAGGCTTAACAAGATAATCGCCCTCTTTTGAAATTCCGCCGCCAATGCAGAGAATTTCAGGCTGGAAGATGTTTATTGTGTTTACAACACCAACTGCTAAATATTCAATATACTGATTTACAACCTTTGTGGCAATAGAGTCGCCTTTTTTCATAGCATCAAATGCGGTTCTGCCGTTGGCATTATTGATATCGCCATCGCAAAGTTCCCACATTAAGCTATCAGGAGCGCAGGACATAGCGGCTTTTGTCTGCCTTACAAGCGCTGTTGCCGAAGCGTAAGCCTCAAAGCAACCCGCTCTGCCGCAAGGACATTCTTGACCGTTTTTAATAATAACGGTGTGTCCGATTTCTCCGCCTGCGTGGTTGATACCCGAGAAAATTTTGCCATCAATAATAATGCCGCTACCAACACCGGTGCCAAGAGTGATTGCAACAAAGTGCTTTTTCCCTTTGCCTGCACCTGCAAGGAGTTCGCCGTATGCTGCGGCATTAGCATCGTTTTCAATATAAAAATCAAAGCCTGTGCGGTCCTTAAGCATTTGGCAAATAGGGGTTTTAACAAAGCCAACATTTTCGGCTATTGCAACCAATCCTTCTTCCGGAACAATGGAACCGGGCGAGCCGATACCCATTGAAACTATATCCTTTTCATCAATTCCTGCATCTTCAATTGCCATATAAACAGCTTTGGCCATATCGTCGGCTATTTGCTCTGCAGGGCGGCCGGCACCGGTTTTAACCTTGCCTCTGCCAACAATATTATAGTTTTCATCAACAACCCCTGTTGCAATGTTTGTTCCGCCTAAATCAATTCCTAACCAGTATTTCATTTTTATTCCTCCGGGTAAATTTAAAATATTTCAACTTTCTTTTCAACGCCCATGTTTCCATCGCTGGACATTCCAAGTCTGACTAAAAGGTCTTCTGCGGCATTGTAGCCAAGTTTCTTTTGTCTATTATTCATAGCGGCTACCTCAATAATAACCGCAAGGTTTCTACCTGGCTTTACAGGTATTGTAAGAGAGGGGATTTGAAGGCCTAAAATATCGGTGGTTTCTTTATCAAGACCCATTCGGTCATAAACCTTATTTACATCCCAAGGCTCCATATTAATAACAAGGTTTATGTTCTCGGTGAGCTTTACAGCACCTGCACCAAATATTCGGCTTGCATTAATAATTCCAATACCGCGAAGTTCTATGAAGTGGCGGATATTATCGGGAGCCGAGCCCACAAGTGATTTGCTTGAAACCCTTCTTATTTCAACTGCATCATCGGCGATGAGTCTATGTCCTCTTTTTACAAGCTCAATAGCCGTTTCACTTTTACCAACTCCGCTTTCTCCAAGCAAAAGTATACCTTCGCCATAAACCTCAACCAAAACGCCGTGCCTTGTAATTCTTGGGGCTAACTGAAGATTTAAAAAAGCAATGAGGGTGGACATAAACGAAGAGGTGCTATCCTGCGTTCTAAGTAACGGCACATTATGTTTTTCGGCGAACGGCACTAATTTTTCGGCAATGGATAAATTACGTGCCACAATAACAGCAGGGGGATTTGATGCAAAAAAGCGGTCGATAGCCTCATCAAATTCCTTGCCTTCAATAGTGCCTAAAAAAGCGGCTTCGCTTTTTCCGATAATCTGGATTCTTTTATTATCAAAAAATTCATAGAAACCAACCATTTCAAGACCTGGTCTATTGATTTCCGAAGAATTAATAAGTCGTTCTTCAATATCTTCGGGCAAGAAAAGGGTTTCTAAATTGTGTTCTTTTATTATTCGATTAAGCGATACGGTAAATTCCTGAGCCATGCGCATAACCTCCCAAATTAATATATTTATTATATTATACATTATTTAACAAAAAAATAAAAGAATTTTTTTCGTTTTACTTGATAAAATGTCGAAATAATTATATAATTAGATAAAATAATGGATTTCCAAAAGGAGAAAAGTAATGAAATTAGGAATTGTAGGGTTGCCGAATGTTGGTAAATCAACCCTTTTTAACGCTATAACAAATGCAGGTGCGGGTGCTGCTAACTATCCGTTTTGCACCATCGACCCCAATGTAGGAGTTGTGTCGGTGCCGGATAGTCGCCTTGATACACTTTGCAAAATGTATACAGTGGGAGATAAGGTGCCGCCGATAGTTCCTGCGGTTATCGAGTTTGTTGATATTGCAGGCTTGGTTAAGGGCGCATCAAAGGGAGAGGGCCTTGGCAATAAGTTCTTAGGTAATATCCGAGAGGTTGATGCCATAGTTCATGTTGTTCGCTGCTTTAATAATGATGATATTATTCATGTTGAAGGCTCAATTGACCCCAAAAGAGATATTGAAACAATTGATTTGGAACTTATTTTCTCGGATATGGAAATGGTTGAGAGAAGAATTGCTAAGGTAACAAAGGATTTAAAGGGCGATAAATCTCTTGCAACCGAGCTTGATTTTCTTAAAAGACTTTATAATGTTCTTGAAAGCGGAAAATCGGCAAGAAGCATGGAAATTTCCGAAGATGAGGAAGCCTTCTTAAAGGAAATGAATTTACTTACTTCGAAGCCTATTATTTATGCCGCAAATATGTCGGAAGAGGATTTTTCAGAGGGTGCGGCTAATAATCCTTATTATAAAACGGTTGAAGAAATCGCAAAGGCGGAGGGAAGTGAAGTGCTTCCTATTTGCGCTCAGCTTGAAGCCGATATTGCCGATATGGATGAAGAGGAAAAATTAATGTTCTTATCCGAACTCGGCCTTGAGAATTCAGGACTTGATAGATTAATAAACAAAAGTTATAGCCTTTTAGGTCTTATTTCTTATCTTACCGCAGGCGAAAAAGAGGTTCGCGCCTGGACTATAAAAAACGGACTTAAAGCTCCGCAGGCTGCTGGTAAAATCCATAGTGATTTTGAGCGTGGATTCATTCGCGCTCAGGTTATTGCCTTTGCCGATTTAGAGGCAAGCGGCTCCATTGCCGAGGCTAGAAATAAAGGACTTCTCAGAACCGAAGGAAAAGAATATGTTATGAAGGATGGAGACGTTGTAGAATTCCTTTTCAATGTATAAAATCCGCTTAATTTTTTAAAATAAAATTGAGGTGTTTTTTATGTTAGGTTATTATTACGGCTTCGATTATTACTATTTGGTTTTAGTATTGCCCGCCGTTTTAATTTCACTCTATGCACAGGTGAAGGTAAAATCTTCATTTTCCAAGTATTCAAAGGTTTTTTCGCGGTTTACAGGCGCCGAAGCCGCCGAGAGATTACTTCAATCAAAAGGTATTTATAATGTTAGAATTGAGCGAGTTTCGGGCAATTTAACCGACCATTTCGACCCCAGAACGAATGTTATAAGATTATCCGATGGGGTATACTCTTCTAACTCGGTTGCTGCTATTGGAGTTGCCTGCCATGAAGCAGGGCATGCGGTGCAGTATGCAGAAAATTATGCGCCAATCAAAATCAGGAATTTTATAGTTCCGTTAACCCAGTTTGGTTCCTATTTATCCTGGCCGTTGCTTTTTATCGGATTGATTTTTAACTATTCATATTTAGTGGATATCGGAATTATACTTTTCGGACTTGTTGTGTTGTTTCAGTTAATAACCTTACCTGTTGAATTCAATGCTTCAAGCAGAGCTTTAAGAGCCCTTACTGATACGGGAATTGTTTATGATGAGGAAGAAAAGAAGGGCGCTAAAAAGGTGTTGTCGGCAGCAGCGCTTACCTATGTTGCGGCGCTTTTGGTATCTTTAGCCCAAATGCTGAGACTAATTTTGTTAACCCAAGGCAGAAGAAGGCGCTAAGGGATAAAGAGATAGCTTATAAAAGAGTTGGTAAAACACAGGAATGTTCAGGCAGGGCGATAATTGTTTTAAAGAACAATAATTTATTTAGGGAAGGGCATAACCCTTCCTTTTTTATTTTTAAAATTATGATAATGTTTTAACAATTATTGAAAATTGAATTGTTTTATGCTAAAATGAAATTGTTTCAATATAATTTCTTATGTTTTTCATTATATACTTTTCTATAGGGGGAGTTTTCATGGGCAAATCTTTAAAAATCCGATTCCTTTCGCTAGTTGTTTGTATTCTTATGCTTATAACCTCTATTCCCGTTTTGGCTAATGCTAATTCGGGTTTAGTTGTAGAGGAATTAACCGCTCCAAAATACAATTCTTATAGTTCTTATCTTGAGCTAGGTAATCTTGGAATTGATGACGAAGAATTTATAGCATATTTGAGCGAAAAATTATGGAATTATGAAGAGAAAATAGATATTTCTAAATATAGAATTCCTTTTAGCGATGATGTAGTAGACCTATTGAGCGATATTCTTATTCTTGAAATGCCGGAAAGTTTTAATGTTGATGGTTTTATATATTCCCATAAAAATTATTATGTAGAGGAAATTCGCCCTGAATATATATTACCACGTTCTGAGTATATTAAGGCGTTAAGCAAGGTTCAGGAAACCAAAAATGAAATATTAGAAGGAATAAAGGGCAATGACAAATTAACCGAAGTAGAAAAAGCTCTTTTAATTCATGATAGATTAGCCCTTACTTGTGAATATGATTTTGATAGTCTTAAAAGGGCAGATAAAAACAATATTTATAACCTTTATGGCACTTTGGTTGAGGGTAAAGCTGTATGTCAGGGTTATGCCTTAGCTTATGATTATCTTTTAGAAGAAATAGGAATGGAAAGTTATGTTTGCTCTTCTAACTATCTTAAACATGCTTGGAATATCATAACGGTCGATGGCGTTCCTTATCATGTTGATGTAACCTGGGATGACCTTAATTGGAGCAACGATACTACTGCAGGAGTAATGGGCGGAGTAGCTCATAATAATTTCCTTAAATCAACAAGGGGCATAATAAATACAGGGCATTATGCCAATGATTTTGATTCATATCCTAGTAATACAAAATATGATAATAACCAGGTTTGGCACAACTCGGAAACAGCTTTTCAATTAATAAATAACGAGCTATATTATTTCGATAAAGAAACCAGACAAATTAAAAGTTTTAAAGGCAAAAAGGTTATTAAAAATTTGTCGGAATCATGGGGGAATTCTAAACATCAATATGGGTCCTATGTAAAACTTGCATCCGATGGGAAAGACCTTTTTTATTCTTTACCAAATGCAATTTATAAGCTAGACCTTAAAAAATTAACATCCTGTGCAGTTTTTAAGCCAAAACTTAAAACGGATTATTCTATTTATGGTTTTCAGTATGAGGATGGGTATTTTATTTATGATGTCAATAAAGAAGCACCCGGATATTATTCAGCAACAAGTTATTTAAGCAGAGGCAAAGAACTTTATAATCCCAATGTGAAATATCATACTTATACAAATAATTGTGATAAAACATGTAATACTTGCGGAGAAAAACGCACTCCGCCACATAATTATTCGGCAGCAACCTGCACAAAACCGAAGACCTGTAAAACTTGTAAAGCTACAAGCGGTAAAAAATTAGAGCACACTTATACAAATAATTGTGATAAAACATGTAATAGTTGCGGAGGAAAACGCACACCACCGCATAATTATTCGGCAGCAACCTGCACAAAACCGAAAACCTGCAAAACTTGTAAAGCTACAAGTGGTAAGCCTCTGGAACATAAATATTCAAATGCTTGCGATAAAACATGTAACCGTTGCAGTGCAACAAGAAAGGTAGGGGCTCATAAATATTCAAGTGCATGTGATGCTTCCTGTAATGTATGTGGTGCAAAACGAAATATAACGCACACCTATAAAAATGTTATTACTAAAGCAACTCTTACTAAAAACGGTAGTATTCGTTATAAATGTTCGAAATGCGGGTATTATTCAAGCAAGTCAACTGTTATTAGATACCCCAAAACAGTTAAACTTTCTGACTCAACCTATACATACACAGGCAAGGTTAAAACGCCGAGCGTAATTGTTAAGGATTCTTCGGGTAAAACCTTAAAGAAAAATACTGATTACACCGTGTCTTTGCAAAGCGGCAGAAAAAACATTGGAAAATATAAGGTTACAATAACGTTTAAAGGGAAATATTCAGGTAAAAGGATTTTATATTTTACCATAGTTCCTAAGAGCGCAAGCATTAAATCGTTAACACCGAGCAAAAAAGCTTTAAATGTTAAAATTAATCGAACCTTAAAGGAGAGTACAGGTTATCAGATTCAGTATAGCACCTCAAAAACCTTTAAGAATGTCAAAACAATTAATGTTTCAAATTATAAAACAAGTCTTTTAACAATTAAAAACTTAAAACAAAAAACAACCTATTATGTAAGAATCAGAACCTACAAAACAGTTGGTGGAGTTAAATACTATTCAAATTGGTCAAGTTATAAATATAAGAAAACAAAGTAAAATTAAAACCCTAAGCGATTTTCACTCGCTTAGGGTTTTTGTTTGGAATTTCAGTGTGAAAAAATTGGGGCACTTTATTTAATGGCAAATTATAACAATTTTGTAATCTTCCATAGTGTTGAAAAAATTCACTTTTTATGTTATAATATTCATACAAATTGGGGTAATATGTGATGATATTAGTGTAAATTTGCCAATATTCCCCCAAACCATTTAGTTAAATGGTTAAAAACATTGACTTATTAGTTAAAGTAAGGTACAATAACATAAGAATCTTATGTTTTTTTGAATTATTGAAGGAGTATTTATGCAAACTTTTAATTTTGCGTTAAAGCGTATTTTTGATATAATTGTAAGTTTAATTTTCATAGTTTTCTTTACCGTAATTCCGGTTTTTATAGTAGTTCCTATAGTTATTCGTTTAACATCGAAAGGCCCTGCTGTTTTTGTACAAATTCGTGCGGGTAAAAATGGTAAACTTTTCAAAATGTATAAATTTAGAACTATGATAATTGAACGTTATGATAAAAATGGAAATGAGATTATGTCGGAAGATAGAATTACAAAGGTTGGTAGATTTCTTAGAAAAACAAGTCTTGATGAACTTCCTCAACTTTTCAATATTCTTAATGGAACTATGAGTATAGTAGGTCCGCGTCCTATGCTTGATTATCAGGTGGAAAGATGTATAGGAGAAGAGGTTTTAAGATTTGAGGTAAAACCCGGAATGACAGGTCTTGCTCAGGCAATGGGACGGAATAACCTTAGTTGGCCAGAACGCATTCAGTATGATATAAAATATGTTAAAAACTTTAGTTTTTGGCATGATATAAAAATAATATTTAAAACAGCAATGCTTGTTTTTAAGCGCACGGGAACAGAAGTTAATACTGATCTTCGAGGTGTAGACCGTTTTTCAAAACATTATACACCGGAAACAAAAGCGCAAGTCAAATAATTATTTTATAACGGTGAGTTTATGATATATTTAGTATGTTTTGCGGCGTCTGCCGGTTTTGCATATTTTGCAAATAAAACAAATAATCGCAAAAAATTTTATATTTTCTCAGTTTGCAGCATATTAGTAATGGTTTTGTTAGCAGGCCTTAGAGATTATAGTATCGGTATAGATACATTGAATTACTATAATAAGGCAGCTTATTGGAAAGGTGCTGTTGAATCCACTTCATTAATTGATTATTTAAATAAGTATTTTTCTTTTGGATATTCTGAGCCTTTATTTGCAATTTTATTAGGAGTTATAGCTAAATTAACCGGCAATTTTACGGTTTTCCTTATTATTTGCCATGCTATTATTTTGAGTTGTGTTTATATTGGAATCGTTAGATTAAAGGAATATATAAATCCGGTCTTTGTGTTAATTTTATATTATTTATTGTATTTTAATCACTCTTTAAATATGATTCGTCAACATATGGCTATGGCAATAGTATTTGTAGCGCTTGTTGATGTTCTTAATAGAAAACAAGTAAGATATTTAATCTTTATCTTTTTAGCGGTGCTTTTTCATAACACCGCAGTTATTGCGTTTGGTTTACTGGTAATTTATTGGATAATAAATTACAATAAAGGAAAGTTGGAAAATATTGGAATAAAACACAGGTTTTTATTTACAGTAGTTTCTCTTTCAGCTGTAGTTTTTCTTTTTGCTCCAATAATTAATTTTTTAGTTGATATTGGTGCATTAAATGAAAAATATCTCTATTTTTTAAACAATCGTACGGAACCCGCTTTAATTGCATCGGGTGTTGTTGTGATAGGCTTATTGGCAGTATTTCTTTTTAGAAAAGAGATAACGGAAAAATATAAGGATGCTAATTTCTTCGCCTTAACCAGTATTTGTTATTTAATTTTAATGCAACTTTCTTTAACAGTTGCTTATGGTAGGCGAATTGCATTACATTTTGCTTTAGCAGATTTGATTACACTTGGCATTGTAGAAAATTCTCAGAAGAATAAAAAAACGCAGTGGCTTGTAAGAGTTGGAATTATTGGTGTGTGTTTTGTATATTGGTTATATATTTATATTTTGAAGAATGCCGGTAAAACACATCCTTATGTTTTTTTTATTTAAAATTTTAAATAGGTGAAAAGTTTATGCAAAAAGTTAGTGTTATAATACCTGTGTATAGTGTTGAAGAATATCTTGATGAATGTCTTAATGCTATGGACAAGCAGACATACAAGGATTTTGAACTGATTTTAGTGGATGACGGTTCACCAGATACTTGCGGTGAAATTTGTGAAAAATATGCCAAAAATCACCCGAACACAAGGGTTATTCACCAAGAAAATGCAGGACTTTCTGAGGCGAGAAACAATGGTGTAAAGGCTGCAAGCGGTGAATATATAATTTTTATTGATTCAGATGATTATGTAACAGAAGATTATGTTGAATATCTTGTTGGTTTAGCTGAGAAGTACGATGCTGATGTAGCTATCAGCGAAAACATAAAGTTTACTGACGGTAAACAGCCACAAATTCCTCAAAGAGAGGAATTTGATACCTCTTGCGATTCAGCAGAGGCTCTAAGCAAAATTTGTTATAATAAGTATCCTATTTGTGCTTGGGGAAAGCTCTATAAACGAAGCTTTGTTGAAAAATACCCTTATCCCGCGGGTGCATTATATGAGGACCTAGCAACCACCTATAAAATTGTAGGCGAGGCAAGAAAAATTGCATACGGAAACAAGGTTGTGTATTTTTGGCGTCAAAGAAGCGGCAGTATTACCCACGAAATTGTAACAGAGCGTCATTTATATGGTATTACCGCTACTAAAAATATGCTCAAATATATTAGCGAAAATTATCCCTCGGCAGTGCCTGCCGCACAGGTACGTTGTGCAAATAAAATTATTGATACTGCTTATAGGGTTGTTATGGGTAATAGGGATAAGGCTATGTTTGAGCAAATAAGAGCCGAAATCAAGCCATTTGTTAAGCCTATACTCAGTAACAAAAAATCGAGTTTGACAGTAAAGCTTAGATGTATTACACTTAACTGTGGATATTCTTGGTTTAAGGCTGTTTGTATGCTTTATTCAAAATTGAAAAAATAGATTTTATATAAAAGAGGTGCGTGCCTTGTCTGAAAATATTTTAGTGAGTGTAATTTGTAATACTTTTAATCACGCTAAGTATATAAGAGATGCACTTGAGGGTTTTGTAAACCAAAAAACAAATTTTGCCTTTGAGGTTTTAATACACGATGATGCTTCCAATGATAATACAGCTAATATTATCCGTGAATACGAGGCAAAACACCCCGATATTATAAAGCCTATCTATCAAATAGAAAATCAGTATTCTAAGGGTGTAAAGATTACAAGGACCTTTCAGGTGCCGAGAATCAAGGGCAAATATATTGCTTTTTGCGAGGGCGACGATTATTGGA
Source organism: Acutalibacteraceae bacterium (assembly GCA_045656145.1). Taxonomy (GTDB): domain Bacteria; phylum Bacillota; class Clostridia; order Oscillospirales; family Acutalibacteraceae; genus SIG565. The sequence continues at coordinate 26,005 of JAZOQP010000023.1, forward strand.
CAGACCCATTAAAACTCCAAAAACAGTTTGATTTTATGGAGGCTAATCCTAATTATTCAATGTGTGCTTCTTCAACTGTCTGGCTTGATATGAGAACAGGAAAAGTGGAGAATAAATGTCGCACCGAAACAGATAGAGATGTTCCTATTGATGAAATTATATTAGAGAAAAAGGGCAGAATTTTTCAGCTTGCTACCTTTTTTATAAGAACAGATTTATATATTGGTATGCCTGATTGGTGTTTACTTTTTGGTGTTGGCGATTTACCTCTCTGCCTTTATGCTGCGGTTACCGGAAATATCCGTATGTTTTCAGATGTTATGTCGGTATACAGATTTAATTCTGAGGGCTCTTGGACCTCAAGAGTGCAGAATATTGATTATCGCACAAATGCCATGAATAAAATAATAAGCGGTTATAATGCTTTTAATCAAAGTACAGATTATAAATATGATTCTATAATAACTAAGCGTATAAAGATTATAAAATATAATTTAGCTAGGCGAAATCACGATATAAAAGCACTAAAATCTGATGAACTGATTGAAATTTACAAATCTAAGGATTTCATTCATCGTATGTCTGATTATCTAATGTGCAGATTTCCAAAGTTATATTCTTTAATAAGAAAATTAATCGGCGGTTGATTAAATAGGAGAAATAATGAGTAATAGCAAACAAATTACAGGCGGTTTGTTTTGGAAACTTATGGAGCGTTTCGGCGTTCAGGCAAGCCAGTTTGTACTTCAAATTGTATTAGCGAGAATATTAGACCCCGAGCATTATGGAGTTTTATCAATGATGGTGATTTTCACCACCTTAGCTAACGTTTTTATTCAAAGGGGATTTAATACTGCACTTATTCAAAATAAGGACGTAACCGAGGAGGATTATTCCTCTGTTTTCTGGGTCACAATGCTTATAGCGGTATTTTTATATGTCATACTATTTATAAGTGCACCATGTATTGCCCAATTTTACAATATGCCTGACTTAGTAGCTCCCTTTAGAGTTCTATGCTTGGTATTATTCCCAGGAGCTTTAAATTCGATACAGCTTGCGAAAATCAGCCGCAAAATGGATTTCAAAAAGGTTTTCCGCAGCAATTTGGCGGCAATATTGGTTTCGGGAATGGCGGGAATAATTCTCGCCTTCGGCGGTGCAGGACTTTGGGCATTGGTTGCTCAAAACTTCCTCAATGTTGCTGTTGCATGTATTGTAATGTGGTTTACCGTAAAATGGCGACCTAAGTTTATTTGTAACCTTAACCGCATAAAGATTTTATTCGCTTTTGGTTGGAAACTTTTGGTTTCGGGCTTGCTTGATACCGTTTATCAGGATTTAAGAAGTCTGGTTATTGGGAAAAAATATGACTCAGGAATACTTGGATATTATAATAGAGGTAAACAGTTTCCTCAATTTATAATAAATGCCGTTAATACCTCGGTGCAAAGCGTAATGCTACCGGCTATGGCATCTGAACAGGAGAATTTGGGCAAAGTAAAGTCTATGATGCGAAATTCAATAAAAATAAGTTCGTACATTATTTTCCCTCTTATGGCAGGTCTTGCAGGTGTAGCAGAGCCATTGGTAGATTTACTTCTGACCGATAAATGGCTGCCCTGTGTGCCTTATATGCAGATTTATTGCTTCACATTAGCCTTTTATCCCGTTCATTCCTGTAATTTGCAGGCTATTAATGCCGTGGGCAGAAGTGATATATTTTTAAAGCTTGAAATAATCAAAAAATCCTATGGACTTATTGCATTAGTAATTGCAACCGTATTTTTTAAATCTCCGATTGCTATCGCTATGACGGGTGCTATTACAACCTTTATAAGCTGTTTCGCAAATGCAATGCCAAATAAAAAATTGATTGATTATTCTTTCTCTCAGCAGTTATTTGATATAATGCCCTCATTCGTAATGTCTGTAGTTATGTTTTTGTTTGTATTAGCGTTACAGTTACTTAATCTTAACAATATTGTTACATTGTTATGTCAAATAGTTTTAGGTGTTATAGTATATTTAGGTTTTTCTGTGATATTTAAGGTAGAGCCATATATAATTTTATTTAATGCTGTAAAAAAATTACTGAAAAATAAAATTGGTAAAAGGAGTTAATTTGATGAAATGCTTGGTATTGGCAGGGGGATATCCACAAATTGCATTAATCGAAGAGCTTAAAAGCCGCGATATTATGGTGCTTTTAGCAGATTATTATAAAGAGCCCGTTGCTAAAAAATATGCGGATTATTTTTTTCAGGTATCAACCCTTGATATAGAAGCTATTACGGAGCTTGCCAAAAAAGAAAAGGTTGATTTTTTAATAACTGCTTGCACAGACCAGGCTTTACTTACTGTAGCAAAGGTTTCTGAAACTCTAGGACTCCCTTGCTATGTGGATTATAAAACGGCACTCAATGTGACTAATAAATCATATATGAAAGACGTTTTTATAAAAAATTCAATTTCTACAGCAAAATATGTAGTAATGGCTCAGTTTGAAGAAAATTTTATTAAAAATTTCCAATATCCTATGATAGTAAAGCCTGTTGATTGCAACAGCTCAAAGGGAGTAAAAAAAGTTTATAATATTAGCGAGCTTAAAACTGCTTTTGGCGAGGCAGTAGAGCTTAGCCGAACTAATACCGCAATAATTGAGGAATTTATATCAGGCCCTGAAATTACGGTTGATGTTCAGGTTGAAAACGGAAAAGCCCATGTTCTTTCTAAGGCATATAGCGATAAGATTGCCGATGATGATAAATTTGTTATTTTCAGAACACGATATCCTATAGCTGAAACAGCAGAGGTTAACAATCAAATAGCAGAAATTGCTCAGCAAATTGCTGATGCTTTTGGGATTGAAAATTCAATGATGCTTATTCAACTGATTTCAGACGGTAAAAAAGTTTACGTGCTTGAATTTAGTGCAAGAACAGGCGGAGGGGTTAAATACCAGCTAATAAAGAGAGTTTCGGGTTTTGATGTTATAAAAGCGGTTGTTGATTTAACCTTAGGCGAAAAACCGCGTGTTGAAATTAGAGAGCCTGAGAATAAATATATATCCAATGTCTTTATTTACTGTAAAGAGGGTGTGTTTGACCGACTTGACGGTTTTGACGAGCTTAAAGGTAATGGAACAATTTCTGAATATTTCTTATTTAAGTGGAAAGGTGCAGGTATGTCTGCTGCTACAAATAGTGGAGACCGTATAGCAGGATTTACAGTACAGGCAGATACCTTTGAGGAAATTGAGCGGAAATATAATGCTGCAATTGCAAATGTTAAGGTATTAGACCCCGATGGTAATGATATTATAAGGCGTGATTTATTTACACCTATATTCTATGATAATAATTGAGGGAATAAATAATGGATAAAAAAATTAACGTAACTCGCTCCTCAATGCCCGGATTTGAGGAATACTGCGAAGAAATTAAAGAACTATGGGATACTCGTTGGCTAACTAATAATGGTGTTAAGCATAAAAAATTAGAGGCTGATTTGAAAGAGTATTTGAATTGCGATAATATTGTTTTGTATACTAATGGTCATTTAGCTTTAGAGCAAGCAATAGAGGTAATGAATTTCCCTGAAGGTGCAGAAGTTATAACAACTCCGTTCACCTTTGTTTCAACAACGCATGCTATTGTAAGAAACGGCTTAGTTCCTGTTTTTTGTGATGTTAACGATATTGATTACACTATTGATGTAACAAAAATTGAGTCACTTATAACCGATAAAACTTGTGCTATTGTTCCAGTGCATGTGTATGGTAATTTCTGCAATATTGAAGAAATAGATAGAATAGCTAAAAAGTATAATTTGAAAGTGATTTATGATGCTGCCCATGCTTTTGGAACTACATATAAGGGTGTGCAGTCGGCTAATTTTGGCGATGCTTCTATGTTCAGTTTTCATGCTACTAAGGTGTTTAATACCATTGAGGGCGGAGCTGTTTGCTATAAAGATGAAGAAATATCGGACAAGCTTTTGAAAACTAAAGATTTTGGATTAAAAGGCCAAGAAGATTGTATTTATGTTGGAATGAATGCAAAGATGAATGAATTTCAGGCTGCTATGGGTATTTGCAATTTGCGTCATATCAATGAAGAAATTGCAAAACGCAAAGTAGTGGTTGAGCATTATAGAAAACGTCTTTCAAATATAGAAGGTATAAAACTTTGTAAAGAACAGGAGAATGTTATTTCGAATTATGCCTATTTTCCTGTGATTTTTGAAGGTTTTAAACTAACTAGAGATGAAATCTTTGCTAAACTCGGTGAAAATAATATTGTGGCGAGAAAGTATTTTTATCCTCTAACAAATGAATTTTCTTGTTATAAAGAATTTGCTTCTGTAAATAAAACACCGGTGGCCAAGCGCTTAGCCGATAATGTTTTATGTTTACCGTTATTTGCTGATTTGACATTAGAGCAAGTGGATATTATTTGCGATATAATTTTAAAATAAATATTTTAAGGGGGCTTTTTTATGAAAGGTATTATTCTTGCGGGAGGAAAGGGAACTAGACTATATCCAATAACTAAAGCGGTTTCAAAACAACTTCTTCCAATTTTTGACAAACCCCTAATATATTATCCGCTTTCAATTCTATTATTGGCAGGTATTAGAGAAATTTTAATTATATCGACACCAGAGGATACGCCTTTATATGAAAAACTTCTCGGCGATGGTTCAAGGATAGGCGTAAAATTTTCATATAAAGTTCAAGAAACTCCAAGGGGACTTGCTGATGCTTTTATTTTAGGCGAAGAGTTCATTGGGGACGATAGTGTTTGTCTCATTTTGGGGGATAATGTTTTTTATGGCCCCGATATGACTAAGATACTTAAAAGTGCTATGGATATTAAAAACGGAGCTACTGTTTTTGGTTATCCCGTTAAAGATCCAACCTCTTTTGGCGTTGTTGAGTTTGATGAAAATAAAAAGGTGATTTCAATTGAGGAGAAGCCTTTAAATCCAAAATCAAATTATGCAGTACCTGGCCTTTATTTTTATGATAATCGCGTGGTAGAAATTGCAAAATTAGTTAAACCATCTGCAAGGGGAGAAATTGAAATAACTGCAGTTAATAATGCATATCTTGAAAAAGGAGAACTTAATGTTAGACTTCTTGGTAGGGGCATGGCTTGGCTTGATACCGGTACACCCAAAGCAATGTTAAAAGCAGCGCAATTTGTTGAAGTTGTTCAAAGTCGTCAGGGTTTTTATGTATCTTGTATTGAAGAGATAGCTTGGAGAAGAGGTTTTATATCAACTGATCAACTTAAAAAAATCGGTGAAGAATTGGGCAAAACTGAATATGGAGAATATTTAGTTTCATTAGCTAATGGTGAGTTAGAGTAAATAGGAGAAATAGATATGACAATTATTGTTACAGGTGGAGCAGGATTTATTGGTTCAAATTTCATTTTTCATATGCTTAAGGAACATTCAGATTATCGCATTATTTGTTTGGATAAATTAACTTATGCAGGCAATTTATCAACATTGGAACCGGTTATGGATAATCCTAATTTTAGATTTGTTAAGGCTGATATATGTGATAGAGAGGCAGTATATAATCTTTTTGAAGAAACTAAACCGGATATGGTTGTTAATTTTGCTGCAGAGAGCCATGTTGACCGTTCAATAGAAAATCCTGAAGTATTTCTTCAAACTAATATTTTAGGCACTCAGGTTTTAATGGACGCTTGTAGGAAATACGGGATAGTTCGTTACCATCAGGTTTCTACTGATGAGGTTTATGGGGATTTACCTTTAGATAAACCTGATTTATTCTTTACGGAAACTACTCCGATACATACAAGCTCTCCTTATAGTAGTTCTAAAGCGGCTGCAGATCTTTTGGTTCAAGCTTATCATAGAACATATGGATTACCAATTACAATAAGTCGTTGTTCGAATAATTATGGACCATATCATTTCCCGGAAAAATTAATTCCACTTATGATAGCTAATGCGCTTAATGATAAACCCCTTCCTGTGTATGGAGAAGGCTTAAATGTTAGAGACTGGCTTTATGTTGAAGACCATTGTAAAGCAATTGACTTAATTATACACAAAGGTAGAGTTGGTGAAGTATACAATATCGGCGGACATAATGAGATGAAAAACATTGATATTGTTAAAATTATTTGTAAGGCTTTAAATAAACCGGAAAGCCTCATTACTTATGTTGCTGATAGAAAGGGACACGATATGCGTTATGCTATTGATCCCACAAAAATTCATTCGGAATTAGGTTGGCTTCCAGAGACCAAATTTGTTGATGGTATACAAAAAACTATTGATTGGTATCTAAATAATCGCGAATGGTGGGAAACCATCATTTCTGGCGAATACAAAAATTATTATGAGAAAATGTATGGTAATAGATAAATGTTTTTGTTTATTTTAACCTAAACTTTTTAAGGAGAATTTTAGTGAAAGCTTTAGTTCTAGCAGGCGGTTTGCCGCAAATTGAATTAATCAAACAATTAAAAGATAGAGGTATAGTAACGGTCTTAGCTGACGGAAATGCTAATGCTTTAGCTCGCCCTTATGCAGACATTTTTTATCAAATACCGATTTTTGATATTGATGAGGTTAAAAATGTTGCAATAGAAGAAAAGGTTGATTTCCTAATTACTGTTTGTGCTGATCAGGTTCTTGAAATTGTGGCTCAAGTTTCGGAAATGCTTAGACTTCCGTGGTATATTGATTATAAAACGGCAAAGTTGGTTTCAGATAAAAAATATATGAAAAAGGTCTTTGTTGAAAACAATATACCAACCTCTCGCTATGTTCAAATGGAAGAACTTGATTTGGATAAAATAAAACATTTAAATTACCCATTGGTTGTAAAACCTGTGGATGCTTATAGTTCTCGAGGCGTTCGAAAAGCGCAAAATGAGGAAGAACTAAAGGTTTATTTTAGCGAAGCTGCCGAAATCAGTAGAACAGGCGGGGTTATCGTGGAAGAATTCGTTTCGGGCGAAGAAATTAGCGTTGATATCTATGTTGAAGATGGCAAGGCTAAACTTCTCTGTGTTTCAAACAGCGAGAAAATTTTAACAGATAATCGCTTTGTTATTTTCAGGGGAAGATATCCTGCGGTTAATTCTGAAAAGATTTATGAGCAAATTATAGCTGTTGCGCAACAAATCGTAGATGCGTTTGCTCTTAAAAACTGTCCTATGCTTATTCAGATGATTAATGATGGTGAAAAGGTTTCAGTTTTAGAGTTTTGTGCCAGAACAGGTGGTAATATGAAATACCGCTTAATAAAAAATGTTTGCGGGTTCGATGTTATTAAATCGGTTATTGATTTAACAGTGGGTGAGAAACCTACAGTTGAATTAAAGCCTCCGATTGCTAAATATATTGTTAATGATTTTATTTATTGTAATCCCGGAGTTTATAATCATTTAGAGGGCTTTGAGGAGTTAAAAGAGCAAGGAGTACTTACTGATTATTGTAGTATAAGACCTGTTGGAATGAAGGTTAACGGTGTGTTTAGTAGTTCTGATAGAATTGCGGGCATAACCGTTGTAGCTGATTCTCTTGAAGAATTTAATAGAAAACATAGAATTGTTGTAGATTCGGTTAAAATAATGAATGATGATGGTGAAGACATTATGCGCCACGATTTATTGCCCGACTTGAAATAAAGAAACTCTGTACTTGCTTTTGCAGGTACAGAGTTTTTTGTTTTTAAAAATTCTCGGTAAGAACTTTAATTGCATATTTTGTGTATTCAGATAAATATTGGCCTTTCCTAGTAACAATAGAGGGTTGACGAGAAAATTTATTTGATTGAATTTTAAATAATTTCACATTATCATTTATAGAAGAATTAATAAATTGAAGTGGTAAAATTGTAGCTCCTAAGCCTTCGGTTGCCATAGACCAAGCGGTTGAAAGTCCAACAACTTCCATTGAAATTTTTGGAGAAATATTTGCAGAATCGCACAAATATTCATAAAAATATCTCATTTCCTGAGTTGGCGTAACCACAATAAAGGGTAAATTGGAACAATTTTTAAAATCATCTTCGGTAATGCTTTTTTTATCTCTAAAAGGAACTTTATCAAGCAAATTATTTGGAACAACTAAGGCAAGCGTATCAGGCTCAAGCGGTATTGTATCCAAAACCGAATCATTAACCGGCAAATTAACAATTGCAAAATCATATTTCCCTTCCGCTGCTTCTTTTCGGAGCTGCTCACTACCATATTCGTTTAGAAAAATTTGAATTTCGGGATATTTTTCATTAATTTTTTTAACAAGTTTTGGAATAATATATAGGCTTCTAAATGGCGAAATTCCAATTACAAGTCTACCGGCTTCGCCGGTTTTAAACTTATTTATATTATATAGAAGTTGTTCCTGTTTGAACATAATGGCATGCCATTCTTTAAAAAAGTATTCTCCGGCAGGGGTGAGAGTCATAGGGATGCTGCTTCTATCAAAAAGTTGAACTCCCAATTCTTTCTCTAAAGATAAAATCTGCTTACTAAGTGCGGGTTGTGAAATGTTAAATTGTTCAGCTACCTGAGAAATATTTAACACTTCCGAAAGCTTTAAAGCATATTGAATTTGTTTTAAATTCATAATAACACCCTTTCATATAACCTGTGGCTTATATTTTATATAATACAACGGAATAAATTATTTTGCAAGTTTTTTTAAAAAACACTTGACTTATTAATGAATTTAGGATATTATATAACCATAAAGTAATACATAGTATAACTAAATCAAAAAAGGAAGTGCTAAAATGGAATCCTTATTGTACCTAGGTATAATGCTGGTAGTTATTTGCGTTTGGTTCTTGGCTTTTAAACGCCCTGTTTATGAGGCTGTTTTATTGGCTTTTATTATTTTGCTTATTGTTACCAGTACTTGGAGCAACACTCTCGCTTATATTGATGAGGGCTTATCAACCTCTCTTCTTTATTCAATGGTAGCGTTTGTTGCAATGTCAATTTTGCTTACAAAAACAAAAATTGTTGATAGTTGTATCGCAGTTATCCTTTCGCTCATTGGCCGTGTAAGTGGTGGAGCAGGGTATACTGCTGTTATCGCAAGTGCGTTTATGGGCGCTTTATCAGGTTCCGGTCCCGGAAACGTTATGGCTACAGGCGCTTTAACTATTCCTGCAATGAAGCGCACAGGTTTCCCGGCTCATCTAGCTGCAAATATTGAGTCTAATGCTAGTTATCTTGGTAATATGATTCCTCCATCTTCGAACATTGTTGCTGCAATGGCTGCCTTTACAACCTTTGCTGCAGGCGCAGGTATTGCAGATGTAACACAAGGGCAGTTCTGGATTGTTTTATGGGGCATTTCTCTTTGGTTTATAGCTCAGCGTGTTATTATGGTTTGGGCGTTTTGCAAATATTATAAGGTTAAGCCTATGACTAAAGAAGAACTACCTGATTTAAAGGAAACCTTAAGAATTGGCTGGCAGGCAATGTTGTTGCCCGTTGTTATTCTCCTTCCATTTATTTTAGATGCTGCATTTGCAGATAATTTCTTTGTAACTCGTTTAGGCACCGATGGTGCAAAATACCTTTCTAAATCTGTTCTTCTTTTCACAGCAGGTATTTCTTCCATTTATGCGTGTTTAATAACAAAAGATAAGTCGGCTATTACACCTAACAAGCTTGCAAAAATGTTTGCAAATGGAGTAAAATCGATTTCTCCCGCAATCGGTGTTTGTGTGTTTGGTTATATGATTGGCGCCATGTTTGAAGATTTAAAGGTTGCCGAGGGACTTGGCGAACTTATGGCAACATGGAATTTTGGAAAACTTGGCATGGTTCTTGCAATTTGCGCTATTACCTGCGTTATGGGTATGGTGGTTCCGGGTTCTTCTCAGGTAGTTATTTTTGGACCTGTATTTATCACGTTACTTTCTAATGTAGGCGTAAACTCAATTCTTGCCGCTGCTATGTTACCTTGTATTTGCGGTGTAATGTGCGGCATTACTCCGCCTTTGGGCCTCGGTATGTATGCAGGTATGACTATTGCTGAGTCTGACTTTACAAAAACCTTTAAAAATAATCTTTGGTGGGTTGCTGCTCAATTTATTTTGCAGGTTGTTATTTTAATGGGTTGGTTGCCCATTATGGGATTATAATGGGAGGTGCTTTTATGAAAGAGTTTTGTAAAAAAATTTCCGATATTTTAAAAATAATCTATGGTTATGGTATTATGATAACCTTATTTGCCGGTGGTTTAACTTTTTTTGGATTTGTAGCCGCATTAATTATCGGTGGAGATACCGCCACCATGATATGTACAGTTATTTATAAAAATATCATCCCAGTTATTATCTATGTGTCTGTTATTATGGTATTGATTGGATTGCTTGCAATGTATTTGAACGGAGAGGTTGCTTTAACTCCAGAGAAAAAGAAAGCTAAAAAACACGAAGGCGAAGTTTAATAAAATATTAAAAAGCAGATGCTTAGCATCTGCTTTTTGTTTACTTGCGCGTTATTTTGTGGTATACTATTAGAAAAAAAGAGAGGAGTGAGAACATGCCGGATAATTTCATTTTACATTCAAATTATAGTCCTACCGGAGACCAACCACAAGCCATTGAAAAACTCAGCGATGGCATCAAAAATGGCTTAAAAGAGCAGGTTTTACTTGGTGTAACGGGTTCGGGTAAGACCTTTACAATGGCGAATATTATTGAAAAAGTAAACCGCCCGACTCTCGTTCTTGCTCACAACAAAACTCTTGCCGCACAACTTTGCTCAGAATTCAAGGAATTTTTCCCTGAGAATGCGGTGGAGTATTTCGTTTCCTATTATGATTATTATCAGCCCGAGGCATACATTCCCGGAACCGATACCTATATTGAAAAGGATTCGGCGATAAATGATGAAATTGATAAATTAAGGCATTCGGCAACCTGCGCTTTGAGTGAGCGCCGCGATGTTATAATTGTGGCTTCGGTTTCCTGCATTTACTCGCTCGGTAACCCCATTGATTATCGAAATATGGTTATATCGCTGCGCGTTGGAATGGAGAAAAGCCGCGATGATTTAATCTATAAATTGGTTGATTTGCAGTATGAAAGGAACGATGTCAACTTCACGCGAAATAAGTTTCGAGTTCGCGGAGATGTTGTTGAAATATATCCCGCATATTCCTATGGTTCGGCAATTCGTGTTGAGTTTTTCGGCGATGAAATTGAGCGTATTTGTGAAATCAACACGCTGACAGGCGAAATTAAAGCAATGCTTTCGCATGTTGCGATTTATCCCGCGTCTCACTATATTGTGCCCCCCGATAAAATGGAGGAGGCGCTCGAAAATATTCAGAACGAGATGGAGCTGCGTGTGAAAGAGTTTGAGGCCGAGGGCAAGTTGATTGAGGCTCAGCGAATTCGCCAGCGCACCGAGTATGATATTGAAATGCTGCGCGAAATCGGCACCTGTAAGGGCGTTGAAAACTATTCAAGAGTGTTATCGGGCAGGCCGGCAGGCTCCACACCGTTTACACTTTTTGATTATTTCCCTGATGATTTTCTTCTCTTTGTTGATGAATCGCATGTTACTCTTCCTCAGGTGCGCGGAATGTATGGCGGGGATAGGGCACGAAAGGAAAATCTGGTTGAATTCGGTTTCCGCTTGCCATCTGCTTTTGATAACCGCCCTTTAAATTTTGATGAGTTTTATAAACACCTTAATCAAGCAATATTTGTGTCCGCCACACCGGGAGATTTTGAAAAGGAGAAGTCTGCAGGGATAGTTGAGCAGGTTATCCGCCCCACAGGTCTTTTAGACCCGAAAATATCAGTGAGACCTAGTGAAGGTCAAATAGACGACCTTGTTTCCGAAATCAATATCCGTACAGCCAAAAACGAAAGAGTGCTCGTTACCACACTTACCAAAAAAATGGCCGAAGACTTAACAGAATATCTTGAAAATCTTGATATTAAGGTTCGCTATATGCATTATGATATCGATACCATTGAGCGTATGGAAATTATACGAGATTTAAGACTAGGCAAGTTTGATGTTTTGGTTGGTATTAATCTGCTTCGTGAGGGTCTTGATATCCCTGAAGTGTCTTTAGTTGCTATTCTTGATGCCGATAAGGAAGGATTCCTAAGAAGCGAAACTTCTCTTATCCAAACTGTCGGCAGAGCGGCTAGAAATGCCGAGGGTCAGGTTATTATGTATGCCGATAGCGTTACTCGCTCTATGGAAAATGCCATAACCGAGACCGAGCGCCGCCGCGCTATTCAGGATGCCTATAATAAAGCAAATGGAATAACTCCTAAGAGCATCGTTAAGGATGTTCGCGATATTATTGAAATAACACCTAAAAATAAAGATGCGGAAGAAAACGTTAAGAAAATGTCTAAGGCTTCAAAGGATAAGCTAATTGCAACCCTTACCTCCGAAATGCGCGAGGCTGCAAAAATGCTTGAATTTGAACACGCCGCATATCTTCGCGATAAAATTGCAAAGCTTAAAGAATAAAAAAGAGCCAAGAATTCGGCTCTTTTTTTATATAATTATTTAATTTCCACCTTAATTTCTCCGTTAGCATCTTCGAATTCTTTAATACAGTTGCGTATTAAATATAAAATTTGTCCGTTAGCAGAGCGACCTTCATATTTTGAAATATAATGTAATTTTGCATGAAGTTTAGGTTCAACCTCAATACCTAAATGTTTATTATTCTTATTTCTCATAAAATCACTCCTAAATCTTATTTTAAGTATATTTTAAGTTTATTTTGTGATATAATGTTGATGGTATACTTAAAATAAGTACACTAAATATAAAGGGGGAATATGAATGATAATTGATATTACAGGAATTGAATTAACACCCGGGAATGCTGGAAAAGACTGTTTAGGTAACGGAGAGCATACTCATAACAATGGAGTAATTATTGAATGTTGTTGTGAAGAATGTGATTATTTAATTTGTTGCACTGAATTAAAATGGAAAAAGCGATGCGCAAACTGTGAGGATTCTTTGTGCCCAAGAAATTACAAATAATATATTTTAGACAAAATTGTTTACTTTTATCCGGAAAAGGGTTAAAATAAAAGGGAATACATTAAAAGAGGTTTTTTATGGCTTTAACGGAAATTAAAATTAAAGGAGCAAAGGTTAATAACCTTAAAAATATTGATTTAACAATCCCAAGAGATAAGCTCGTTGTTTTAACAGGGTTATCGGGCTCGGGTAAATCTTCGCTCGCTTTTGATACTATCTATGCTGAGGGACAACGCCGTTATGTTGAGTCCCTGTCTTCCTATGCGCGTATGTTCTTAGGGCAGATGGAGAAACCCGATGTTGAGTCTATTGAGGGACTTTCTCCCGCCATTTCCATAGACCAGAAAACAACCTCTAAAAATCCGCGTTCAACCGTTGGAACTATTACCGAAATTTATGATTATTTAAGACTCCTTTATGCCAGAGTTGGTGTGCCGCATTGTCCAATTTGCAAAAAGGAAATTAAGCAGCAAACTACCGACCAGATTGTTGATAGCGTTATGAAACTTCCTGAAGCTACCAAAATTCAGGTTATGGCGCCTATTATCAGAGGTAGAAAAGGTGAGTATCAAAAGGAACTCGAAAATGCTCGCAAATCGGGTTATGTTAGGGTTCGCATCGATGGAAGTCTCTATGACCTTTCGGAAGAAATCAAGCTTGAAAAGAATAAAAAACATTATATTGATATAATTGTTGACCGCCTTGTTATAAAGGATGATATTAAAAGCCGTTTATCAAGCAGTATTGAAACTGCGGCAAACCTCACGGGAGGTATTGTAAATATTGATGTTATAGGCGGAGAAACCCTAACCTTTTCACAAAATTATGCCTGCGACGAGCATAATATTTCGCTACCGGAAATCACTCCAACCTTATTTTCCTTCAATAGCCCTGTTGGTGCGTGCCCTACTTGTACAGGCATTGGAAAATTTATGCGCGTTGACCCATCAACCGTTATTGCTGATGACACAAAATCAATTTTACAGGGCGCGATTAAGGCTTCGGGCTGGGGAGTTAACTCATGGTTTTATCCAAATCAAGGCACAATTGCGGCAATGTATTATAAGGGCGTTGCTGATTATTTAGGCTTCGATATTAACACTCCTTTTAAAGAACTTACCGAAGAAGCCAAAGATATGATTTTCTATGGCACCCGCGGAGTTAAAATAAAACTTAATCGCTCTGGTAGTTGGGGCAAAGGGGAATACTATTCCGATTTTGAGGGGGTTATTAATAACCTCGAGAGAAGATATAGAGAATCTAAAAGTGATTATGCCCGCAGAGAAATTGAGAGTTATATGGTTGAATGTAACTGTCCCGATTGTAACGGCACAAGACTCAAACCCGAAGCGCTTTGCGTAACGGTAGGCAATAAAAATATAAATGAAATGTGCGAAATGTCGGTTAACGATTTAATCGATTTTATTGATAATTTAACATTTAGTGATTTTAAACTTCAAATAGCTTCTCCTATTTTAAAGGAGATAAAGGCAAGGCTTAATTTTTTAAAGAGTGTTGGACTTGAATATTTAACACTAGGCAGAGAGGCAGGAACTCTTTCGGGTGGAGAAAGCCAAAGAATTCGTTTGGCAACCCAAATAGGCTCAGGGTTAACAGGCGTTTTGTATATTCTCGATGAGCCAAGCATTGGACTTCATCAAAGAGATAATGAAAAACTAATTGAAACCCTAAAGCATCTTAGAGACCTTGGAAATACTCTAATAGTTGTTGAGCATGATGAGGATACCATTCGCTCTGCCGATTATGTTGCCGATATTGGCCCCGGTGCCGGTATTCACGGCGGCGAGGTTGTTTTCTCAGGCACGGTTGATGAGCTTAAAAAATGCAAAAATTCGCTTACTGCCGATTATTTATCAGGTAGGCGCTCCATTCCTGTGCCAAAAACCAGAAGAAAGGGTAATGGCGCCTTTTTGGAGATTAGGGGAGCCGAAGAAAATAATCTTAAGAAAGTAAATGTTAAGTTGCCTCTTGGGGAATTTGTTTGCGTAACGGGTGTTTCGGGTTCGGGCAAATCCTCGCTTATAAATGAAGTTCTCCAAAAATATTTATCGGGTAAACTTAATAAGGCCAAAACCTATCCGGGTAAATTTAAAGAGATTTTGGGCTATGAAAATCTTGATAAAATTATTGATATTGACCAGTCGCCAATCGGTAGAACTCCGCGCTCAAACCCTGCTACCTACACAGGTGTTTTCAATGATATCCGCGACCTGTTTGCTCAAACTAAGGATGCAAAATCAAGAGGTTTTGCACCCGGAAGATTCTCCTTCAATGTTAAGGGTGGCCGATGCGAAGCCTGTGAGGGCGATGGAATTTTAAAAATTGAAATGCATTTCTTGCCCGATATTTATGTTCCTTGTGAGGTCTGTGAAGGCAAGCGATATAACCGCGAAACCTTAGAGGTTAAATATAAGGGCAAGAATATCTATGAAGTTTTAGAAATGACGGTTGAAGAAGGCCTTGAATTTTTCTCAGCAGTTCCCAAAATAAGCCGTAAACTTCAAACACTTTTTGATGTGGGACTCGGCTATATAAAAATCGGTCAACCCGCAACAACCCTTTCGGGTGGCGAAGCGCAGAGAGTAAAACTTGCAACTGAACTTTCAAAAAGAAGCACAGGTAAAACCATATACATTCTTGATGAGCCCACAACAGGACTCCATTCTTATGATGTGCATATGCTGATTGAGGTACTTCAGCGTTTGGTTGATAGCGGAAACACAGTTGTTGTTATTGAGCATAATCTTGATGTTATTAAAACCGCCGATTATATTATTGATTTGGGTCCTGAGGGCGGTGATAAGGGCGGAGAGATTGTAGCTGTAGGAACGCCTGAAGAGATAGCAAAAAACAAAAAATCTCACACAGGAAGATTTTTAAAGCAAATAATTGAATAGTTTACAAAGTATTAATCATTTTCTAATTTGTTAGGTGTAAAATTAATGCAAGGGGAGTGGTGTTTTGTTTGGATTTATAAAACCATATAAACCTGAATTGCGCATAAAAGAGTACGAAACATATCGCTCCTTTTATTGCACAACCTGTAAAAAACTCGGCAAAAATTATGGACTTTTAGCGAGATTCACTCTTAATTATGAGTTTGTTTTTCTAAGTCTTCTTTGTTCTTCTTTAAAGGATGATGAATATAAAGTAAAGCAGGGGAGATGCCCCTTTAACCCCGCAAAAAAATGTAACTATTGCATAGAAAATTCAGATGAATTCGATTTTTCAACATCCGCGGCGGTTATGCTTCTATATTTCAAATTGCTTGATAATATAAGGGATGAAAAGCATTTTAAAAAATTAGGTTATTTAATGCTGAAACCACTTTTTAAATCAAGCTATAAAAAGGCAGCCTTAAAATATCCTGAGCTTTCAAGGCTTTTTAAGGAATACGATGAAAATCAGCAAAAAATTGAAAAGCAAAATACCGATAATATAGATTTAGCCGCAGAGCCAACCGCTAAAATGCTGGAGCAACTTTTAAAAATGTGCTCTTGTGATGAAAAGCAAAGGTTAGTATTAGGCCGATTAGGCTTCTGCCTCGGTAGATATATCTATATTTTAGATGCTGCTTGTGATTTGCAAAGAGATAAAAAGAAGGGCTCATTTAATCCGCTAAAAAATAAAGAAGATGTTGAGGAATTCATTTCTCGTCAAATTTATTTTTGCATTAATGAAGCGGCTTCTGCTTTTGAACTTATAAAAATATATAAATTTAAAAACATTTTAGGAAATATAATAACTCTTGGATTAGAGGATACCTTTAAAAAGGAGATTAGTAAATGAAAGACCCGTATGCAGTATTAGGCGTTGATAGAAACGCTTCTGAAGAAGAAATTAAAAAAGTTTATAGGGAACTTGCAAGGAAATATCATCCTGATAATTATGCCGATAATCCGCTTTCCGATTTAGCGCATGAAAAAATGCAGGAAATTAATGAAGCTTATGATGCAATAATTAATGAGCGCCGTTCGGCTTCTAAGGGCACTAAGAGTGGTTATAACGCAGGAAACGGGGAGTTTTCACATATTCGTCAGCTTATTTTCTCAGGTAGACTTGAAGAGGCTCAAGAACTTTTAGATGGCGTTCCCGTTGCAAACAGAACAGCCGAATGGTATTTCCTTAACGGATCGGTTCTTTATAAAAGAGGTTGGTTTGAGGGCGCATATTCTTCATTTTCAACAGCCTGCAGAATGGACCCTTATAATGCAGAATATAAGGAAGCCTTTGATAGAATTTCCCGCCAATCAGGAAGGCGCTATAGTCCGTATACAAGTTCACCCAATATGGGCGGTTGCGGTTCTTGCGACCCCTGCACAACCCTTTGCGTAGCCGATTGTTGTTGCGAAATGTGCGGCGGAGATTTAATTCCTTGTTGTTGAGGTTGCAACTTAAATGAAGAAAAATACCGTTAGAATTGCCTTTTGTTCCTTAATGGCGGCTCTCGGCACCGTTTTTATGTGGCTTTCATATTTTCCGTATTTTACCTATGCCGTGCCTGCCTTTTCGGGACTCGTTATGTTAATAGTGCTAATCGAAATCGGCGCAAAATGGGCGTGGGTTACCTATATAATAACCGCCATTCTTTCTCTCCTTTTTGCCGAGCCTGAAGCAAAATTAATGTTTGTTTTGTTTTTAGGCTATTATCCCATTTTAAAGGCACATATTGAAAACATAAAAAGCAGAGTAGTGCAGTATTTAATTAAATTTGCTGTTTTTAATATTGCAGTATTAGTGGTTTATGGACTCCTAGCCAATATTTTTGGTATCTATATGGGGGATGTAAACAATGCCTCTTTGATTTTTATTGTTGGATTGCTGCTCTTAGCAAATGTAACATTTTATCTTTATGATATAGTTCTTGTAAGGGTTGCAAATCTTTATCTCTTCAGACTCCATAGAAAAATTTCAAAAATGCTTAAATTAAAGTAAAAAACCGCCTTTTTAGGCGGTTTTTTTGCAGTTTTATATTGACTTTATATATGCATATATGTATAATTGTATACAACAAAACATTTGAAGGAGAATTACTATGCTTGAGATTTCAAGAAAATCAAATTTGCTTGAGCAAAAATCATATAAGTACAGTCTTCAGGATATTCCTGAGCCTAATTTGTACCGAGATGTTTATCCTTATTCTGATGTGCCAAAGGTTGCATTCAACCATCGAAGAGTACCTATGGGTATGCCTGAGGAAATATGGATAACCGATACATCTTTAAGAGATGGTCAGCAGTCGGTAGAGCCGTATAGCGTAGAGCAGATTGTTAATATTTATAAATTGCTTTCAAAACTTGGCGGACCTTACGGAATTATCCGTCAAACCGAATTTTTTGTTTACAGCAAAAAGGATAGGGAAGCCATTGAAAAATGTATGGATTTAGGTCTTAAATTCCCTGAAATAACAACCTGGATTAGAGCCAGCAAGGAAGATTTCAAGCTTGTTCGCGATTTAGGTATCAGAGAAACAGGTATACTTGTTTCTTGCAGCGATTATCATATCTTTAAAAAGCTTGGCAAAACAAGAAGCGAGGCAATGAAGATTTATCTTTCTGCCGTTGCCGATGCTTTTGAAGCGGGTGTTATGCCGCGCTGTCATTTAGAGGATATAACAAGAGCCGATTTCTATGGATTTGTTGTGCCTTTTGTTAATGAGCTTATGAAGATGTCTCGTGATGCGGGAATCCCCGTTAAAATTCGCGCGTGCGACACTATGGGTTATGGCGTGCCTTATACCGAGGTAGCGCTTCCAAGAAGTGTTCCGGGCATTATTTACGGACTTCAGCATTATTCCGATGTTCCAAGCGAAATGCTTGAGTGGCATGGGCATAATGATTTTTATAAGGCAGTATCGAATGCTTCAACTGCTTGGCTTTATGGTGCAAGCGCAGTAAACTGTTCGCTTCTCGGAATTGGAGAAAGAACAGGTAACGTTCCGCTTGAAGCAATGGTATTTGAATATGCTTCGCTTCGCGGTTCAATGGATGGTATGGACCCCACAGTTATTACCGAAATTGCCGATTATTTTAAAAATGAAATTGGATATAAAATTCCGCCTATGACCCCATTTGTTGGTAGGAATTTCAATGTAACTAAAGCAGGCATTCACGCCGATGGACTTTTAAAGGACCAAGAAATTTATAATATTTTTGATACCGATAAACTCCTTGGCAAACCAGCTTCGGTAATGGTAAGTAAAACAAGCGGACTTGCGGGTATTGCTTATTGGATAAATCAAAACTATGGACTTCGCGGAGAAGATCAGCTTTCAAAACGCGACCCGATGGTAATAACTATAAAAGAGTGGATAGATAAAGAGTATGAAGATGGAAGACAAACTGCTCTAACCACCGAAGAATTAGAGAGAAAAATCAGCGAGCTTTCGGGCGGAATGTTTTAAAGGAGAAAAATAAAATGTATCAACATAAAAGTATTTCTCTTGCCGACCAGATTTTTGAGAAACTTGAAAAAGATATTCTAATCGGCAAGTATTCATACGGCGAAGTTCTTACCGAAACAAAACTTTCGGAGGAGTTAGGTGTTAGCCGCACACCTGTAAGAGAGGCGCTCAGGCGTTTAGCGCAGGAAAAGCTTATCAAAGAAACCCAGAAAGGCACCGTTGTTCTCGGAATATCTAAGGAAGACCTCATTGATATTTATGCCATTCGTATGCCACTTGAGGCAATGGCGGTTACAAGATTTATAGAAAATATGAATGAGGATACCTTTAAAATTTTAAAGGATATTGTTGATGTTCAGGAGTTTTATGGCAGCCGTAAGGACTTTTCGCATATTAGCGATAAGGATAGTGAGTTCCATGAGGCTATTTATAGAAATTGCGGAAGTCATATTTTAGAAGAAACATTGGTGCCGCTTCATAGAAAGGTAGTTAAATTCCGTAAGGCATCTATTGAGCATTCGGGAAGAGCTGAAAAATCAATAGAAGAGCATAAGGAAATTTTAAAAGCTATCGAAGAAAAGAATGTTGAAAAGGCAATAGAGCTAGTAACAAAGCATGCCGATAATGCAAAAAGAAACATTTTAAGAGAGGAATAAAAATGGGTTTAACTATAGCACAAAAAATTATTAAAGCACATTTAGTTGAGGGAGAAATGAAGGTTGGAACCGAAATTTCTCTTAAAATAGACCAAACCTTAACTCAGGATGCCACAGGAACTATGGCTTATCTTGAATTTGAAACAATGGGCATTGATAGGGTGCGCACCGAAAAAAGCGTTGCTTATATCGACCATAACACCCTTCAGTCAGGCTTTGAGAACGCCGATGACCACCGCTATATTCAAAGCGTTGCTAAAAAGCATGGCCTTTATTTTTCACGCCCCGGTAATGGAATTTGCCATCAGGTGCACCTAGAGCGTTTTGGCATTCCGGGCAAGACCCTTATTGGATCTGATAGCCATACCCCAACAGGTGGCGGTATTGGTATGCTCGCTTTTGGCGCGGGCGGTCTTGATGTTGCCGTTGCAATGGGCGGTGGCGCTTATTATATCACAATGCCTAAAATGTTTAAGGTTAATTTAAAGGGCAAACTTCGCCCGTTTGTAACCGCTAAGGATGTAAGCCTTGAGATACTTAGAATTTTATCGGTAAAGGGCGGCGTTGGCGCTATTATCGAATGGGGTGGCGAGGGCGTTAAAACCCTTTCGGTTCCCGAGCGTGCAACCATTACCAATATGGGAACTGAGCTTGGTGCTACGACCTCTATTTTCCCATCCGATGAAATTACCTATGAGTTCCTAAAGGCTCAGGGAAGAGCAGAGGATTATGTTCCTCTTTCAAGCGATGAGGATGCTGAGTATGATAGAATTATTGATATTGATTTGTCGGCTCTTAAACCCTTGATTGCCTGTCCTCATAGCCCTGATAATGTTGTAACTGTTGAGTCTTTAAAGGATGTAAAGGTAGATCAGGTGTGCGTTGGCTCCTGCACAAATTCATCTCTTTTAGATATGCTTAAAGTAGCAGTAATGCTTAAGGGTAAGGTTATTCAGCCAACTGTTAGTATGTCGGTTTCTCCGGGCTCTAAACAGGTTCTTTCAATGCTTGCCGATTCGGGCGCATTATCCGATATTTTAGCTTCGGGTGCAAGACTTTTAGAGTGTGCTTGCGGTCCATGTATTGGTATGGGATTTTCTCCTAATTCCGCAGGTGTATCGCTTAGAACCTTTAACCGTAATTTTGAGGGAAGAAGCGGAACCAAGGATGGTCAGGTTTATTTAGTTTCTCCCGAAACTGCTGTGGCTTCGGCACTCACAGGATATATTACCGACCCCACCATTTTCGGCGAGATGGCAAAAATCCAAATGCCTGAAAACTTTAAAATTGATGATAGCGCAATAATTCCACCTGCAGATGAGGAAACTGCAAAGGATCTTGAAATTTTGCGCGGTCCCAATATTAAAAAATTCCCTGAAGCGTATCCGCAAGAGGATTCTCTTAATGCTCCTTTAATTTTAAAGGTTGGCGATAATATAACAACCGATCATATTATGCCTGCAGGCGCTAAAATATTGCCTTATCGTTCAAATATTCCGCATTTATCTCAGTTCTGCTTCGGCGTTTGTGATTCAACATTCCCCGAGCGCGCTAAAGCAGCGGGTAAGAGCATAATTGTTGGTGGCTCTAACTATGGTCAGGGCTCTTCGCGTGAGCATGCGGCATTAGTGCCTCTCTATTTAGGTGTTCGCGCAGTAATTACAAAGAGCTTTGCGCGAATCCATATAGCAAACCTTATTAATGCAGGCATTATGCCTTTAACCTTTAAAAATGCCGATGATTATGATAGATTATCTGAGGGCGATGAGTTAGAACTTAATAATGTTTATGCCGGTATGGATAGCGGCGAAATTGTTCTTAAAAATAAAACAACAGGTGAGGAAATACCGCTTGTTTGTTCCTTTACCGAGCGCCAAAAAGCAATTTTAAAGGCAGGTAGCTTGTTAAAGTATACTAAGGAGGCAAATTCCTAATGCAACAGTATATCGATAAAGCTTGCGAACAATTCAGAGCACTTTTAAATGAGCAGTTAGCAAGAAGTATAGAAATGGAAAAGGGTAACGCCAAAAAGGATTACTCAAAAGCAGAAAAAATAGTTATAGGTATCATTGGTGGCGATGGTATTGGCCCGCTTTTAGTCGAAGAAGCCAAAAGATTAATTGCCTTCTTGTTAAATGATGAGGTTAAAAGCGGTAAGGTTGAGTTTAATGTGATTAACGGTCTCACCATTGAAAACAGATTAGCGGTTGGAAAACCTATTCCGGATGATGTTTTAGCCGAAATCAAAAAGTGCGATGTTCTCTTAAAAGGCCCCACAACCACCCCAAAGGGCGGCACAATGGAAAGCGCCAATGTAGCGCTAAGACGTGAACTTGATTTATATGCCAATGTTCGTCCTGTTAGCGTGCCTGAGGAAAATATAGATTGGATTTTCTATCGTGAAAACACCGAGGGCGAGTATGTTCTTGGCAGTAAAGGTGTTGAATTACCCCAGAAGTTGGCGGTTGATTTTAAGGTAACCACCAATGCAGGTACCGAAAGAATTGCACGTGCTGCATTTGATTATGCAAAGCAAAATGGTAAAAATAATGTAGCTATTGTTACCAAGGCAAATATTATGAAAAAGACCGATGGAAAGTTTAGTGAAATTTGCCATATGGTAGCAAGCGAATATCCAGAAATCACTGCGGAAGATTGGTATATCGATATTATGACAGCAAATCTTGTTAATACCGATATAAGAAGCCGTTTTCAGGTTTTTGTGTTGCCTAATTTATATGGCGATATTATTACCGATGAGGCAGCGCAAATTCAAGGCGGCGTAGGAACGGCAGGTAGCGCTAATATTGGCGATAAGTATGCTATGTTCGAGGCTATCCACGGCTCAGCTCCGAGAATGATAGAAGAGGGCATTGGCCACTATGCTAATCCTTCAAGTATCTTTAAGGCAACCGAAATGTTGCTTCGCCATATCGGCTTTGTTGAGAAAGCAGAGGCTTTAAGCCGTGCTATGTCGATATGCACCGAAACCGAAAAGAAGGTTGTGGTAACGGGTAACATAGATGGTGCTACAACTAAGGAGTTTTCCGATTATCTAATGGAAACTCTTCAAAATTTATAAGATTTAATTTAATTCCATATTGCATATTTCCTGTTTGTTGGACATATAGTTTACCAAACTGATAAAGGAGTAGGCAGTATGGAATTAAATATTTTAAAGCATGAAGCAACCTATAATGATAAATTTTTTTCAGGCTCAGGGGAGTATAGTTTAGATAATGAATTTACTTTGCCTGATTATTATCCCGAAATTTCTAAAATACTTAAGTGTAGAATTGTGCCGCGTGTATCATCTCATAGCATAGGGGGACAGACTTTAACGGTAGATGGAAATATTTTAATTAATATTATCTATTGCTCCGATGAAAATGAGATTTTTGGTTTTGAGCAAACCATTAATTTTTCAAAGCCGTTTGATATAGGTTGTGAATGTAATAATGCCTATATTGATAGTAGTGTTAAATGTGAATATGTTAATTGCCGATGTCTTAGTGAAAGAAAAATTGATATTCACGGCGCCATTGGTATCTATGTTGATGTTCATAAAAAAGCATCGGTTGGCATTGTTAGCGATTTGGATGGCGGGGATGTTATTATCCGCAGAGGACTTTTGCCCGCCACTTCGCCTATAGGCACAGGCGAAAAATCTTTGCTTATTGAAGAGGAATTAGAGTTATCTAACGGGCAACCCTCAATTCGTTGCATTTTGAAATGCGATGCAAAGGCAGTAAATAATGAGTGTAAAATTATAGGCGGTAAAATTGCTCAAAAGGGCGAATTAAATATATTTGTGCTTTATTGCGCTGAGCATAATTCAAAGCCGCAAATTTATCGAAATTCTATCCCGTATAGTCAAATTATCGATATTGATGGGCTTCATGAAAATTGTGTGGCATCGGTAAAAACTAAGGTAGCAACATTCGAAATAAAGCCAAGAACATCTGCGTCAGGAGAAACAAGAAGTTTTATGCTGTCAAGCAAATTGAATTTTTGCGCATCTGCTTCCTGCGAAGATGATTTACCCGTTGTTCTTGATGCTTATTCAACCAAATATAATGCCGAGATAAAAACTAAGGAAATTGCCCTTTCAAAAATGCAAGAAAATATTAATGATATATTCCTTTGCAGAAAAACAATAGATAATATTGGCGAAATTTCTTCGGTTTTGGATATTTGGTGCGAAAATCCAAAACCACAAACAAAAATTGTTGATGGTAATTTAAAGTTAATAGGGGAATTGCAGCTTTGCATATTGGCATTAAATGTTTCCGGAACACCGCAATACATTGAAAAAACGCTGGATTTTGAATATAACCATCCAATAGAAAACTGTAATGAAAATATTGGAGCTAAGGCTAGTGTTGTAACCAATAATGTGAGTTTTACTTTACAGGGTGGCAATTCGGTGGAGGTTAATGTTGAACTGTGTATTAATGCTGATATATTTTGTGAAAAAAGAGTTAATCTTGTTACCGAGATTTGTGTTGATGAAACCTCGATTAAAACAAAAACGAATGAAAGCGCCCTTGTGATTTATTATGCAGAAGCGGGAGAAGAACTTTGGAGTATTGCAAGAAAATATAATAGTAACCCTCAAGAAATCAGTGAAATTAACTCCTTGGAAGATGATATATTGCCTTCAAAAAAGACTCTTTTAATACCCATAAAATAACAAAAAGGCGGGAAAGTAAATTCTTCCCGCTTTTTTTTTAATTTTAGTTGACAAAGGCAGATACTAATGATATAATATATAGCGTTCTCGCGAGTGTGCTGGAATAGGCAGACAGGCACGTTTGAGGGGCGTGTGTCATTGGCGTACGGGTTCAAGTCCCGTCACTCGCACCATGTTGAATGTTCATAACGGACTTAACCGTTATGAACATTCTTTTTTATGCACATTAGT
>JAZOQP010000024.1:0-90282 GCA_045656145.1 Acutalibacteraceae bacterium
TCGCGTATGTGGCTGTATAGCTCAGTTGGCTAGAGCATTCGGTTCATACCCGGAGTGTCATTGGTTCAAGTCCAATTACAGCCACCACATATGGCCCGGTGGTCAAGAGGCCTAAGACACCGCCCTTTCACGGCGGTAACACGGGTTCGAATCCCGTCCGGGTCACCAAAAATCCCGTTCACTTTAAGTGGGCGGGATTTTTACTTCTTACTTTTTACCTCTTCACTCTTACCTCGACTAAAACCTCAGTGGGATTTTTGGGAAGTAATAAGTAAGAAGTAAGAGGTAATAAGTTCGGTGTGGCTTCGCCACGAATTATAAATGCAAGGTTTACACCTTGCTCTTTTTATTTTATAGTGGTATAATTAAGAAAAGAAGGGTGGTAATA
Organism: Acutalibacteraceae bacterium; assembly: GCA_045656145.1. Taxonomy (GTDB): domain Bacteria; phylum Bacillota; class Clostridia; order Oscillospirales; family Acutalibacteraceae; genus SIG565. The sequence goes on from JAZOQP010000024.1 coordinate 389, forward strand.
TTATGGCTGATAGTCCGTTGATTATAAAATCTAAAGAATTTGCTTTGCAGATAATTAAGGTTTGCAACTATGTAAAACAAACTAAAAAAGAAAGCGTTCTAACAAATCAACTTATCCGTAGTGGTACAAGTGTTGGCGCTAATATTCGCGAGGCTTTTTACGGACACGGAACTGCTGATTTTGTTGCCAAGCTTCAAATTGCACTCAAGGAATGTTCCGAAAGCGAATATTGGCTCGAACTTTTAATTGAAAGCGGTTATTACGATAATAATGATATTTTAGAAAAATGTATTGAGGTTAAGAAACTACTTGTTTCTTCAATTAATACCGCTAAAAACAAATTGAATAAGTAACTATTTTGTCGATACCGAACGAGAGCCTATCCTAACCACTGATTGGTCTAGTGGTGATGGTTATTATGTAAGATATTTTGTTAAATCAAACTTAATAAATAGAGAATTTTATACCTATTATAACAATAAATCCCTTCCGTTTTTACGGAAGGGATTTTGCTTTTACTCAAATTTAAATGAATAAATATCGCAATCGAACATTTTGATTTCCATTGTAGCAGGTTTGCCCGCAAAGCGTTTTACCGCCTCATCATCTTCAAAGCGAATACGCTTATTTGTAGCGTTACCAAACATTTCAACCGAGGTTATTTCCTCTTTGCCACACTTAATTGTGAAATAAGCGAAGCCTCTTGCTGAAGTTGCAATATTGGCAAATAGGTTTTCGCCGCTATAAACAAATTCCTTTGTTTTAAGGGTTTCAACCTTTCCACCTGCATGGCGAGAAACAAAGCCATCAAGGCGGATGGTATATTTTACAAGCTTGTTAGGTCCTGCAGCTGCACGGAAAGCTTCGCGGAGAATGAGCATATACTCTTTCTCTCCACCCTCTACATTTGAGGGAACCTCTATTAAAGCAGGCGCTGCAGTTCCATCGCCATAAACAAAGGCTTCGGGGTTTTCGGCGGGGGGCGGTAAAAGCGCTTCATCAAACTTCTCAAAATTCAAACCATCTCGGCTCGACATAAATAGACCATCGCTGATAGCAAGACCCAATCTTGCCATAGTTTCCATTCTTTCAAGGCGCTTTTCTCTGCCGCAAAGCTCATCGTAACACTTAGTCCAAGCCTTGCGCTCAACATATCTCATTGGGAATCCAATTAAATAGTGAGGTGCTCTTGGGTACGGGAAAACGGTGTTGAAATAAAGCTGATAATCATTTCCGCTTGTGTTGATTTTTTGCTGCGGAGTCCAATTTATATAGTCAACCGATTCAATCATTCTTATATCGCGCATGAATGTATGAGTTCCGGCACCCGGTTCACGAAGAAGGAATTTAAGCGGATCATAAAGGGTGTTTGCAACCTTATCGGTATAAGATTTATCGCAAAGCTCTACTTCCTCTGCGGGGTCGTGCTCGCCGCGGAAATATGCGAAATACTTGTTATGCTCCTTGCTCCAAAATGTGCGGTTTTGGGAGTCAAACGCGCCATCGGTAGTTAGCACTCGGCTCTTGGTAAAATGAATACCATCAGCGCTGAATAGAGCGATAAGGGCTCTATGGCCTATCCATAAAGCGGTTAATTTATATTTTTCATCTGCGGGACATTCAGGATTATCATCATAACACACCGAAAGATTATCAAAGTTAGTAAAATCAAATTTCTCGATGAGCATGGGTATATCAAAAATAATGTTATTATCCTTAGAGCCCTCAAATTCAACTATGCCAAGGTTTGGTCGCACCCAATCTTCTCCGTTATCACTTTCGGCATAACAAATAAATTTATTATTAGTATCGAGGGTTGAAGTGTAATACATTTTATACTTGCCATCAACCTGAATTACGGAATACATTGTTGTATATTCGCCTTCCCAAGGCTTGTTCATATCTAATATTGTGCCGCATCTTACGGGTTTATGTAATCTCTTTTCGGCGGTTGTTTTTTCGGTATCAATTAAGAAATCATCGAAAAAGCATTCTCTGCGGCTTCCAATTTCAATCATTTTAAACTCTCCTTATTTAACTTGATTTACAACAAGCCCTGTTATAAGTTTCGGATAAAAATATGTTGATTTTTGCGGCATGGTATCGCCCTCTTTGGCAACTGCGGCTATCTCGCTAACCCTTGTGGGATTTAGAATAAAGCAGCAGTTGGCGCCTTTTTCAACCTCTTCTATAGCCTCTTTTTCACTTCTTGTATATTTAAGGTTAATCTGATTTGCAAGATTTTCCTTATCAATTCCCAAAAAGCTCTCTAAAATCAAGCTATGAAGAACGGTTACATCCAAGTGCCTTAAAGCTTCCCCCATATCGCCTAGCAGATTATCAAGCACGCTCTTATCCTTTAAGGTTAAAAGATAAGTTTTCGCGCCATCGAAATAACCAAAAGCGGTGTTGCCCTTTTCATATTCCTCATTTAATAAAGCGTTTACATTATTTGTTTGCTTAATATCGAAAAGTTCTGATGCTTTTCTTAATAATTCCGCGCTATCAAACTTATCAAGGCCAAAAATCACTCTGTGTGTTGGGAAAACAACCAAACCATCATTCTCCATATCCACCAAGAACATCATAATATATTCGGCGTTTTCGTTTACTTCCCCTATTTCCTTTAAATATCTTCTATAGTTAAGGGCAGTTTCATAGCGGTGGTGTCCATCGGCAATGTAAAGCTTTTTATCAGCGAACATTTCGCAAAGCGCCGCGGTTTTATCGCTCTTTTGAACCATCCACATACGATGTGTTACATTATCGCTATCGGTAAACTCAATATCGGGCTCGGTTGCCGATAATTCATTAATATAAGAAGCAATTTCGCCCTTTTCATCGGTAAAAAGCGAATAAATTTGACTAAAGCTGCAACCGGTTGTTTTTAAAAGATTCAATCTATCGGTCTTGGCTTTTGAAAGGGTATGCTCATGGGGAAGAATTACGCCCTCAGAAAACTCATGAAGTTTAACATAGGCGGTAACTCCGCGGAAGGAATAACTTTTCCCATCAACCGAAAACTCCTCTTCGTAAATATACAAAGCCTCGTTTTCATCCCTTTTCATAACGCCGCCGTTTATTCTTTTTTCAAGCTCGGCTTTTGCGCCTAAGTATCCGGCTTCGGTCTGCTCGGGAGCTTCAAGCCTTATAATGTTATTTTCATTTTTTGCAATATAAGCCTTTTTTTCTTCTTCGCTTATAATGTCATAAGGCGGACATACAATTTCTCCTATTTCACCCGCATTTTTAGTAAATCTTAATGCTTTAAATTCTTTAATTAGTGCCATAACATCACTCCTTATTGATATATTAACTTGGTTTACAAAAAAAGTCAATATTTGCTTGTGTTAATTCAATTAATATTGTATAATAATCTTAATAATTTGTTTACAATATGTAAGAAAAAATTTGGTAATATTTTATTGTGTAAATAAGAGGAGGCTTTCTATGATACAGGTTAATTCTTTAAGCAAGAAATATGGCAAGCATTTAGCGGTTGACAATGTATCTTTCACCATTGAAAAAGGTGAGGTTGTTGGTTTTTTGGGACCAAATGGTGCCGGCAAATCAACAATTATGAATATCCTGACAGGATACATTTCGGCAACCTCAGGCTCGGCTTCTATTGATGGTTATGATATTTTGGAACAGAGCGAATATGCTAAGCGCAGAATTGGTTATCTCCCCGAAATTCCGCCGCTTTACCTTGATATGACGGTTACTGAATATCTTTATTTCGTTTACGAGCTTAAAAAGGTTAAATTCCCCAAAAAAGCGCACATAGAGGAAATCTTAAACCTTGTTAAAATCGATAATGTTGCAAACCGCCTTATCAAAAACCTTTCAAAAGGTTACCGCCAGCGCGTTGGTATTGCTTCGGCGCTTGTGGGCAACCCCGATGTGCTTATCCTTGATGAGCCAACGGTTGGTCTTGACCCAAAACAGATTATAGAAATAAGAGAATTAATTGCAAAACTCGGCCAAAACCACACCGTTATTCTCTCTTCCCACATTCTTTCAGAGATTCAGGCAGTTTGCAAGAGAATATTAATAATTAATAATGGTAAGCTCGTTGCCAACGATACTGCCGAAAATCTTTCTAAAAACCTTTCAAACGACCATTCGGTAATGGTTCGCGTTTTAGGTCCTGAAGAAGAGATTATGAAAATCTTGCTCAGCATTAAAAATGTTGATTCGGTTCTTTCAAACGGTATTCGCGAGGCGGGTGCTTGCGAGTTTGTTATAACCCCCAAGGACGCTGCAGACATTCGCAAGGATGTTTTTGAACGCTTGGCTGAAAGAAACCGACCAATTTTAGAACTTCGCTCAAATGAACTTACATTAGAGCAAATTTTCTTAAGACTTACCGATGCCACCGTAAATCAGGTTTTCACAAAGGAGGATGAGGAATAATGAAGGCTATTTTTAAAAGAGAATTCATGTCTTTTTTCACAACCCCCGTTGGCTTTGTTATTGTTGCCGCTTTCACTCTTTTTTCGGCTATGTTTTTCAGCGTTATTTATGCTCAGGGTGCGCCCGAGGTTGAAAGCGTTATCGGCGCTATGTCAACAATAGCAATATTTGCAACACCCTTTATCACAATGCGACTCTTCAGCGAGGACAGAAGGCAAAAAACCGACCAGATTTTGCTAACCTCCCCCGTTAAAATTTCGGGCATTGTTATGGGTAAATTCTTTGCGGCGCTCGCCCTGTTTGCGCTCGGCTTTGCATTAACCCTTGTTTTCCAACTTGTTGTTACATTCTATGTTTCGGTTAACTGGTTAATCTACCTTTACGCACTTCTCGGTATGTTACTTCTCGGAAGCGTTATGATAAGCATTGGTATGTTTATTTCATCCCTTACCGAAAGCCCGATTATTTCGGCAGCACTCACATTTGTTATCTTTTTAGCGGTTATGTTCTTAGGCTCTTATGCCGGAGCTATAAATTCAACACTTTTGCAATCGGTTGCTTCGGCAATTTCATTTATCGACCGCTTCAGCAACTTCACAACCGGTGTTTTAGATTTAACCGATATTATTTATATGGTAAGCATTTCGGCATTTTTCATATTTTTAACGGCGCGTTCATTAGAAAAACGCCGTTGGGCATAAAAGGAGGAATAGTTTTATGAATTTAAAAAATATTTTTAAGATTAATAAAACCGAAAACTCCGAAAATAAACTCAGCCGCAAAGCCTTTTATAAGTATGGCGGTTATTCGGTTGGCATTGTAGCCCTTGCGCTCGTTGCCCTTATTGTTATAAATGTGCTTTTCTCAGCGCTTGCTTCAAGAGTTTCCTTAAAGCTCGACCTTTCCTTCGCAGGAGAAAACAGCATTAGCGAAGAAAACGCAGAGTTTATTAAGGGAATTGATAAGGAAATCACCCTTACTGTTTGCGCTACCGAATCTGATTATACCGATGGCTATATGGATTACCTTGCTCAGCAGTATATTGGTGTTTATGATGAGGGCGGCGGATACTATGCCCAAACCATTCGCCTTATTAATTTATATAAAGAGTTAAACCCGAAAATTCAGGTTGAATATATCGATTTAAGTTCAACCGCAGGCTCGGCTATTGCCAGCGAATTCCCCTCTATTTTCTATGGAGATATTATCGTTCGCGTCGATAATCAAAACAAGGTTGTTGGCTTTAACGATATCTATGCCTACTCCGATGTTTCGGGCTCGGGTTATTATTACTCCATCACAGGTAACAAACTTGAGAGCGCTCTTTCCTCCGCTATTAACACCTGCATTAGCGGTAAAACCAAAAAGGGTGCTTTGCTTGCCACCTATTCGGATAATGAAATTTTCGAAACCCTCTTCGGCTCGCAGTTAAAGCTCAATGGTTTTGAACTTTCGGAAATTACCGATAATATCATTTCGGAAATTCCAAATGAAATCGACCAGCTTTATCTTATTGCTCCCACAAAGGATTTATTACCGAGCGAAATTTCGGCAATAAACAATTGGCTTAATAATGGAGGTAACCGCGGCAAATCTCTAATCTTCGTTCCCTCAACCTCTGTTGCAAAACTCACTAATTTGGTTGAGTTCTTAAAGGAATGGGGCGTTTCCTACAGCGAGGGTATTCTCTATGAAACCAACTCCTCCAACCATCAACAAGGCAACCCCACAACACTCGCTGCATTTAATAATGAGAGTGATTTAAAAATCACAAATGCCGATAAAAACTATATTTTAGGCCATAACCTACCCATGCAGACCGTTTATGAAACCTATTCCTCTAAGGACACAAAGGTTCTCGTTTCAACAGCCGATACAGTTATTGCCGCACCCCACAACATTAAGACCGATTGGAAGCCCGATGACTCATATAAAAAGCAGAGCTTCCCGAACCTAATCGTTACAACCGATTCAGATGTTGTTGGAGATGAACTCAAAAAGAGCTATGTTGTTTCATTCTCTTCTCTTGACTTTATCTATTCGCAGTGGGCTCAGCTTTCTCAGCTTGGCAATATGGAAGCATCCCTCAACTCTGCCCTTACAACCGCAGGCTTTGAGGATGACAGCAAGCTTCTTTTCCTTGATAAAACCGTTACAACCGAAACCTTTGCCGAAAAAGTAAGCGAAACAGGCGCTGTTGCCATTCGCATTATCTTTATGGGAATAGTTCCGATTATTCTGATTGCGGCAGGCGTTGTTATCTGGTTCAGGAGGAAAAACAGATGAGTAATAACGAAAACTCAACCATCTTTTCAGCCCCTACCGAGCATAACGATAAGCCTCCTAAAAAGCAAAATGTTTTCAAGAAACTTATCGCCGCTTTTTTAGCAGTTACAATAATTGTTGGCTCAACTATTGCGGTTATTTCCCTGATTCCCGAAAAGGAAGAGGGGCAAAAAGCAGAAGTTACCTTCTCGGTTTTAAATATTGATTCTGCGAATATAGAAAAAGCCGAAATCAAGGGCGAAAACTCTTCGGTTACTCTTATATCTTCCATTACCGAAGATGAAGATTCTTCAGATATTGAATGGGCGGTTGAAGGGGTTAACAACCTCCTTACCGATTCGAGCGCCATTGAAAGCGCCATTGATGATGCCGCGGTGATTAATGCCACAAAGGAAGTTTCAGGAGAACTTAAGGATTTTGGCCTTGATTCTCCAAAAGCTCAAATCACTCTACACCCCCGCAATAACGCTTTTGAAAAGGTAACCGTTAAAATTGGAAATGTAGCCCCCGCTAATATAGGTTATTATTGCTCTCTTTCAAACAGCGATAAAATTTATTTAGCCGAAAGCAGCATTGGAGAACTAATCGATGTAAAGGCGATTGACTTTGCAACAACCACCGGCCTTTCGGGCGTTGTTCAAACCGAAGATAACACCGATTGCTTTAAGGATGGTTCGCTTTCCGATTTCGATTATATTGCAATAAACGGCAAAAACTATGCCGCTCCTTTAAAGATTGTTCCGCAGGAGGATGAAACCTTAAATGCCTATTTTGCATTTAAAATCACCGCTCCCTCCTATAGAATTGGCGATGACGACACCATTACTGAGCTTATCGGTGTTTTATCCTCAGGCATTGCCTCCTCGGGCGCATACGCCTTTGAGCCGGACGATAAAACCCTTAAGGAATATAAGCTTGATAACCCTGATATTATGTTATCAATTTCGGTAAAGGACTCGGTTTACACAATACTCGCCACCAAGGTGGATGATAACTATTATGCCGCAATTGATACCTATGGCGGACTCATTCATAAAATCCCCGTATCATCATTAATTTTCGGAGATAAAAAGGCGGAAGATTATTTCAGTTCCTTTATTGTTCTCGAAAACCTTTCAGGACTCTCTTACTTCAAAGCGGAGTTTGAAGACGGCGAAAAATATGAATTCAAAACCGTTTATGAACAGGAAGACGAAAAATATAGCGCATATTACAATAATGCCGAGCTCGACATTGATAACTTCAAGGCATTCTACCGCCAATTCATCTCCTTAACTCCGGTTGAGCATAACACAAAATCTTTAAAAGATATAACGCTTACGGTAACGCTTGTTCACTCAAATGGTACTAAGGACACAGTTCTTAACTTTAAGCCCTATTCAAGCGGAAGATACCAGGTTGAAATGAACGGAATTCCTATGGGACTTATAACCGCAACAAGTTATGATAACTTTGCTAAAAACATTAAAAATGTTGCCCTCGGAAATCCTGTAACCGAATAAAATAAAAAAGTCTGAAAGTTTTAAAGCTTTCAGACTTTTATTTTTATCTTGCTATATGGAATTTATCGTCCTCGGTTAACTCAAGTCTGTCAATGATATCCTCGAAAACCGATTTTGCAATATCCAAAGCATCGGGGTGATGCGCATCGCTTCCGCAATAGAATTTGCAACCGCATTCTTTTGCAATTTTATAGACCTTAAGCACCATTTCCGCCTCTTCTTCATTGGCAAACCTTAAAGCACTTGAATTGATTTCAATTCCAATTCCCACTTCCGCAGCCTTTTTAAAGAGCCTTTTAATTCCTCTTTCGGGGATAAGCTTTAAAACCTCTAAATATTCCGCTCTTGTAGGACCTATCAGGTTACAGGTTATGTGAGCCAAGCCCATCTTATGAAACGGCAAGTCCATATTGAGAAGCGCGTCAAAGCGCTCTACCCAGAGTCTTGCCCTGTTCTCATAGGTGTTATCTTCACTGGCTATGGTGAAATTTATAAAATGCAGATGGGTTGTGGGAACAACAATAAAATCGAACTTTTCGAAGGTTTCTTTTGCTATGCCTAAAGTAAAAAATTTATCCATTTCGGTTTCGCAGCCAAACATAAACTCAATTCCCTCTGCCTGCGGCAAGGGTAAAGCCGCCGAAATATGCTCAAAATTTTGCCCGGTATACCAAGAACGCTCGCTTTCAACCTTTTCATCCCAAAAATGATCTGTTAGGCATATTGTTTTAAGATTATTCTCTTTTGCATACTCCAAAATTCGCTCCGTTGTTTGCTTTTCATCTCTTGAACACGAAGAAATTTTGGAATGAATATGCAAATCATTATCGAATACGTATCTCATAAATATTTTTCCTCTATAGTATAATTTTTTCCATATATGCTAAATCCAAATTTCTGTTTAACCGCATGGCAAAATCGAATTTATCATATTCTGTGCACATATAAAAATCTTTTTCGGGGAAAACATCGTTTTGTTCTTTATCAAAGAATTTTGCGCCATCGGTTAATTTTAGATTTTCAATGCCTTTTTTTAGGTCTATTTCGGTGCCGCATAGTATACTCTTGATATACTCAGCGCATAGGGTATCCTCATCGGTCGGGTATTCGCCCGCATATCCCATACACACCAAGGAAATATCAGTCTCACCGCTCTGCTTTATGTATTTCGCGGTCGCTTTGGCATTCACAAGGCTGGCTCCTAAAATTTCTCGAGCATTTTTAGCATTGGCAATGCCTTGAGTTCCTGCACTCGTTGTATGTATAACGGTTTTTCCCTTTAAATCAATATCTGATAACTGAGATGGTGAGTTGCCTGTATCAAAACCGGGTAAAATTTTGCCATCTCTCTCGCCCGCCAAAATCATATTTGGGTTTTCCCCCTTTAAGCGATAGGCAATTTCGCTATCTCCCACGGGAATTATTTTCTCTGCCCCTTTTGAGAAGCAATATGCCTCAACTGAAAAAGCACGGAAAACATCTATAATTATAGTAAGCCCCGTAGCTTTTTTTGCGCCCTCTATAGCCTGAAAAATTTTAATATCCATTTTTACCTCTGAAAACAATAATAACAGTTCTTTTTTATTATAAAATTTTTTATAAATTAAGCAAGATACTATATTCTCAATTAATTCCCAAAAATTTGCAATATAATATAAATTATTTCTTTCTATACTGACCGGGGGAGATTCCGTTTGCTGTTTTAAAGATTCTGCAAAAGCTTTTGGAATCGGCAAAACCAACTTTTGTGGCGACATCTTCTACCGAATAATTAGAATTTTTGAGAAGAATGCAAGACATTTTTATTCGATGGCTATTAAGAATGTTGTGGAAGGTATCGCCTGTTATTGTTTTGAAAATTTTGCAAAAATTACTTTTACTGTAACCGCAATTTTTTGCCACTTCTTCCACCGTTAGCTTGCGCTCATAATTGTTGTAAATAAATTCCAGTGCTTTTTCCACCGCATTTATAAAATTCAACCTTTTGGGGATGTTTGAGCCCCTGTTTTCTGTGGCAAATTCTTTTAAAATATGCGCCGAAATCTTATAAATGTTGCCCTTGATTAAAAGGCTCGAAAAATCGGATGAATTTTGGCAAAACAATGCTACTTCATTGAACAAATTATAAAGTTCCTTGTATCTTTCCTGTTTTAAATCAACTATAGGATTCGGAAATGCCTGATTTTCTATCGGAATGAAATATTCGCCAAGCATGGTGGGGCCAATTTCCAAAACGACGCAGTTAGATGAAGAATAGTTTTCCGATTCCAAAACCTCATGCGAAATCATTGAGCCGATAATAGCGAGCTCGCCCGCATGAACGGTATGCTTCTTTCGGTCAATAATCATTTCATAACTGCCCTTTGTGCAGTAAAACAATTCAATTTCTATATGGGTATGGGCAGGGAATGCCAATAAGCTTTTTGAAGCGAGGAGATATGGTGGGTCTCCTAAATGAAGATTTTGATAAATCATATTAACACCTCCGTATTTCATTTTACATACTTTCATTTAAAAAATCAAGATTTTGTGAATTTTTGCGAATTTTTTAAGACATTAAAAGGGTGTAACCCATATTGTTATATGCTATTATGTTAATAGAGGTCAGGGCACCTCACTATTGCAGGGAGGATTCACTATGTATAGAATTGGACAAGAGGAAATAGATGCAGTTGCAAGAGTTATTAATTCAAGAGAACTTTTCAAAGCTACTGCAAGCACCTATAAGGAAACCGAGAATCTCGAAAAAGAATTGTGCGAGCTTTTGGATGTTGATTATACCGTTTCGTTAACTTCGGGTACAGCAGCGCTCACATCTTCACTTATCGGTATGGGTGTTGGCCCCGGAGATGAGGTTATTGTTCCTGCTTATACATATATTGCAACAGCCTTTGCTGTTCTTGCCACAGGCGCAATTCCCGTAGTTGCAGAAATTGATGAATCATTAATGATGGATGCTAAGGATGTTGAAAAGAAAATCACTAAAAACACCAAGGTGCTTTTACCCGTTCATATGAAGGGTTATCCTGCTGATATGGATAAAATTATGGCGGTTGCTAAAAAGCATAATTTAATGGTGCTTGAGGATGCTTGCCAGGCTGTAGGCGGCTCATATAGGGGTAAAAGACTCGGCGCTATCGGCGATGCAGGCGCATTCAGCTTTAACTATTTCAAAAACATCAGCGCGGGCGAAGGCGGCGCTATGTTCACAAACAATAGAGAAATTTATGAAAAGGGTAAAATTTATCATGATAGCTCGGCAGTTTCTTTCTTTGGTAACCAAATGAAAGATTTTACAACCGAGGTTTTCTGCGGTACCGAATTCAGAACAAACGAAATCACTTCGGCAATCTTAAGGGTTCAGTTAACTCGCCTTGAAGGCATTTTAGCCGATTTAAGAAAGAACAAAAAGCTTCTTATGGATGCCGTTAAGGATTATTATGATTTCATCCCTTCAAACGACCCCGAGGGCGAATGCTCTTCTGCCGTTACCTTTAAATTCTCTTCGCCCGAAGAAGCAAAAGAGATTTGCTCAAAGGTTAAGGGACTTGGAATTCCTGCAAACGTTGATAAGCACGTTTATTGCTATTGGGATGCTTTGCTTGCTAAGAATGGCGCAGCACACCCGAGAATGAATCCATATTATATGGAAGAAAACAAGGACGCTCCTTTATTCACAAAAGATTCCTGCAAAAAAAGCATTGAAATTTTATCAAGCTGCGCTCACATGGATATCCACCCCGATTGGACTCCTGAATATATAGCAGAAATTGCTAAGAATCTTATTGAAGCCAGAAAATAATAATTAAATATAAAAAAGCCACATGTGAAACATGTGGCTTTTTTATTTACCTTTATACTTTTTTCGGGTGGCTTCGCCTCCGCGAATGTGCCGCTCCTCTTTATTCTTTTCAAGAACGCAGCGCACCCTTTCATAAAGCTCGGGATTTATCCGCCGAAGCTTTTCCGAAACATCTTTATGCACAGTTGATTTGCTAACTCCGAAAACCTTTGCAGCAGCACGCACCGTGCCACCCGTTTCTGCTATGTATTCCCCTAAAATCACCGCTCTATCGCTAAATGGCGTTCTCATAAAATCAACTCCTAAATTATAGTTAATTGTATGAAAAAGCGGCTTTAAATATGCCTTTATAAATTTAAGTGCCTCTGCAATTTTTTATTGCATTGCAACCATCTTTTTGATATACTTATTTCTTGAAAGGAAGTGTTTTAATGTCTAAAATACTTAATTCCTATATTTTAGGAGATATGAAGGCAACATATATTTTAAATGATGAAAACAGAGCGCTTTTTATCATTCTTCCGAACGATATGGAATATGAAGAAAATGATAAAAATATTGATGCTTATAAATATTCGAGTCTTGCCCATATTCATTTGGGCGAGCATAACGAGGGCATATATTCTAACTGCTTAAAGCTAAGCGAAACTCTTGATACCTTGAAGTTCAAAAATCAAGATGCAGAAGAGAGCGAAGAATATATAAAAATTGAAACAACCGAAGAATCCCCTTTAGGATACGGAATTCGCCACACTCTTTTATGGTTTAAAGGGGAAAAAGCGGTTGAAAGTAAAACCGAATTTTATAATTTTTCAAATAAAACCTTGACCCTTGAATATTTAACCAGCGTTTCGCTGGATTTATTAAGTCCGTTCGCTGCAGATGATGGCGGAAAAACCACCCTTTTCCACCGCTTTATTGCGGGCTGGTCAATGGAAGGTCTTTTAAAAAGTGAAACCTTAAATTCGCTTGGTCTTGAAAAGGCCTGGACCCTTTCGGGCGAAAACCTTAGGTTTGGAGCAACCGGCTCTCGCCCCGTTAGGCATTACCACCCCATTTGCGCTATAGAAGATACAAAAAGTAATACTGTTTGGGGTGTTTCCCTAGCGCATAACGCCTCTTGGCAGATGGAACTCACAAGAACCTATTCAAACCTTAATCTTTCTTGCGGACTTGCCGATAGCAACTTTGGCCTTTGGAGCAAGAGGATAGACAGCGGCGAAGCGTTTTGCTCGCCCACCGCTTATATAACCGTAACAAAAGGCTCGGTTGCTGAAAGTTCAAACCGCCTTTTATCCGCAAGGCACCGCTATATAGATAAAAACGGCAAGGATAACGATATGGCAATTGCCTATAATGAATGGGCTACCACCTGGGGCCACCCAACCGAAGAATTTTTGGTAAAACTCGCAGATATTCTAAAAAAGGGCAAAACCAAATACTTAATTGTTGATGATGGTTGGTTTTTAAGGGATAAAGGCATTGGCGACTGGGAGGTAAACACTAAGTCCTTCCCAAACGGAATGAAGCATTTTACCGATGAAATCAGAAAACGCGGTTTAATTCCGGGAATTTGGATGGAATTCGAATGTGCAACCGAGGGTTCGGAACACTTTAAGGCAGAATATGATGATATGAAGGTGCAAAAAAACGGGCATACAGTAGTCGGTAAGGTTATAAATGGCAGAAGAGAGAGCTTTTTCGATTTCAGAAAAGAAAAAGTTCGCGACTATCTCACTAATAAGGTTATTGATTTCTTAAATGATGGCGGTTTTGGTTATATTAAGGTTGATTACAATGCAAGTATGGGTATTGGAATTGACGGAAACGACTCGCCCGGAGAAAATCTTCGCGAGCATATGCAAAAGGTCCGCGAATTCTTTATTAAGATGAACAACGAAGTGCCGGGACTCATTATTGAAAACTGCGCTTCGGGCGGTTGCCGATTAGAGCCGAGCATGATGGATATAACCCAAATTTCTTCGGGCAGCGATGCCCACGAAGGTTATGAAGGGCCCGTTATCCTCGCTAACCTTCATTACATTGCTCCGCCAAGGCAGTCATCTGTTTGGTGCACTCTAAAGCCCGATTATGATAAAACTCGTTTCACTCATATTATTTCGGGTGGCTTTTTGGGTAGACTTTGTTGGTCGGGCGATTTCCCGAGCCTTAAAAAAGAGCAAATGAATATGGTTTACGCCGCCGAAGATTTCTACTGCGAGGTTGCCGATATAATTAAAAAAGGAAACAGTTATATTTATCGCACGGATGAGTGCAGTTTTTCCAACCCAACAGGCACTCAGGCCGTTATTCGCTTTAGCGAAGACGGACAAAAAGCACTTCTTGTTACCCATTCATTTGAAGATGCAAAGAAATTAAGCTTTAATATTCCAAGCGGATTTAAAATTATCAAATCTCTTTATAATTTGAATGCTGAAATAGATAATGAAAAAATCATTATCTCCCCCGAAAATGACTTTGAGGGAAATGTTTATTTACTTGCAAAATAGAAAAAAGAGTGATGGTTTCCCATCACTCTTTTATTATTTCCTTCAAATAGCGTCCGAGCGCGTTTTTCCAATCAGGAAGAGGCTCAAAACCCATTTTTATTAGTTTTGATTTATCAAGTCGGCTATTAAAGGGGCGCGCCGCGGCCGAAACGCCGTATTCGGCGGTGGTAACGGGGTTAACCTTTGCGTCATAACCTGCCGTTTTGAAAATTTCACAGGCAAAATCATACCAAGAAATATATCCGCCCTCATTGGTGGCGTGATAAAAACCATACTTTTCGCTTTCTACCATATCAACAAGCAGTCGGGAAAGGTCGAGCGTATAGGTTGGGGTGCCTATTTGGTCATTAACCACACGAAGCTCGGGGAATTTCTTGCCAACATTCAGCATTGTTTTAATGAAATTGCTGCCGTTTATTCCAAACACCCAAGCAATTCGCACAATGAAATATTTTTCTAGCGTTTCGCTAACCGCCTTTTCGCCATAAAGCTTGCTCTCGCCATAAACATTAAGCGGAGCAAAATCCTTGCTGTCGGCATCCCATGGCACTTCGCCCTTGCCGCTAAAAACATAATCGGTGCTGATATAAATCATTTTGGCATCGATTTTTTTTGCCGCTTTAGCTATATTCTCGGTACCCTTAACATTTACTGCCCACACCTTTTGCCTGTTTTCCTCCGCCTCTGCGGCATCAACAGCCGTCCAAGCGGCGCAATGGATTATGGCATCGGGGCGAATTTCAGAAATTGCCGAGGTAACCGCCTCTTCATTTGTTATATCAAGGCTTATATATGGCATATTTTCGGCAGCAGTTCCCTTGATTCCACTATAAATCTCGGAAATATCGGAACCTACCGCTTCAATACCGCGGCTATCAAGTTCACACAAAACATCGTGCCCTAATTGGCCGCCAACTCCGGTTACAAATACCTTCATTTTTTCTCCTATCTACCCGAATACATTTTATCATAATAATCGCGGTACTCGCCCGAAATAATGGTTTCCCACCATTCCTTATTGTCCAAATACCACTGAATAGTCTTCTTTATGCCATCCTTAAACATAGTTTCGGGCAACCAACCAAGCTCGTTATGGATTTTGGTTGGATCTATGGCGTAACGCATATCGTGTCCCTTTCGGTCGCCAACATGTGTAATAAGGCTCTCGGGTTTGCCGAGTTCCTTACAAATTATCTTAACTATATCAATATTAGCCATTTCGTTATGGCCGCCAATGTTATAAACTTCGCCCACTCTGCCCTTGTGGATAATTAAATCAATTGCTTTGCAGTGATCCTCAACATAAAGCCAATCTCGAACGTTAAGTCCCTCTCCATAAACCGGAAGCGGTTTATCGGCAAGAGCATTTGCTATCATTAGCGGAATTAATTTTTCGGGAAAATGGTAAGGACCATAATTATTAGAGCAGCGGCTGATGGTTACGGGCAAACCATAGGTGCGGTAATACGCCATAACGAGCAAATCAGCGCCCGCTTTTGAGGATGAATAGGGGCTAGAAGTGTGAATCGGGGTTTCTTCGGTAAAGAAAAGGTCGGGACGGTCAAGCGGTAAATCCCCATAAACCTCATCGGTTGAAACCTGATGATAGCGCTTAACCGAGAACTTTCTCGCGGCATCCATTAAAACTTGTGTTCCTAAAATGTTTGTTTTAAGGAAGATTTCAGGGTCCTCAATAGAACGGTCAACATGGCTTTCTGCCGCAAAATTTACAACGATATCCGGTTTCTCCTCTTCAAAAAGGGCAAAAACCGCCTCTCTATCGCATATATCGACCTTAACAAAGCGGAAATTCGGGTTTGACATAACCGATTCAAGAGTGGAAAGGTTGCCAGCATAGGTTAACTTATCAAGGCAAACAATTCTATAATCGGGATACTTCCCAAGCATGTGGAAAACAAAGTTACTTCCTATAAATCCGGCGCCGCCGGTAACGATAATTGTCATTCCTTTTCTCCTTTAATAAACAAAATTGCAATCGCTTTCACTTAGAAGCGGTGCATTTAAATCTTTTTCGGATAGAATCGGGTCGGTAACACCCCATTCAACGCCGATTTCTGCATCATCGAAGCGAACCGAACGATCGCATTCCTTAGAATAAAGGTTATCAACCTTATAACAGAATGTTACATTATCGGTAAGGGTTAAAAATCCATGCGCAAAACCGCGCGGAATGAAAAACTGCCGCTTGTTCTCAGCGCTCATCTTAACCGCAACCCATTTTTTATAGGTTGGCGAGCCCTTGCGCAAATCAACCGCAACATCAAGCACGGCTCCGCTTACAACGCGAACAATTTTCGCCTGAGCCATGGGGGCCTGCTGAAAATGAAGACCGCGAAGGGTGCCTTTTTTTGCAGTAAAACTTTCATTATCCTGGCAAGGCACAAATCCTAGCTCCTTATATTTATGTTCCGACCAGGTTTCAAAAAAATAACCACGGTGGTCACCGAAAACATCGGGTTCAATAATCTTAACCTCAGGAATTTCTGTTGCTATAATCTTCATAATTTCACCCCTAGTATCTAATCTCGCCTAAGGCAACCTTTTTAAGATGCAGGCCATAGGGAGATTTTCCATAGCGCTCCGCCGCCTCAAGCAACATTTCTTTAGTTATCCAACCTTTTAAATATGCGATTTCTTCAAGCGCAGAAATCTTAATTCCCTGACGCTTTTCAACCATCTGCACAAAATCGGAAGCCTCAACCAAAGAGTCCATGGTGCCTGTATCAAGCCACGCGAAACCACGACCTAAGAGTTTTACATCCAAAATGTCCTGCTTTAAATACATTTCATTAAGGGTTGTTATTTCAAGTTCGCCTCTTGCAGAGGGTTTTACCTGACCCGCCTTTGCCGCAACCCCTGCGGGATAAAAATAAAGTCCTGTAATAGCATAGTTGCTCTTGGGCGACTTCGGTTTTTCCTCAACCGAAATAACCTTTCCGCTTTCATCAAATTCAACAATTCCAAAGCGCTCAGGGTCATGAACATAATAACCAAACACGGTGGCTCTTGCATTTTCCTCAGCATTGGTAGCGGCCTCGCGCAAAAGCTTGCCGAAACCGTTGCCATAGAAGATATTATCGCCAAGCACCATAGCGCAGGCATCATCGCCAATAAACTCTTCGCCCAAAATAAACGCCTGAGCTAAACCATCAGGAGATGGCTGCACCTTGTATGACAGGTTTATTCCGTATCTGCTGCCATCGCCGAGAAGCCTTTCAAAATTCGGTAAATCCTGCGGTGTTGATATTATCATAATATCCTTAATTCCTGCTAACATTAGGGTTGAAAGCGGGTAAAATACCATCGGTTTATCGTAAACGGGTAAGAGCTGTTTAGATGTTACCATTGTCAGCGGATAGAGGCGCGTACCCGAGCCTCCCGCAAGAATTATTCCTTTCATATACCTTCTCCTTTAAAAATGGTAAAATTTACCATTTAGATTGTACCATCTTCGAGATATTTCTTACAAGTAAGATATGCTGCAGCAGTCCAACCCATCATCCAAGGCATTTTTTCGGTGCGCTCTTTGGATAATACGCGATTTGAACCCTCAACAACATTATATTTTTCCCAAAGTTGACCGGTTTCTTCAAAAACTTTTTCAACTAAGTTCTTATATTTAGTGGCAATACGCTTTGCCTCTTCTTTATATCCGTATTTATCAAGCGCCTTTACAGCAAGATACTGCTGACAAGCCCAACCTATCGGATAGTTCCATTGGAAAGAGTGGGTATCTGAATATTTATTGTATTCACAAGAAGCTAGACCAAAATCAACTTCATATTTTGCCATATTTTTAACCGCTGCCTCGGCATCCTCTTTTTCAGCAAGGCCCACAAACATCGGATAAAGTGTGCAGGAAGATGTGATTTCGGAGTGCTTGCCGTTTACAAAATCATAATCGGTAAGAACACCATCGGAATTTAAGAGATATTTAAACATTAATTCTTTTCTCTTAGCCGCCGCAGCTTCCCATTTCTCCTCTTCGCCCATTTCAAGTACTTCTGAGAAGTAAGCCATATTCTTTTCCCAATCATAAAGCAAGGAGTTGAGTTCAACCTGAACATAGTTCCAACCCTCGAAGCCCCAACGCGGATTGCAGTCCCAACCCGACTCGCAGCAAATCATATAATGGTCAACAACCTGCTCTAATGTTTTGCCTTCGGGATGCTGACCGTTACAAGCGCGGCGAATGAAGTCGCCGGCCTTTTCATCCAGCGGCTTGTCAACGTTTTTACCTGCATATTGGTTAAGACCGATACTTGTCATACGCTCGGTCATCCAGAAGTTGTATTCCTTCTTTAATGTGTTAAACGCGCCATAAAGCCAGGTTTTGTCCTTGTAATAATCAAAAGTTTCGCGCACCATTCTTGAAGCGAACGGCGGTTGACCAAGTCCTGCATGATAGAAGCGGTTGCTGTTTTTCATGTGGCCAAAACGGTCAATCATAAAAAGAACATTATCGGTGTTGTTTTTTGCCAACTGTTCGCGACCAACAAGCAAAAGTCCGGGGTTTGTGAAATATGTATCCCAATAGTAAAGCTCCTCAAAGGTGCCAACTGCGGGAATTGTAAATGGATATGGCAAACCGTAAAGAGTTCTAACACCATCCTCGCGGTCCTCTCGAATCTCTTTGGTTACGTCTACCCAATGTTTTTCAATGTAATCTAATACTGCTTTGCTCATAATTTTCCTCCCTGTTTCACGTGAAACATATCTATTGTTGATTTATTATAAATTTATTATGGACTGATTAAAAATCAATACATTTTTCCAAGTTTAGCTGCTATATCGCGGAGTTCCTCTTCTCCGTAAAACTCAAGGCTAATCATACCATGGTTTTCGCCAAGGCTAACAACCTTAACCTTGCGGTGAAGCGCTTCTTTAAGCGCAATCTCTACCTCGGTATAAAAACTGTTGTTTCCGGACGTATGACCGCTTCCGCGTGCCTTTTTGGCCGCCTTTACAGCCTGCTCAAGCATTCTTACCGATGCGCCGTCCAGCGCCATATCGGCAATTCGCTCCCTGAGCAGTGGGTCATCAGCCGAAAGTATAGTCCTTGCCTGACCGGCGTTTATAGTGCCGCGCTTAAGCATTTCCAACTCGCGTTCATTAAGATTTAAGAGCCTGAGCGCATTTGTTACCGCCACTCTGGACTTTCCAACCCTAACCGCAACCTCTTCCTGAGTGAGATTATAAAGATCAATCAAAGATTTATAGCCCAACGCCTCTTCAACGGGGTTCAAATCCTGACGCTGCAGGTTTTCTATGAGCGCTACCTCCATAATCTCCTGCTCGCCCAAATCCTTTATAATAACCGGCACCCTTTCAAGTTCGGCTATCATTGACGCTCTCCAACGGCGCTCACCCGCAATAATGCGATACGTGCCGTTTGTAAGCGGTTTTACCACTATCGGTTGGAGAAGTCCGTGTTCTTTTATGCTTGAAGCTAATTCTTCGAGTGCTGCACGATCAAAGCTTTTTCGCGGCTGATCTTTATTAGGCTCAATATCTACTAATTTTACCTCGATTGCAATATCATTATCGGTTGCATTTTCATTAAACAGTGCATCAAGTCCGCGGCCTAAGCCACCCTTCTTTACTGCCATTTATCTTCCCCCATTTCTTTTGATAAGCTCGCGCGCAAGCTCGTCATACGCCTTAGCACCCTTAGAGCGCTTATCATAATACTGAATCGGCATACCATAGCTCGGAGCCTCGGAAAGTCTTACAGCGCGCGGGATTGTTGTTGTATAGAGTTTGTTTGCAAAAAACTTCTTAAGTTCGCCCACAACCTGATGGGTAAGGTTTAAACGCCCATCAAACATCGTAAGTACAACGCCTTCAAGCTCAAGTCCCGCATTATATAGCCTTTTTATTGAACGAACGCTGGACATAAGCTGCGAAAGACCCTCCATAGCATAATATTCGCATTGAACGGGAACTAACACAGTATCACTTGCGGTAAGAGCATTTATTGTTATAAGTCCCAAAGATGGCGGACAGTCTATAAATATGTAATCATAGTCGCCGCGAACAAGTGATAACGCCCTTTTTAACTGAGCTTCGCGGTTTTCGATGGAGATAAGTTCTACCTCTGCGCCTGCCAAATCCATATTGGCGGGTATAATATCAACATTTTTAAATGTTGTTGTAACCGTTGCGGTTTTTGCCTTTTGCGAACCTATTAAAAGGTCATAAGAGGAAAAGGTAACCTCACGCTTGTTTATTCCAAAACCACTGGTTGAGTTTCCTTGCGGGTCAGCATCAACTAAAAGCACCTTTTTGCCTGCAATTCCCACCGCTGCCGCCAAATTAACGGCTGTTGTGGTCTTGCCAACTCCACCTTTTTGGTTTACTATAGCTATTATTTTGGACATAATACACCTCCCGTTACCTAATAATTATAACACGCGCTATTTCTTTCTACAAGGCTTATTTTGTTTTTTTGCCCGTTTTCACGAAAAAATAAAGAAAAACCAATGTTTCACGTGAAACATTGGTTAAGATTTGTCTCCCGGCTCAAAAATAAGAGCCATTATAACGCCGAAGACTATTGCCGCCGCAATTCCTGCCGCCGTCGCTGTAAGTCCTCCTGAAAGTGCACCGATAAGTCCGTATTCGTCAACAGCCAGCTCAACTCCTTTTGCGAGGCTATATCCGAACCCCGTAAGTGGTACCGTTGCTCCGCATTGAGCGAACTCAACAAGCGGCTCATACACACCAACCGCCGTTAAAAGCACCCCCGACACAACATACGCGGTTAAAATTCTCGCGGGAGTTAATTTAGTTGTATCAATTAAAACCTGACCAATGCCGCAAAGAAGACCGCCAATTAAAAATGCCCATAGGCAATTAAACATAAAATCCATAAAAACACCCTGCTTTCCCTTCTATTATTCGCGAAAAGCAGGGTTTTATTCTTTTTATAGCGCCTATAGTCTCTCTAACTGTTTTTTTGTTTCATTATAATCTATATGCTTGACACTTATCGACTCCGCACTCTCAGAACGCTCAACAATTCTTACATTACAAGTTTTATAAAGTCTATCGGCAGGCCATCGCACGATATGGATAAGTCCAACACGCTCAGGCTCGCAGAACATCTCGCGCTTCGCCGACCATCTTGTGTATCTCGCATAAAGAATTGTGCTTACCGAAATCGCGCTATGCCTAACATTATATTCCGCAAGACTATAATAATAACCCAACACAACAACGGCTATAAAAAGCGCAAAGGTTAAAATTTCATAAAAAACAGGAAAATAAGCTATCAAAATATGATATGCCGCTATAGTCCCAATTAAAAAGAGCGTTGGAATAAGGTAAAAGCGCATGCGCGCGGTTTTGTTTGGGCTTACGGTAGACTCCGGTTTTTTTATATTCGGAAAGAAATCGGCGAAAAGTTCCTTTACCTCTCCTTTTTTAGCCGCAGGAATAACCACAGCCTTATAACCTTTATTATCTCCGTAACCGCCGATACTTACCTTTACAAGATACTTGCCCAGAACTCTCATCAACGGTGTTTGCTCGATAATAGCGCTATTGATAGCTTTTATTTTAAATACTATATAAAACCTTGTTATAAGTCCGCTGGTAATCTCCAAAATTTTATCGGTAACACGCACCCTGAAATTAATATATTTCAAAAGTGAAACCAAAAAAGATATTCCATAAAGAATTAGGAAAATAAGGGTTACTGTGTTCACAATCGGCGGTATAACACGGCTAACAATACTGCTGATCTCATTAATTCGCGCAATTAAAATCTCTTCAATAGCAAGACCTAAGAGTTTACCGGCCTGCCTAACAATAGGAACTATAAAAACAAGTCCTGTAAAGGCGGAAGAACAAGAAGCCGCCATTAGCGCAACCTGAAAAGGCGAAAATTTTACGATATCGGTTTTCTCGGTATTAAAAACTGAGGAACTGAGAACGTCCGCATCCTTTTTATAAAGTTTTACCTCAAAATCGGCCTTTCCTTTTCGACCCGATTCGGTATTAATTCTAACCGTTATACTCGAAAAAATTCTATCGCTTAAATATCTTACCGTTTGAATTGAAGAAATTTTACTAATCGGTATTTCCGAGGTTCTTCTGAAAAATATGCCTGTTCTGATTTTTATTTGGTCTTCGGTTAATGTTATGGTTAAAAATTTCCATTTAATAACAGAATATCCAAAAATTACCAAAAACAATATCCATTCATTTAATAAAAGTCCATCAACTTGTTGTTTTTTTATAGCATCGTAAACAGCAGTTGCAAAGGGTATAAGCAAAACAAATAAAAAGGGTTTTAAATAATAAAGCGACATTATTGGATGGGCGCGAAACGTTCTCTTAAAGCTCACCTTTTATCGCCTCCATTATTTTCTCGATGTCCGCGGTTTTCATTTCAGCGGTTACGGTGGCGGCCTTCGTTGCGTGAAGAATTAGTCCGCAAACGCCAAAAGCCTTTGAAAGCGGAGTAAAATATCTTTCAATATAAATAAGACGTGGATTCGGCATTATTCTTTCGTGCTTTAAAAATATGCCGCTCTTAATAATAAGCGCATTCCTACTTACCATTATTGTATAACGCTCAAAATATTTTGGAATATAAAGAAATGCAATGATAACCCCTAAAAGCGCAATTACAACCGAAAAATAAGCAAAAAAGGACACAAAAAACTTTACCGACCCTGTAATTAAACTTAAAAGAGCGGTAATAATTAAAACTCTTATCTGCCAAAGGAAAACTGTGCTTTTATCGGGTTTGAAGACTTTCACGGCTAATCTCCTTTAATCTTATTCCAATATTCTGCAAAACTTTGCTCGGTTTTGTTATCCCCCGGGGTATAGTATTTTTTGTTTTTTACTGTGTCGGGCAAATACTGCTGCTTAACATAATGATTCTGAAAGCTATGTGGATATTTATAGTTTTGCCCGCGAGTAGCGGCATCGGCGCCATCAAAATGCTTGTTTTGTAAATGCCTTGGGATCTCTCCCGAAAGACCCGCCGCCACATCTGCCATAGCGGCATTAATTGCATCATGCCCTGTTGGAGATTTTGGACTGAGAGCCACCAATATAACGGCATTTGCAAGGGGGATTCTGGCCTCGGGAAGTCCCACCTGAAGCGCTGTGTCGACCGCCGCTTTGACAATTGGGATTATTTGCGGATAAGCGAGACCCACATCTTCATTGGCGCAAACGAGTAATCTCCTGCAGGCGCTTTGAATATCTCCCGCCTCGAGAAGTCGCGCAAGGTAGAAAACTGCAGCATCGGGATCGGAACCGCGCATGGATTTTTGATATGCCGAAATAACATCAAAATGCTCATCGCCCTCGCGGTCATATCTGACAGAATTTCCTGCCAATAACTGCTCAGCGGTGTTATCATCAACAACAAGTGCTTCGTTTTCCTGATTTGCAGTTAACACGCAAAGCTCGAGCGTGTTGAGCGAACGGCGAACATCTCCCGCCGCCGAACGCGCTATTTTAGAAAGCACCTGCTCGCTTATTTCAATTTTCTTACCCTTTTCCTCTTCTAAAATTGAAACCCCTCGAGATAAAGCTAAAACTATATGCTCAGGTTTTAAGGGTTTAAACTCAAATACTGTAGAACGGCTGAGTATAGCATTATAAACATAAAAATAAGGGTTTTCGGTGGTAGAAGCAATAAGGGTTATATCTCCATTTTCAATATACTGCAATAAAATTTGCTGCTGCTTTGTATTGAAATATTGAATCTCATCGAGATAAAGGAGAACGCCGTTCATTCCCTCAATAGTATCAAGGCTCTCAATAACCGCCTTAATATCCGCCGTTGAAGCCACGGTTGCATTTAATCTATAAAGCTTTTTTCCGCTTCTTTTGGCGATAATATTTGCAATTGTTGTTTTTCCAATGCCCGAAGGACCATAAAATATAAGGTTTGGGATTTCTCCCGATTCAATGATTCTCCTGAGCGCTTTGCCGGGAGAAATCAGATGCTCTTGACCCACAACAAAGGCAATATCATCCGGTCTTATTCTATCCGCTAAGGGTCTATTCATAAGTCATCCTCCTAAAAAATATCAGAAAAAAGAAAATATATTAATATAAAACTGCTTTTTCTCATAACCTTTAATATGAAAAGAGTTATTTTTATAAAAAACACATTGCTTTTATCGGCAACCGCCCTAATTTTAAGGTTTGCCGGAATGATTTTTAAAATATGGTTATCCGGTAAAACGGGAAGCGAAGCGATAGGACTTTATCAAATAATAATGTCGGTTTATATCTGCGTTTGCTCCTTTGCAACCTCAGGCATAAGCACCGCCGTTACACGCCTCGTTACCGATGATTTAGCCGTAAGCGGTAAAGCAAGCCGCAAAATTATATGGAGCGGAGCATTTCTCACGCTCATTTTAGGAATTATCGGCTTTTTTATTTTGCTTTTTGGCGCCGATTTTATAAGCGCCAACATAATTAATGACCCAAGAGCCGCGCTACCAATTAAAATTTTAGCGGTAGCGGTTATTTTTATTGGCATTTGCTCGGTTTTCAGAGGATATTTTCTTGCTCGGCGAAAGGCCTTTAGCTCAAGTATTTCGCAAATTACCGAACAAATTGTTCGAATAGTTGTTACCGCGGCACTAATATTAAGCTTTGGCAAAATATCTGTTATTTCGGCAACAATAGCCATAGTTATAGGCGATGTTGCAGCCGAAATCGTTGCGGCAATTTTTCTTTTCATTATGTATCTTGCCGATATAAAAGGCTACCCATTTGATAAAAACGCAAAAAATCCGTCTAAAGAAATTATTAGAATCGCCCTTCCCATCACTTCGGGCAGATATTTAAGCACTCTTCTCAGAACAATAGAGAGCACCGCGGTGCCAAGACTTTTTGTTTTATCAGGAATGAGCAGCGCGGCGGCGTTATCAAGTTTTGGCGCAATTAAAGGAATGGCTTTGCCGATAATTTTATTTCCCTCGGCCATATTAAGCACAGTTTCCTTGCTTTTAATCCCCGAAATTTCCGAAGCAAAGGCTCAAAAAAACACAAAACTTTTAAAAGAAACGGTCTACATTTCTCTTAAAATAACAACACTCGTTTCTTTAATTGTTGGTCTGTTTCTTTGGTTTTGCGGCGAAGAACTCGGAATTCTTCTTTATAATGATAAAAGTGCAGGCGCTTTTCTTAAGTATCTCGCCCCACTAACCCCTTTAATGTATATCGACAGCATTGCCGATGGACTTTTAAAGGGACTCGATAAACAAAAGCAAACCTTTTATTATTCGGTTTGCGATTCGGCGGCTCGCTTGGTTTTAATTTTCTTTATTCTTCCAAAACATTCTGTTTCGGGATTCTTATTTATTATGTATCTAAGCAATGTTTTTACCGCCTTTTTGCATTTCAGGCTTTTGCTTAAAACCTGTAAATTAAAGATTAATTTTGGGAATTTTTTATTTCTTCCCGCCCTTTGCGGATTTTCGGCGTGTTACATATCCTTCTGCATTTTTAGCGCGTTTTTAACGGCGCCGCTCATAAAAATTTTGCTTTCGGGCGCGGTGGGCCTTTTCCTTTACACCTTTTTATTAAAGGTGCTTGGTTTGTTTCAAAAAAAGGATTTTATTTAGAATTTATAATTTCGTAATTTCTTTCAATTACCTTTTTGCCGCGCCAATTATAAGCTCTGCCTTCGCGCTCTTCGGCGGGATTAAATTCGTTTCTATAATTATCTAAAAACTCTTTTATATAGGTGATTTCAGCGTTTTTATTCATTGGGCAAACCTCACTGCATTTATCACAGCCCCAACAAACGCCCGACTCCCTTATTTGCTCAATTTGAGCCTCGGTTAAGCCGTTTTTTTGCTGGTTTACAGCCGATAGGCAACCCTCTTTTGATAGAATGTGTGGGCAGGATGAAATGCATTGTCCACAATCGAGGCATTTTTCTGCTGTTTTTACTTCCTCAATTTCTAAATCGGTTACAATTTCACCCAAAAAGATAAAAGAGCCATATTTTTTATGAATTAATAATCCATTTCTCCCTAAAACACCAAGACCGCTATTATAAGCTGTGGCTACCTCAGGAATAGGAGAGTTATCTAAAAAATATTGAAAAACATTGCCTTTGAATTCGTTTTTTAGTTTTTCGGTTGCGGTTTCAAGCATTTTTCCGCAAACAATATGATAATCAGGAACCGCGGCATAGCGGCTAATATTCTTTGGTGGCTCTTCCTTTACTTTGTAAGGGAAAGCCGCCATTATTATGCTTTTTGCATTTTCGGGCAATCGGCTTTTGGCTTTACACTCTATTAAATGCGGTTGAACTTCTGAAAACGAAATAACCGACCATTCAAAAATACCCGCTTCATTTAAAATTCTTTTAATTTTCTCTTTCATCATCTGAGTCCTCTAAAAAATTCAGACAATATTTTTCGGCACTCATTTTCACATATACCGCCATAAACCTCAGGTGTAAATGAAAACGGCATATTTGCAAAATTTGCAACCGAGCCGAGCGAGCCTACCTTTGTATCATAAGCGCCAAAAATAACTGTTTTAATTCTTGCGTTTATTATAGCACCGCTACACATAGGACAAGGCTCTAAGGTAACATAAAGTTCAGCGCCATCAAGCCTCCAATCGCCAACAGTTTTGCAGGCGTCCTCAATGGCTAAGATTTCGGCATGCGCCACGGCGTTTTTATCCTTTTCTCTTTTGTTTCTTCCCTTGCCAATAATTTGCCCATCCTTAACAACAATAGCCCCAACCGGAACATCTCCATCGGCTAAGGCTTTTTTTGCTTCTATTAAGGCAAGGTCCATATATTTTCTATCCATAAAAACTCCTAACACAAAAGGGTGCCGTCAGCACCCTTTTTATCTTACAAAAAACGCAATAATTAATGATAAAATAACGCTTATAATAATTGTTGGTGCAGTTAAAAACCATCTTAATTTTTTTGCCAAAGGAATTTCTTGATTTTCGTTTAATTTAAAAAAGTCTTCCTTTTTTGATAAACTTAAAATCGCAAACACTGCAGCTAAAACAGCAAAGGTAAAAACAATTACAAGCACTAGAGATGAAATTTCGGAATTAATTTCTGAAAGATAAGAAGAAACAACCGAAATTAAATTGTTAAAAAAGTGAATGGCTATTGCGGGCCATATAGAATCGGTTTTAACGGTTATAAAGCCTAAAATAAGCCCCACCAAAAAAGCAAACACTATCTGCTGAGCGCTCGCATGCATAAATCCAAAAACAAATGCCGAACCAATAATTGCAAGCGTATCGGAGCGCCTTCTTAGAAAGCCGAGCACAATTCCTCTTAATGCAAATTCTTCCAAAAATGCAGGAAAAAATGAAATTGAAAGAACAGATATTATAACTCCCAAAACACCTTTTGGCATTTTGTTATCAAGTTCGGGGAATTCTATTCCGAAAGCATCAAAAATTTGTCCCCCGTAGGATACCGCAAAGCTCGAAAAAAGGCAAAATCCAACACCTAAAAAGAAAAGGGGCCAAAACATACCTTTTTTAAGTTTTTTAAAAGGGATTTCTCGAAGAATCTTAACTCCCATTGCCTTGCCAACAATAAAAAACGGCAAAACTATCATTAAAAATGATATTGCAATGCTTAAAAGTTGCGAGAAAAAGGGTTCGGAGCTTATATTAACAGCCTGTGTTGGATTTATTCCAAAAAACGAGAAAATTTTAAAATATAAAAGCGGCCAAAAGTTCATAACTCCAAAAAGTGCAATAAGGCCTATGCCGCAGGCGTTAGCGCTGCGGCGGACCTTTTTCTTTTCTATAAACTCTTTTGGTATTTCCTCAAAACCGGTATAATCAAAAATTTGTGGCAATTAAATTACTCCTCTGCTGAGTCTGAGTCTGTATCTACTGCTTCTGCAGCATCGGGTGTTGCTTCTTCGGGAATATCGGTTATTTCATCCTCGTTGTGTTCACTAACAACTACCGATAAAATATCAACCCCTTCGGCTACCCTCTTTACCCTTACACCCTTAGCGGGGCGAGAGAAGGTGCTGATTTGAGCAACGGGCACACGAATAATAACGCCATCCGATGCTATCATAATGATATCATCTTCATCGGTTACCTCTAAAACAGCGGCAACATCGCCATATTTTTCGGTGCGGTAATTGGTTATACCCTTACCACCACGAGATTGGAGTCTATAATCGGCAATAGAACTCTTTCTGCCGTAACCTGTTGCAGTAACGGTAAGGAGAACGGTGTTTTCATCGCAAACGCTCATTGCAACTACCTCATCGTTTTCCTTAAGCTTAATTGCGCGAACACCATGAGCCGAACGACCCATTGGTCTTGCATCATTTTCATCAAAATGAATTGCCATACCCTTTTTGGTTGCAATTATAAGCTCGTTCTCACCATTTGTGATGGCGGCAAACGCCAAGGTGTCATCCTCTTCAAGAGAGATTGCAATGATGCCTGTCTTTCTAATGTTAAGATAATTATCAAGGCTTGTTCTCTTAATGGTACCATTCTTGGTAACAACAACAAGATAATGGTTTTCATCCATCTCATTGCAGGGAAGAATTTTGCAAATTTGCTCATTTTCCATAAGCGGTAAGATATTTATAATATTCATACCCTTTGAAGTACGGCTTCCCTCGGGAATTTCATAAGCCTTAAGCTTATAAACGCGGCCAAAGTTTGAAAGCATAAGAATATTATCGTGTGAAGAGCAAATAAACATACTTTCAACTATGTCATCTTCTCTTGTGGTCATGCCGCGAATACCTCTTCCTCCGCGGTTTTGAACCTCATATTCATCGCTCGGCATTCTCTTTATATAACCATTCTTGGTTTTGGTAAGAACAACCTGCTCGCGCGGAATAAGGTCTTCAATATCAACCTCTCCCGAAACAGCGGTAATCTCGGTTCTTCTTTCATCTGAGAATTTATCGCGAAGATTAAGAGAATCGGTCTTAACAATATCAAGAACCTTTGAATGATTTGAAAGAATTTCTTCGCATTCTTTAATAAATTCAAGTTTATCCTTTAATTCATCCTCAATCTTTTGCTTTTCAAGACCTGCAAGCTTACCTAACTGCATCTGAACTATGGCAGTTGTTTGAACATCATCAAATTCGAATCTTTCAGCAAGTCTTTCCTTAGATTCAGGAATTGTTTTAGATGTGCGGATAATGGAAATTACCTCATCAATAAAATCAATAGCCTTTTTGAGTGCCTCTAAAATGTGAGCTCGCTCTTTTGCTTTATTCATATCAAAACGAGTTCTGCGCTCAATAATTTCGCATTGGAAATCAATGCTGTTTTGAAGCATCTCTTTAAGGGTTAAAATTTGCGGTTTACCATTTACAATGGCAATTAGGTTTGCACCAAAGGTGGTTTGAAGTTCGGTATAAGAGAATAATTTATTAAGCACAACCTGCGGATTAGCATCACGCTTAATATCAACAACGATTTTTATGCCACCATCACGCTTTGAAGAATAGTCAACAACATCATCAATACCCTCAACGCGCTTTTCACTTGCCAAATCATAAATTTTCTTAACTAAAGCTTCTTTTCTAACCTTATAAGGAATTTCGGTTATAACAATGCGGAACTTTCCGCCATCTCTTTCCTCAATTTCGGTTTTACCGCGAACTATAATTCTACCTTTACCCGTAGCGTAAGCGGCTCTTATTCCGCTTCTGCCCATTATAATACCGCCTGTTGGGAAATCGGGTCCCTTAATATATTGGCAAAGGTCCTCAAGTTCTGCATCGGGGTTATCAATAAGATAACACATAGCATCAATAACCTCGCCTAAATTATGCGGCGGGATTTCGGTTGCCATACCAAAAGCAATACCGCTTGAGCCATTAACAAGTAATTGCGGGAAACGAACGGGTAAAACTGTGGGTTCTTTTAGTCTATCATCATAGTTTGGAACAAAATCAACCGTATCTTTCTCAATATCATCAAGCATATTAAGGGATAATCGATTCATTTTAGACTCGGTATAACGATATGCAGCGGCAGGGTAACCATCGATATTACCAAAGTTACCATGTCCATCAATTAACGGATAGCGAAGAGAAAAATCCTGCGCCATACGAACCATTGCTTCATAAACCGAGCTATCGCCATGCGGATGATAACGACCAAGCACAGCACCAACAGTGTCGGCGCACTTTCTATGA
Organism: Acutalibacteraceae bacterium; assembly: GCA_045656145.1. Taxonomy (GTDB): domain Bacteria; phylum Bacillota; class Clostridia; order Oscillospirales; family Acutalibacteraceae; genus SIG565. Next base: position 31,095 of record JAZOQP010000024.1, read on the forward strand.
GCCTTCTCGGGTGTAAGGCCATTTTCATACATAGTGTAAAGAATTCTGCGGTGAACAGGCTTTAGTCCATCGCGCACATCGGGTAGTGCACGACCAACAAGCACGCTCATACCATACTGAAGCATACTGCTTTTAACTTCATCAACAATTTCAACCGGAACAACATTGGTGTCTTCCGTTTCAGGCCAATATACCTTTTCTTGTTTTGCCAATTTTCGCACTCCCCTTTCTTAAATATCCAAATCGGTTGCAAATACTGCGTTTTCTTCAATAAACTGCTTTCTGGGCTCAACCTCTTCGCCCATAAGCATTGTAAATGTTTCGTTTGCTTTTTCTGCATCCTGCATTGTAACTCGCAAGAATGTTCTTCTCTCAGGGTCAAGTGTTGTTTCCCAAAGCTGATCGGGATCCATTTCACCAAGACCTTTATATCGCTGAACATCTGCATTACCGCCAAGGCGCTCAATATATTTTGTTTTTTCTTCCTCAGTAAATGCATCAAAGCGCTGTTTACCCTTTGAAACTCTAAATAGTGGCGGTTGAGCCAAATAAATATGACCTGTTTCAATAAGTTCAGGCATATAACGGAAGAAAAATGTTAAAAGAAGTGTTCTGATATGGCTACCGTCAACGTCGGCATCGGCCATAATAACAATTTTATCATAGCGAAGCTTTTCTAATGAGAAGTTTTCGCCAATACCTGTTCCAAGAGCCACAATAACAGGTGTTAACTTATCATTTCCGTAAACCTTATCATCTCTTGCCTTCTCAACGTTGAGCATTTTACCCCACAAAGGCAAAATTGCCTGATATGTTGAGTTTCTTCCCTCAACTGCCGAACCGCCGGCACTATCACCCTCGACGATGAAAATTTCGGTTTTTGTGGGGTCATCAGAAATGCAATCCTTTAATTTCTCGGGCATTCTTGTTTTTCCGCCAATACCCGCCTTATTTCTTGATGCATCTCTGGCTTTCTGAGCTGCTTCTCTTGCGTTTGATGCGGCAATTGCCTTATCTATAACAATTTTAGCCTCAGCCGGATGCTCTTCTAAATACTGATAGAGTTTATCATTGATAATATTTCTAACAAGTGTACCAATAGAGGTGTTACCAAGCTTTGCTTTTGTCTGGCTTTCAAACTGCGCATCGCTAAGTTTTACCGATACAACAGCCACCAAGCCTTCCATAATATCCTCGCCCTTTAGGTTATCCGAATCAACCTTTAACTTTTTGAAATCATGGGCATACTTATTAACAACCCTCGCAACTGTCTGGCGGAAAGCCTGTTCGTGTGTACCGCCATCAATAGTGTGAAGAGTGTTAGCGAAAGACATTATTTTATTATCATAAGCGGTAGACCAAATGAGCGCAATTTCGGCCGACTCATCATTTTTTTCTCCCGCTAAATAAATAACTTCACTATTTAGTGGTTCTTTCTTGATTCCACTTAAAAGAAAATCAACATAAGAGCGAATACCACCCTCATAATAGAACTCATCTTTTCTATTTTCAAAGACATCTGTTCTCTTATCCTCTAATTCAATTCTAATTCCCGCATTTAAGAAAGACTGCTCTCTGAGTCTTGTAAGAAGAGTATCATAATCATAGGTTGTGGTATCGGTAAAGATAGTGGGGTCTGGTTTAAATGTAACTGTTGTTCCTGTTTTATCGGATTTTCCTATAATTTCAAGATCAGAAACAATATTACCTTTTTCATATCTTTGTTTATAAATATTTTCTCCATCACTTACTTCAACCTCAAGCCAGGAAGAAAGCGCATTAACAACCGATGCACCTACACCATGAAGACCGCCTGAAACCTTATATCCTCCACCGCCGAACTTACCGCCTGCGTGAAGAATTGTGAAAACAACGGTAACTGTGGGAATTCCTTTTTGAGGGTTAATACCAACAGGAATACCACGACCATTATCCTTAACTCTAATAATTCCATCATCAAGAAGTTCAACGCTTATTTTATCGCAATAACCGGCTAAAGCTTCATCAATAGAGTTATCCACTATTTCATAAACTAAATGGTGAAGACCTCTTTCACCTGTTGAGCCTATGTACATACCGGGGCGTTTTCTAACAGCCTCAAGACCCTCTAATACCTGAATTGAATTTTCATCGTAATTTTCTGTTACAACACTGCTTTTAATTTCTTCAGACATTTTTTTCTTCCTTTTCTATTCTTTTATTTCAATAAATTTTGATTTACTTCTCTTTTGAAGAGTAAGTGGGGAAATTTGAGAAATATATATTTTTTTACCTTTTTCATTTTTTCTTTTACAAACAACAAAAGATTTAGGTAATTCATAACTTACTGTTACTGTTTGCTTTTGTTTTTCGGCAATATTAAGATATTTTCTTGTGTGCCTTGATACAGTTGCTGTATCTAAATCAAAAATACCTAAAATATCGTCTTCTTTTATAACCGTTTCTTTTCCTAAATGAAGATACATTAAATTATTTCTCCGTTTTTTATTTTAATAATTTTACCATCATTTAAATTTTTAAAATTTTCTTCATCGCAACAGGTTATAAAAACCTGAATACCTTTTATTTTATTTAAAATGTAATTTTGCCTTTTTTTATCAAGTTCACTCATTACATCATCTAATAAAACAATTGGTTGCCTGTTTGTTATATCTTTAATAATTTCGGCCTCTGCAAGCTTTATTGATAAAGCAATACTTCTCTTTTGCCCTTGTGAAGCAAATTCCTTTGCATTCATATTATTTATTTCAAAAATAATATCATCTCTATGCGGGCCAATACTAGTTATTCCTTTAAATCTATCATTTTGCCTTGCTTCTTTTAATTCTTTAAGAAAATTTTCTTTAACCGTGCTTTCATATTTAATAGTAAGTTCTTCTTTTTCTTCGCTTATTCCTGAATATATTTTTTCAGCCTTTTCTTTTAATAAATTTAGATATTTTTTTCTATAATTTATTATTTTTGTTCCTTCATTAGCAATAATATTTTCAAAATCTTCAATTAAAAATAAAAGAGAACCATCTTTAATACTTTCTTTTAAAATATTATTTCTTTGTTTAACAGCTCTTGCATATTCCTTTAATATCTCTATATATTTAGGATATATTTGACCAATTGCAATATCTATAAATTTTCTTCTGAGTGTTGGAGCACCCGAAACAAAATAAAGGTCATCAGGAGAGAAAACAACCGAGTTAAAATTTCCTGCAAGTAAAGTAGCGGAAGATAAATTTTTGCCGTTTAATTTTGCTTTTCTTTTTTCTTTTATCTCAATTTCGGCATTATTTTCAATATTGCCGGCAAAAAAATCAATTTTAATATTAGCTTTTTCTTTATCTTTTTTTATAGCCTCTATATCTTTTATCCCTCTAAAACTTTTAGCGCCTGTAAAAAACCATATAGCCTCTATTAAATTTGTTTTTCCTTGAGCATTTTCTCCGCTTATTATATTTATTTCATCATTTGGTTTTAAATTTAAATTTTCAATATTTCTAAAATTTTTAATTTCTATATTTTTAATTTTCATTATTCAATAATTAAAACCTTATTTTCTATTTCTACTTTATCGCCTTTTTTAATTTTTTTACCTCTTTGTAAACAAACTTCGCCGTTTACCTTAACTTCACCCTCTAATATTAAAAATTTTGCATGGCCTCCGGTTGAAGCAATATTTGCAAATTTTAAAAGAGAATCAAGTTTAATAAAATCATCTTTTATTGCTATTTTTTCCATTATTTTAACCTCATAGGCATTATCATATATAAGAATTCTTCATTCTCAGTTGGTTTAATTAAAACTCCCGAAGAAGGACCGCCAAATTCAATTTTTACCATATCGCTCTCACTTGCTTTTAAGGCTTCAATTAAATAACGGCTATTAAGACCAATTTCAAACTCTTCTCCCTCTAAATTAATTGGGAAGTTTTCGGTTGAGCGACCAACCGATGAAGTACAACTGAAAATAATGTTTGTTTCGCTTAAAATACATCTAACAGGGGTTGAAAAAGTATCATTAATAACAAGGCTTATTCTTTCAATTGTATCAATTAATTCTCTTGTTTTAACAAAAATTCTTTGCTTATAGGTTTCGGGAACAGTTTTTTTATAATCAACAAAGTTACCCTCTAAAAGACGAGAAATAAATGAATAACCGTTTGTTTTAAAGCATATTAAATTATCATTTATATTAATTTCAATATCTTCATTTTCATCGGTTATTAATTTAACTAATTCTGCAATTGCTTTTCCTGAAACAATAAGATTAGCTTCTGCAGAATTATTGATTTTTTCGGTTCTTATTGCTAATCTATAACCATCAATAGCAACAAATTTAATTTCTCCCTCAGAGAAGGTAATATTAACACCTGTTAAAATAGGTCTTGTTCCTTCATTTTGAGCAACAGCAAAAATAGTTCTTCTTACCATATTTTTAATAATTTCGCCGCCGATTGTAATTGTATCTTTATCGGCAACACTCGGCATTTCAGGAAAATCAGAAGCTGCCATACCCATAATATCAAAATTAGCATTTCCTGATTTTATATGACACATTAAACGGTCATCTGTTGATAACTCAACACTTAGTCCATCCATTCTTCTTAAAATGTCGGCAAGAATTTTAGCATTAATAACAATATCTCCTTCAACATCTGTTGAAGCATAAATTTCCTTTTTAATTCCCATTTCAAGATTGTAACTAATAAGTGTTACCTTTCCTCTTTCAGCAGAAATTAAAATACCTTCTAAAACAGGTAAGCTGGTTTTTGAAGAAACAATGCGGGAAAGATGATTTACAGCCTCTAAAAATTTTTCTCTTTCAATTATTACCTTCATAAAAATTTCTCCTTTTTGAAATTTTTTCTCTTTAAAAAATAAATGTAAAGTTGTAGTAATAGGTATGGTTAAAACGGTGGAAAAGTATAACTAGTCCGCAAAACAAAAGAATTTTCGCGGTTAATAAAAAATTTAATAACTTGTTTATTTTTCTAATTGTTTTTACCTATCAACACCGTTGTTAAAAACAAAAAGTGGATAACTAATAACTTTGTTAATATTATTCACTTTTTAGGTTTCTTATAATTTCATCTATAACCTCTTTTTCATAAGGTTTCTCTTTTATGAATTCTTCAACCTTAGAAACATTATAAAGAACGGTTGAATGGTCTTTACCAAAACTTTCTCCTATAGCTTGATAAGAAAGCTCGGTTGTTTCTCTTGCAATATACATTGCAATTTGGCGGGCAAGAGCAATTTGAGCAGAGCGGCGGGTTGATAAAATATCACTTTCGGACACTCTATAGCTTCTTGCAACCTCTTCAATGATTCTTTCAATTTTTATAGGCTCGGGTTGAGTGTCGTTAATAACGTCTCTTATAAGATTATGGAGAACCGAAACAGTAGGAGTTTTATTTTCCACCTGAATATAAGCCTGAAGTCTTATAACAACACCCTCAAGTTGCCTTGTGTTAGAAATAATCTTTTTAGCTATTTCATAAACAATATCATCTGAAAGGGTAATACCAAGGCGCGCAGCTTTTTTAATTATGATACCAACGCGTGTTTCAAAGTCGGCCGGGGTAATATCGGCAGACATTCCGCCTTGAAGTCTTGTTTTAATTCTGTCTTCAAGTGTTGCAATTGATTTAATTGGTCTATCAAGTGTTACAACAATATGCTTATTCTTTTCATAAAGTGCATTAAAGGTGTTAAAGAATTCTTCCTGGGTTGATTCTTTACCCGCAATAAACTGAATATCATCAATTAAAAGCATATCAACGTTTCTATAGCGGTTTTTAAAGTCCTCCATAGTGCCAAGACCAAGCTTACCATCTTGAAGAGCTTTAATAAGCTGATTTGTGAACTCTTCACTTCTTACATATTCAACCTTGTAATTTGGGTTTCTTCTTAAAACCTCATTTCTGATAGCTAACATCAAGTGGGTTTTACCAACTCCTGAGGGGCCATAGATAACAAGAGGGTTATAATGCATTGTGTTTTCAGGGTTGCTTGCAACCGCCATTGCTGCCGCGTGAGCATAACGGTTGGTGGAGCCTACAATGAAGTTATCAAAAGTGAAAGAATCTTCATAGGATGAAACAAGCGGCGGCTTTTTCTCAACGCCATTTTCATCCTCAACTAAGATTTTAATTTCAACATCCACACCCATTATTTGCTTAAGATTCTTTTTAAGTAATTCTAAATATGTAGTTTCAATAACCGATTTTTTATAAGCAGAATAAATGCCGAGGGAGAGGGCGCCTCCTTGCATATCAATAGGATGGAGGTCTTTTAGCCAAACATTAAAGGCTATCTCTGTGATTTCTTCTTTGCAAAGGTCGCAAACGGCTCCCCAAATGTCGTTTAAAGATTCAATTTGCAAAATAAACATCCTTTCTTTTTGAGAGTTTTATTTATAAAAAAGTAGAATATCCCATATTTATCAATATTATAACATATATTAATAAAGTTTTCAACAATATTTAATATATTATATAATAAATATTATATATACAATAAAAAAAAGCGGAGAAATTTTCATTTCTCCGCTTAAATTTAGTGTTTAAAAAGGTTTATTTCTTTTTTATGCTTCCTTACTCTTTCTTTAAGGTTTTTATTATCAAAAAAATTAAAGTAAAGAATTAAAAGGAAAATAAAAATTCCTGAGAAGGTTATGTGGTTAATTGTGAAAGAATGAAGTCTTTCTTTATATGGGGTAAGATATAAAATAACCGTGGGTAAAGAGCAATTTATTGAAGAAAGAAGAGCTAAAATAAAAAGTGGCAACATTCTTCTTGCCGCCTTTAAAGGCTCAACCTCGTTTACCATAAAGGCAAAATATAAAAGAATGAAAAGAATCGATAACATTCCAATTATTAAAAACACGTTTTCTGATAAAATTGCCATTTCGGTATATGAGGAAAAGCAAATAACGGTTCTTATAAGCCAAAAAACAATTGGAATAAGGGTGTACATTGGGTTCCAGGTTAAATCTTTTATAAAAGGAATTTCAAAAAAGAAAGAAACGCCGAGAATAAGCAATAAAATAATGGTTAAAAAAGAACTAAAATAGAAAAGGATAAGTTGTAAAACAGCAGATGGGAAGAATTTAGGGAAGAAAATTAAATCGGCGATTAAGAAAAGGGCTAGCAAAATATATCCCGCCGCTAAAGAAAAGGATGTTTTCGGAAAGGCTTTAGGAACTCTTTTTTCGGTTAAGGAAAAAAGAAGCGTGAAAATAATGAAAATAAAGATTATAACGCTAAGTTCTGTTCCGCGAAGAGAAAGGCCTGTTTTGAAAAAGCCTGTTTTTGAATCGATGCAAAAGAAAAGCTGCAAAACTCTTAAAAGAGTAAAGCAAATAGCGGAGCAGAAAAGAACAATGCTCACTTTTTTAATTGGTAATTTCATAAAATCATCTCACAAAAAGAATTTTTTAAATTTTTCCTAATATAAATATAATATAACAAAAAAACAAGAGGAATGCAATGAAAAATAATTTTATAAGTATTGGAATTATCCTATTTTTAAGTATGCTTTTTATCCCTCTTTTATCACTAAGCGGCCATAAAACAAAAACCGCAGAAGCCGAAAAAACAATAAGGGTTTTAATGAGTGAAAATGGAGAGGTTGAAGAGGTAAAAATAAAGGATTATATCTTCGGTGTAGTATCGGCCGAAATGCCTGCCGAATATGAAACAGAAGCCATAAAGGCGCAGGCGGTGGCTTCCTATACATACGCTCTTTATAAATCTAAGGAAAATTCCGAAAAGGAATATGATTTAACCGATTCTCCCAACACCGCACAACACTTTATAAAAAGGGAGCAAGCGCGCGAAAAATGGGGCGAAAAAGCCTCAATTTATGAGGAGAAAATTGATAGCGCGGTAAATGAAGTTTTAGGGGAGTTTGTGGCGTATGAAAACAAGCCCATTTTAGCGCTTTATTACGCTATTTCAGCAGGAAAAACCGAAAATGTAAAGGATGTTTTCGGCATAGATTTGCCATATCTTACTTCGGTTAATTCCGAATTTGAAATAGGCTCAAAAGGCTATCTTTCTTCCTTGGAGGTAACGCCCGAAGAGTTTAAAGAATTGATAAAAAACGAGGTGGAATTATCGGGCGAGCCTAACGCCTTTTTAGGAGAAATAAAAAGGCGAGAAAACGGCTATGTTGAATCGCTTTTTATTGGTGGTAAAGAGTTCAAAGGCACCGAAATCAGAAAAATTTTTTCTCTTCGCTCGGCTAATTTTGATGTTAGTTTTGATGAAAAATTCATCTTTACCGTGAGGGGTTATGGGCATGGCGTTGGTCTTAGCCAAACAGGCGCCCAATGCCTTGCAAAAGAGGGGAAAAAATATATAGAAATTTTAAAGCATTATTATAAAGATTGCGAGATTTTATCCGAGTAATTCTTTATAAATATCGCCCTTCTTAAAGCCTGTTATTTTTGCGGCTTCCTTAGCGGCATCGGTGGTTTTTGCACCGTCTTCTATCATTTTTTCGGCAATTTTTATGGCATCTTCTAAAGAAAAAGAGGTTTTTTCCTTTTCTTTTCCTTTAATTATTAAAACATATTCGCCTTTTGGCGCGGTTTCTTCATAAAACTCAATAGCCTTCAAAATAGTTGTTTTAAAAACCGTTTCGTGAAGCTTGGTAAGTTCCTTAATAATGGCGATTTCGCGGTCTCCAAACACCTTTTCCATATCGGCAAGGGTGTTTTTTAATTTATGGGGTGCCTCATAAAAAATCATGGTTCTTTCTTCGTTTTTAAGGGAGTCTAAATGCTCTTTTCGGCTTATTTTATTAACCGATAAAAACCCCTCAAAGCAAAATCTGCCGCTGGGAAGTCCTGAAATAGCAAGGGCGGTAGCCATGGCGGTGGGGCCGGGAACAGATTCTATAGCGATTCCCTTTTCGTGAGCTAAAGCCACTAAATCTTCGCCGGGGTCTGATATTGCAGGCATACCGGCATCGGTAACCAGGGCGCAATTTTCGCCCTTTAAAACACGCTCAAGTATAATCTCCCCTTTTTCCCTTTTGTTATGTTCAAAATAGGAAATAAGAGGTTTTTTAATTTCAAAGAAATTGAGAAGTTTTGAGGTAACGCGAGTGTCCTCAGCTGCAATGAAATCAACACTCTGCAACGTTTCAATAGCGCGCGGAGAAATATCCCCCAAATTGCCTATTGGGGTTCCAACAACAAAGAGTTTTCCGCTCATTATAGATATTCCTCCTTGTAACTTCCGTAAATTTCAAGCATTTCGGTTGAAAAAGCGCCGCATTCATCTTCAATATATAAGGTGGGCTCAATGCGAAGCCCCGTGTTAGCGCATTTTTTGGCTTCAATCAGCACTAGCCAAGGCTCTTTTCCCACTCTTTGAGAAACGAGTCTCATTCTTTTGGGCTCCAATTTGTTTTCTCTTAAAATAGCCATTAACTCGGCAACGCGTTCGGGTCTTTGGCAAATGCAAAATCTGCCCGAGGTTTGAAGAAGCTTTGAAGCCACCTTCACAATATCCTCAAGGGTGCAAGCAACCTCGTGCCTTGCAACACGCTTTCTCTCATTTGGGTTTTGAAGCCCCGCGTTTGGAGCCTTAAAGGGTGGGTTGCAGGTAACTAGGGTGTGTTTTCCAAACTCTATTTTGCCCGATAAACAGTTTAAATCGCTCAAAATAAAGTTGATTTTATCCAAAGAAAGTTCTTTTTTTGTGGTGTTGGCAAGATTTATTGCCTCTTCGCTTATATCAACGCCGAAGGCTTCGGATAGATTGCCATCGCGAAGCATTAAAAGGGGTATGATGCCACACCCTGTGCCTAAATCGACAAGGGTGTCTTTGCGCTTTGCCGAAGAAAAATTCGCCAAAACTATAGCATCGGTTGAAAAAGTGTGGTTTTTTGAAACATTTATGTAAAAGCCTTTACCTAAAGGCTCTTTTTTTATGCTCTGCTCCATTTTACGCCCTGGGGAGTGTCTTCCAACACAATTCCCATTTCCTTTAATTTATCGCGGATAGCGTCGGCTGTGGCAAAATCACGGTTTTTGCGAGCAAGTGTGCGCTGTTCGATTAATTCCTCGATTTCGCTATCCAGCGTTTCGGTTTTTCTATTATATAAAAGGCCTAAAACTCCACATAATTCATCAAAAAGCTCAGCAGCAGCAATAAGAGTTTCCTTTTTAGCCGCAGAATCAATTAAAAGGTTAATATCGCGAACGAGTGTGAAGATTTCGGCAAGTGCGTCGGCGGTGTTAAGGTCATCATTCAAAGCCTCGGCAAACTTTTCTCTTCTTATATTTAGCGATTCATCAGCCTTTCCGCCATCTTCGGCATGAGAAATAGCAAAATCCAGGCGGTCTCGGCAGGTGTAAAGGCGCTCAAGCGCATTTTGAGCCTGGGTGATAATATCTAGAGAATAGTTAATTGGGCTTCTGTAATGTGAAGAAATCATTAAATAACGAATTGGCTCATAGCCATACTTTTCGGCAACATCACGAACGGTAAAGAAGTTTCCGAGAGATTTCGACATTTTGCGGTTATCAACATTAATAAAACCGTTATGCATCCAATAGTGAGCAAGCTCGCAACCATTTGCGCACTCACTCTGGGCAATTTCGTTTTCATGGTGCGGGAAAATAAGGTCAAGTCCGCCGCAATGAATATCAATGGTTTTGCCTAAATATTTTGTGGACATAGCCGAGCATTCAATATGCCAACCGGGTCTACCCTTTCCAAATGGAGATTCCCAAAAAGGCTCGCCCTCTTTTGCGCCTTTCCAAAGGCAGAAGTCCATCGGGTCTTCCTTGATTTCGCCCGTTGCAATTCGAGCGCCTGCCTCGAGGTCTTCCAATGGCTGATGAGATAATTTTCCGTATTCATTAAACTTTTTAGCGCGGAAATAAACATCTCCCTTTGATTCATAGGCAAAGCCTTTTTCAATCAATTCTTCAATAATTGCAATGATTTCGGGGATATTTTCGGTGGCCTTCGGGTGAACCGATGCTTCGCGGATGTTCATTCCTTTAGCATCAACCCAAAATTCCTTAATAAAGCGTTCGGCAACCTCAGGAACGGTAATGCCCTCTTCATTTGCCTTTTTAATGAGTTTATCATCAATATCGGTAAAATTCTGAACAAAGGTTACTTTATAACCCTGCCATTCTAAAAAGCGGCGCAAAACGTCGAAAACGCAAAGCGGTCTTGCATTTCCTATATGAATGTAGTTATAAACTGTGGGTCCGCAAGCATAAATCTTGGCTTCTCCCGGAGTAATCGGGATGAACTCATCCTTTTGTCTTGTTAATGTGTTAAATATTTTCATTGGTTTTCTCCTTTAATAGTTTTTCAAGTTCGGCAATTCTGATATCCAGGCGGCAAATTTCCTGAGCAACGGGGTCGGGAATATGAACCTGGTCAAGCGGTGTTACCTTAACTCCGCCAATTTTAACAACTCTGGCCGGAACACCAACAACGGTGCTGTTTTCGGGCACCTCTTCAAGCACAACGGCGCCTGCGGCAATTCTCGAATTATCCCCAACCTTAAAGGGTCCAAGCACCTTGGCACCCGAGCTTATCATAACATTGTTTCCAATGGTTGGGTGGCGTTTGCCGGTATCCTTACCGGTACCGCCGAGCGTTACGCCCTGATAAATTAAAACATCATCGCCGATTTCGGTTGTTTCGCCAATAACAACGCCGTGGCCGTGGTCGATAACAAGTCTTCTGCCGATAGAGGCGCCGGGATGAATTTCAATACCTGTTATTCTTGCGGCATGCTGAGAAATAAGCCTTGCTATAAAAAACATTTTTCTTTTATAGAAAAAATGTGCGCGGCGGTACATTCTTATTGCCTTTACTCCCGGATAAAGAAAGAAAATCTCCAAAGAACTTTTGGCAGCAGGATCTCTTTCCTTAACGGCGGCAATATCCTCCATTATCCTTTTAAACATAAAATCACCTCGATAGGTTTAAATATAAAAGCCTCCGTAGTTAATAAACTACGGAGGCGAATATTCGCGGTTCCACTCCACTTTAGAACTCAAAAGACTTTAACGCAGTCCTTACGCGCAGAGATACTAAGCTTCCCCCTGCGTGCTGGCGGGTGCATTTCGCAAAAGCCTTTCTTTTGGTTGGTTTCAGCCTGTGCCAACCAATCTCTGTGAAGCGGTGTTTTTACTACTTCTCCCGATAAACGCATTTGACTTATATACTATATATATTATATAACAAATTGGAGTTTTGTCTACTGTTTTTTTAATTTTTTTATAAGTTCCAAAACAAGAACTATAAAGGCAATGTTAAAGCCGATGGAAACAACGGTTAAGATTTTTTGAACTCCCGAAAAGCCTGTAAATAAAGCTGAAATTGCCGACATGACGATAGAGAATATAAGCCACTTTGAAGTGGTTTCAAGTTTTTCTATCATATAGTTACCGGTTCCCGCTGTCCATTCGGTCGATTTTGCGGTTTTATAGAATGAGCCATACATAAAGATATTGAAGAGAGCGCAAGCCACCGCTGCAACAATAAGTATTATACCCAAACCTGTGATTAAAAATCCGCCAAGCTCCGATAACTCTTCGGCATATAATGAAAAATTATATTCATTTAAAATACTTTCAAAAATGTCAGCCACGCCTATTCCAATAAAAGAACCCGAAGCGCAAAGAATAATACCGCAAACACCGAAAATACCAACCAAAACCCATAAAACGACTCTATAAATATCCATAATAATGCGAATTGTTTTAAGCGGTGAGGCAAAACTTAAAAGGGGAGCACCTTGTTTGGCAAGTTTTTCAAGCTTAAAAAGAGATATAATAATAAAAATTTCAAGAACGGGAAGCGGCATTGAACCTGTTACAATAGTGGCGAGAGCCGAAGCACAGGTTGAAACCAAGAAAAATAAAGTTGCTAAATGAAATTTGGTATCAGAAAAAACAGAATAAAATTGAGAAGCAACGGAGTTTTCCTCAACATTTGTAGAGTTAACTGCTCCCTGCTCGCCGCCACAATAGGTGCAAAACAAGGTGTTATCTTCAATTTCTTTTCCACAATGAACGCAAAACATAAAAACTCCTTCTTTATTTCTCGGGGTCTAAGAGGGATACATTATCCTTTAAATAAATTACTCCCGAAATTATGCAAAGAATAGCCGAAACCCAAAGGAAAACGGTGGTTAAAATGTCCATAACGCAAATAAGGGTCTGAATTTGAATGAAAGGCTTAATGCTCTCGCTAAAGAGTACATATATAATAGCGCTCATCTGCGAAACGGTTTTAAGTTTTCCCCAGAAATTTGCGGCAATAACCTTGCCATCGCTCGAAACTGCTATTAAACGAATGGAGGAAACTGCAAATTCTCTGAAAAGAACAATAAAGAGAATCCAAACCGATTGATAGCCTATTCCCTTAGCCACAAAACCAATAAATGCAGCAGTTGTGAGCATTTTATCGGCGAGGGGGTCTAAAAATTTACCAAAATTGGTAACCATATTGTGTTTTCTCGCATACTGGCCATCAAACATATCGGTAAGAGATGCGGCTATGAAAAGAATTAGAGCCACCAAATAATGAAAAGGGAACTCAAAAACCATGCAAAGCATAAAAATGGGCGTTGCAATCATTCTAAGTAAGGTTAATTTATTTGGTAAATTTAAGTTTTTCATAGAATTGCTTCTCCTAACAAGTCATATTCAATGCTATCGGTAATCTCAACCTTTACAAAATCGCCGATAACCAAGGGCTCATTTGCCATAAAGAAGATTTTTCCGTCAATTTCGGGGGCATCGGCTTCGGTTCTGCCGAAATAACACTTAATATAGTCATCCCAACCCTCAATTAAAACCTCAAGCGTTTTGCCGATTTTTTCATTGTTTTTCTCGGCAGAAATGGTCATTTGGTCGGCCATAATCATTTCACTTCTATCAATTTTTACCTGCTCTTCTATCTGGTTTTCAAATTCGGCGGCAGGTGTGTCCTCCTCGGCGCTGTATGTAAAACAGCCAAGTCGGTCAAACCTTGTGTTTTTAATAAATTCGTGAAGTTCGGCAAACTGTTCATCGGTCTCTCCGGGAAAGCCGGTGATGAATGTAGTTCTGATAGTAATATCGGGAATTTCGTTTCTTAATTTTTCTATTAATGCCTCAACATTTTCGCGTCTGCTTCTTCTGTTCATACGCTTTAAAATATCATCATTTATATGCTGAAGCGGAATATCGAGATATTTAACCAGCTTTTCTTCGGTTTTAATGGTTTCAATAAGCTCATCGGTTATTCTTTCGGGATAGGTGTAGAGTGTTCTTATCCAATGAAGCTTTTCTATTTTGCAAAGCTCTTTAAGAAGTTCTGCTAACTTCGGCTCGCCATAAATATCGGTACCATAGGCGGTAGTGTCCTGAGCCACAACAATAAGCTCGCGAACACCTTTATTTGCAAGTGCTTTCGCTTCTTTAATAATATCCTCAATTTTTCTTGAGCGCATTTTGCCGCGAATGGAGGGAATTGCGCAATAGGTGCAATGATTATCGCAACCATCGGCAATCTTAATATAGGCAGAAAAAGGATATCCTCCGAGAATTCTAGGAGTGTTCAAATCTAAATCTAATTTATCTTTAAATGAGTTTTCGGCCTTTCCTTCAATAGCTTTTCTTACGATTTTTGCAATATCACCGTTTGAGCCGATACCAACGCAAACATCAACCTCGGGAATTTCCTCGGTTACATCGTTCTTGTATCTTTCGGCAAGACAACCTGTTACAATAATTGCCTTGCAGTTACCCTCTTTTTTATAGTTTGCAGCCTCAATGATGTTTTCAATAGCCTCACTTTTGGCGCTTTCAATAAAACCGCAGGTGTTTATAATGATTGCATCGGCTTCTGCTTCGGGAACGCCGATAGTGAAGCCTGAATTTTTCAAAGTGTAAAGCATCTGTTCGGCATCAACCTGATTTTTAGGGCAACCGAGAGATACAAGACAAACTTTATAACCCATAATTTTCCTCGCTATATTCTAATTCCTCCGAGTACGCCTTTAAAACATCGCGAATATCGGAATATCCAAACCCAAGGCGTTGCAGGGCGGCAAACACCTTTCGGACACCATCGGGTGAGGATAACTTTGTTTTATATTTTTTATCAATAACTGCTCGGATTTGTTCTTGAGCCGAGCATTCGGCAGAATCCAAAATCTCTTTTGCAAGGGAAAAATCAATGCCCTTTGCCGCCATTTTTGATAGGGCGGCGCGTTTTGAAATATTGGAAGAGAGCAGCCTTTCTGCCAAGCGCTCTGCAAAATCTTCATCATTCAAAAGACCTAATTCGCCAAGGCGAAAAATAACCTTTTCAATGTTTTCTTCGCTGAATTTTGCGCGAATAAGCTTTGTTTTAAGCGCTTTTTTTGAAACATCTCCCTGCTCAATATACCAAACGGCTCTTGAAAAGGTGCGCTGATAGTCGGATTCGGCCAAAAGAGAATCAAACTCTCTTTTTTCTATTTCTTGCCCAACAAAAAGTCCGTTATCAATAACCGTTTTCTTATCAAGAAGAGCCTGTGTTTCATTATCGAAAGAAAGGCAAAAGAGATGATTTCGTTGCTTTTTGATTTCGGTGATAATCATTAATCGTCAACCGCTATATCAATGTTGATTTTTTGTCTTCTGCGAACGGGAGCCTCCTCCTCTTCGATGGGGGCGGGCGGGGTTACTTCTTCTGCAACTACGCCGTTCATAGCATCAATAAGCTTTGTTTCGATTTCCTGTGCTAACTCGGTGTTTTCAGCTAGCAAAAGTTTTACATTATCTCTGCCCTGGCCAATTCGGGTTTCGCCATAATAGAACCAAGCGCCGCTACGCTTTAGAATATCAAATTTAAGACCTAAATCAACAAGCTCGCCCTCGTGGGAGATGCCTTTTCCATACATAATATCAAATTCTGCCTCACGGAATGGGGGAGCCACCTTGTTTTTAACAATTTTTGCGCGTGTGCGGTTACCGATTATTTCGCCACCGTTTTTAATGGCTTCTATGCGGCGGATATCGATTCTAACGCTCGAATAGAATTTAAGCGCGCGACCGCCTGTGGTGGTTTCGCTGCTGCCGTAAATAACGCCGATTTTATCACGCAACTGATTGATGAAAATGGCAACACAGTTAGATTTTGAAATAACACCTGCGAGTTTTCTAAGACCCTGCGACATAAGACGGGCGTGAAGACCAACATGGTTATCTCCCATATCGCCCTCTATTTCGGCTTTCGGAACTAATGCTGCAACCGAGTCGATAACAACAACGTCAATTGCACCCGAGCGAACTAATGCCTCGGTAATTTCGAGGGCCTGCTCGCCTGTATCAGGCTGAGAAACCAAAAGGGAATCAATATCAACGCCAAGGTTTTTAGCATAAACGGGGTCGAGCGCGTGCTCAACATCTATAAATGCGGCGCAACCGCCGGTTTTCTGGCTTTCGGCGATAACCTGAAGCGCAATGGTGGTTTTACCCGAAGATTCGGGGCCATAAATTTCAACAATTCTTCCTTTCGGAACACCGCCGATACCGAGCGCTAAATCGAGCGATACCGAGCCTGTTTTAATATGGTCAACCGCCATACCTAAATTTTCGCCGAGTTTCATAACGGCGCCCTTACCAAACTGCTTTTCAAGCTGGGTAATGGCCATATCCAAAGCCTTTTGTTTTTCTTGATTTGCCATATAAACACTTCCTTTTTTATTGTATATTTATATTGTAATTAATTCACTGTCCCAAAAACAACCCTGTCGTTGCCGTCGTAGTCTTTTAAAACGGTTACATTCTCATATCCGTTTTCTATCATAAAGTTTTTAACCTTTTCGCCCTGCAAAAAGCCTATTTCAAAGGCTAACATTCCGCCTTTTTTTAGGTTCTTCTTATAGTTTTTGGAAATAAACTCATAAAATGCGGTAGAGTCCTCCGAGAAAAGCGCCTCTTTCGGCTCAAACTCGGTTTCCTTATTCATAAGGTCTATTTCATCCGCGCTGATATATGGCGGGTTTGAAACAATTAAATCAAATTTTTCTTCTGTTTCATAATCAAAAATGTCTGCTAAAATGGGGGTAACATCCGCGTTATGCCTTTTTATATTTTTTAAAAGGTATCCATACGCCTTTTCATATTTTTCGGCGGCGATAAGAGAAGCATCGGAATTTTTTGCAATGGAAACAGCAATGCAGCCGCTTCCTGCACATAAATCGAGAACTCGCGCTTTTTTCTTATCCTTTAAAAAGTCAAGGCATTTATCAACTAAAATTTCGGTATCACTTCTCGGGATTAAAACACCCTCGCCAACGAAGAAATCAAGCGAGTAAAACTGCCAAACGCCGAGGATATACTGAAGCGGATAGTGGGTAATTCTTTCCTTTATAATGCCATCTAAGATGGTTTGCTGAAGGGGGGTTAGCTCATCATTATAATTGGTAAGAATTTTGGCATTATCATACCCTGTAACATACCTAATGATATGCCGAGCCTCGCCACCGAAATTTTCTATTCCTGCCTCACTTAAGGCCTTTTTAGTTTTGTTATAGGCTGAAAAAATGGTTTCGTTATTCATTTGTTGCCTCTTGATGTGAATCGGTTAGCACGGCGTTTAGCGCCGCAATTGCAATTTCGAGCATATCATCATTGGGTTCTTTAGTGGTAATTTTCTGAAGCCACATTCCCGGAGCCGAGATAATGCGGGTTATAACATTATCATACTTTCCGCAAAACTTTATAAGCTCGTAACCTAGTCCGCAAATTAGCGGAATTAATAAAATTTTGATTAAAACCCATAAAAGTCTTATTTCGCGAAGCATAGGGAAGGTAATAGATATTACCGATGACACAATAATGCTTACGAGTATCATTAAAATTAAAAATGATGTACCGCAACGTGGGTGGAGTCTTTTTTGCTTTCTTGCATTGTCCACCGTTAGATCTTCCTTTGCCTCAAAGCAAAAAATGGTTTTATGCTCGGCGCCGTGATACTGAAAAACCCTCTTAATATCAGGCATGGTTGAAACGGCAAGCATATATGAAACTAAAATAATAAGTCTTAAAACACCCTCAAATAAAGCGGCAAGGTTAGTAAGAATACCGCCTGCAAGATAGTTTATGCCATCAAAAATAAGGGCGGGGAGATACATAAAAAGGAAAACCGAGAGAGCTACTGCCAAAACAGATGCTATCGACATAATAACCGCAAAAACCGCATTGCTCGGCTTTTCGCCATCCTCTTCTTCGGCAAAACCCGAAATATCGGCTGAAAGCATAAGGGATTTATATCCCCAAATCATAGCCTCGATATAGTTTACAACGCCTCTTATAATCGGGAGCCCTAATATTTTATATTTCGTGGCAATGGGGGTAAAGGAAAGGTAACGAATTTCAATTTCTCCATCCTTTTTCCTTACCGCCATAGCGGTCTTTTTGGGTCCTCTCATCATAATTCCTTCGATGAGAGCCTGACCGCCTATAGAAGTGTATTTTTGTTTTGCCATTTTAAATGCCTTTCTCTGAGTCTTCCGCTTTTTCTTCTTCATAAATCGGCAGAGCTATGGTAACTGTGGTGCCAACACCCTCGGCGCTTTCAAGGAAGAGAAGACCCTTATGCTGTTTTATGATTTCATCCGCAACCGCGAGGCCTATACCTGAGCCGCGAACGGTTTTATTTGATTTAAAGAATTTTTCTTTAACGCGGTCGATATCCTGCTCGGGAATACCAACACCCGTATCCTTAACGGTTATTCGAATAACGCCATCCTCAATGTGCTGTTCAATAAGCACCTGACCGCCTGCTTCGGTGTATTTAACCGCGTTATCAATAATGTTGATAAACACCTGCTTAATGCGGTCGCGGTCGCCAAAAATGGAAACGGTTTTTAAAGGAATGGTGTAGATAAGTTCGATTTTTTGCTGATGAGCAAGCTCGGCATAGATATCTGCAACCTCGCCTAAGACATCGGATAGATGGAAAGTGCGCATATTAAGGGAGAGCCTGCCGTTTTGCATGCGCGAAAAGTCAAGAAGTTCTTCCACAAGACCCGATAAACGTTCAGATTCTTTCAGAACAACATCGATACCTTTTTTAACAATTTCTTCATCAAACCCTACCGACATTTTTGCGGTTTCGCCCCAACCTCTTATAGCGGTTAAGGGGGTGCGAAGCTCGTGGGAAACAGAGGAAATGAAATCGTTTTTCATGCTGTCGGCAGCTTTTAGCTCAGACGCCATATAATTTATGCTATCACAAAGCTCGCCTATCTCGTTGTTGCCCGAAATAGAGATTTCTTCTTCGAAATTGCCTGCCGCAATTTTCTTTGCCGCGCCGCTAACCTGCCTTATTGGGCGAACGATAGATTTAATGAAATAATAACCCGAAAAAGCGGTTATTGCCAAAATAGCAAGTCCAATAACTATCATTACGGTATAGAGTTTAAAACAGTATGAATTTGTGTTTTTAAGGGAAACGAGCCAACGGATAGCACCATTTGAGCCCTCTCCCATATCGGCGAGAATAATTGTTCCGCAAAGAAGCGGCTCGCCATCCTTAGAGAATGATTCGATATAAGATGAGCCTGAGGTAGACTTAACCGCCATCTGATAATCGGGCATTTCGGTGTTTTCGGGGTAGAATCCCGAAGAAGAAATAAAGGCGGTGCCATCTTTATCAAGAATTTGGATTTCGAGCTTATCCTTATGCTCATAAGATTCAATAAATTTAAAGGCTGCCGAATGGAAATCTTCATTCTTAACGGTTGCCAAAACCGAAAACTGCCTTGCATAGTCTGCCGCGTGGGCGCGAACGTTTTCAAGGTTGATTGCTCTTAAAAAGGAGCAGACTATAACTTCAACTATTATAATAACGGTGGCAACAAGCAAAAACATTTGCAAAAACCATTGGGTTGCAATGCTTTTGAATTTCAGTTCAAATTCCATAGTTTACTCCTTTCAAAAATTTAAAGTTTAATTATTCGGTTACCCATTTATAACCCATACCCCAAACTGTTATAATGTGCTGAGGCTTCGAGGCGTCATCCTCAATCTTCATTCTAAGTCTTCTTATGTTTACATCAACTATCTTTTCTTCGCCAAAGTATGCCTCGCCCCAAACGCGATTAAGAATATCGGTGCGGTCGAGCGCAACGCCCGGGTTTGTGAAGAAATATTCCATGATTTCAAACTCGATTTGTGTGAGTTCGATTTCTTTTCCGCTTTTGGTAAGTGTTCTGCGGCGTGCGTTAAGAGAGTAAATGCCGAGAGTAATTTCATCCGATACGGGCGGTGTTGCAGGCTTATTGTTAAGCATTTCAACGCGCCTATAGAGTGAATCAACGCGGGCGAGAAGCTCGGTTGGGGAGAATGGCTTTGTTATATAATCATCGGCGCCAAGCATAAGTCCGCTGATTTTATCCATTTCCTGAGTTCTTGCAGTTAGCATTATAATTCCCAGTGTTACTGAACGGCGGCGGAGTTCCTTGCAAAGCTGAAAACCATCCATACCCGGCATAGAAATATCCAAAAGCGCAATATCGAAGCCTTTTGCATCGCTATCAAAAATCATAAGAGCCTCTTCGCCCGAACCCGCTTCAACGGTTTCATAGCCAACTCTTTTAAGGTTTATGGCTTCGAATTCTCTTATTGCGGTTTCATCTTCAACAATCAAAATTCTTTTCATTATCTTCCTCCGCTAAGAAATGATTTTAAATATGTTTTTAAGTTCTTTTGCCGTTATTGCTTCGTTGCCCTTATAACTTCCAAGTGTTGCATAGAAAATAAGGGTATCGGTTTCGGCAATTTTTGTGCTTCCCTCAAAGGTGGGGGCTAAAGTGTCGCTTTTTTCGGTAGCATTAATTTTAAGCAAAAGCTCTGACGATTCGCCCGTTTCGTTATTAAGGCGGGAAACGCTGAGTGATTTATCAGCAGGGTTTGAAGAAACGCTAATGGTTGAATCCCATTTTTCAGGAATTTCCAAATAATAACCATCTGTAAAGTTCATTATGGTTGAAACCGAGAGGCTGATGCCCTTGCCATCAAAACTATACCAATTGGTTTTATAAATATTTTCGGTTTGGGTTGCTGTGGACTGAGTAAGAATAAAGGGAATGGGAATATCATAATTTCCATCATCGTTTATATCCTTAATTTCCAAAGCTCCTTCTCGGAATGTGTCAAAATATGTGCTGTTATCGGGTGAATAGGAAAGGTTGCGGATAACGCCGTCATCAATAATGAGCATTTCGGTTATCATACCCGTTCCCTTAATGCCATCAATATAAACTGCGGTTTTATCTCCAACCGAGAAGCTTATCGGTTCCTTGTATTCGGTAACGCCCATATCAAGTTGGCAATTTCCGAGTTCCTTAACGCCGTCTTTAGTAAGGTCTAACAATTTTGCTATGGTAACCGAATTTTTAACATCGGTATTGATAATAAGCAAATCAGGATTTTTATCAAAATCGAAATCCTTGCAAATATATTTTGTGTGGTTTTCGAGAAGTCGGCTCTTAATTCCGTTTGAATCAAAGGTGTAAACACCAACGCTTTTTTCAACGCCGCCGTAAATATTCCAGCTAACGATGATTTCATTTGTTCCATCGCCGTTTATATCGGAGAATTCCACCTGCTCAATTCCTGTTGCAACAATGCTAACATCCCCTCTGGATACCCATTCCTTTTCAAGCTTAGAAACAAGGTGCAGGTGCATTGAGGTTATATTATCGGTTGTTGAAGAATAAAAAGCCAGGGCCTCTCTTGAGCCATCCCTATCCAAATCCTGCTCAATAATTGCGGAGCGGAAATTTCCGCTTGAGGGATATTTAAGGGTTGTTTTATCTCCAACGGTTTTCTTTAAAACATTCCAAACTTCGTTTAGTTCTCCCGAAGGTTCGGGAGGGGATAAAAGGGTATCGATATTTCCATCGGTAAAGCCGCATGAAGTAAGGCAAAGGATGATGCAAATCATCAAAAACAATGCAATTAATTTTTTCATATCGACGCCTCCCGTTAAATGATATTTATACATAATAGATTATAACATAAGTTATCAAAAAAATAAAGAGAAAATGTTAATAATTTTACATTTTTTAATGATTGAAAAGTAATGAAAAATATGGTATCATAAAATATTAGAAAATCACTTTAGGAGGCGGCATAATGGGAAATTCAACAATAGCGGCAATAGCAACGCCCATGGGGGAAAGCTCCATATCGGTCATAAGAATTTCGGGAGATAATGCGTTTTTGGTTGCCGATAGCGTTTTCAGAGCGTTTTCGGGCAAAAAAATCTCTGAAATAAATGGTTATACCGCGCTCTATGGTGAAATTATTGATGGCGATGAGGTTATTGATAACGCGGTTGCGCTAAAGTTTATTGCCCCCAAGAGTTACACAGGGGAAAACGTTGTTGAAATAAGCTTGCATGGCGGCAGATTTGTTGTTAAAAAGGTGTTAAGGCTTATTTTGGAAAATGGCGCTGTTCAGGCGGCTCCGGGCGAGTTTACAAAGAGGGCGTTTTTCTCGGGCAAGCTTGATTTGATGGAGGCGGAGGCCGTTATGGGTGTTATCTCGGCCGAGAGTGATGCTCAACTGAAAATAGGCATTTCGGCGCTTTCGGGAAAATCAAGCAAGGAGATAAAGGATATTGAGGCCGAACTTCGCAAAATTGCGGCATCGGTTGCATTTTTTAATGATAATCCTGATGAGGAAATTCCTGAGCTTAACGAAACCGAGTTTTCGAAAAGTCTTATTAGCATAAAGGAAAAGATTGAAGCCCTTCTTAAAAATTATGATAGCGGAAGAATTCTCAGAGAAGGGGTAGATACCGTTATTTTGGGTAAACCAAATGTTGGCAAAAGCACCCTTATGAATCTGCTATCTCGCAGGGAGCGCTCCATTGTTACCGAAATTGCGGGAACAACAAGGGATGTTATTGAAGAAACCGTAATGCTCGGCGATATAGTCTTAAGGCTTAGCGATACCGCGGGCATCCACGAAACCGAGGATATTGTTGAAAATGTTGGAATTAACCTTGCAAAGCAAAAGGGCCAAGAGGCTCAGCTTATTTTAGCGGTTTTTGATTTATCAAGGAAAATTGATAATGATGATATTGAACTTTTAAATAGCATTAAGGATAAAAATGTAATAATTGTTCTTAATAAAAGCGATATTGCCGTGCCTTATAACGCAGAGCTTTTTAAAGGCTTTGAGAGCGTTACCGTGTCGGCTAAAAACGGAACAGGGAAAGATGAGCTAATCGAAGCGGTGCTTAAAATAACAGGCACAAAAAATATAAGTGCCGATTCTGCCGTTCTTTCAACCGAAAGGCAAAGAGAATGCGCCGCAAGAGCTTTAAATTCTGTAAACGAGGCGATTGAAACTCTCGGCTTAGGGCTCACGATTGATGCGGTTGGAGTGCTTATAGATGATGCACTATCCGCCCTTTACACCTTAACGGGCGAAAGGGTTACAAACACCGTTGCTGATGAAGTTTTTGAGAGATTTTGTGTTGGAAAATAGAGGGATATAATGAGTTATAAAGCAGAAAATTATGATATAGCCGTTATCGGCGCGGGACACGCGGGAATAGAGGCCGCTTTAGCGGGCGCAAGGCTTGGCAAGAAGACCGTTATGTTCACGGTAAGCGCCGACTGGATAGGAAATATGCCCTGCAATCCATCAATCGGCGGCACCGCAAAGGGTCATTTAGTTCGCGAACTCGATGCCTTGGGCGGAGAAATGGGCAAGGCGGCGGATGCAAATATGCTGCAATCTCGTATGCTTAATCTCGGCAAAGGCCCTGCTGTTCATTCTTTGAGGGCGCAGATAGACCGAAGAGCCTATAGCGGATATATGAAGCACGCCGTTGAAAAGCAGGAAAACCTGGATGTTAAGCAGGCTGAGGTTACCGAGGTTTATAGAGAAAATGATGAATGGATAGTTAAAACAAGGCTTGGCGCCGAGCACCTTTGCAAATGCGTTATTTTAGCCACGGGAACATTCTTGGATGGAAAAATTTTTGTTGGAGAAGTGAATTTTTCAAGCGGACCGGATGGTCAGTTCCCTGCAGTATTTTTATCCGATTCATTAAAAAAATTAGGTCTTCCGCTTCGCCGCTTTAAAACAGGCACCCCCGCGCGAGTGGATAGAGCAAGTATTGATTTTTCAAAGATGGAAGAGCAACCGGGCGATGAAAAAATTGTACCCTTTAGTTTCCAAACCGAAAAACCGAAAGAAAACACCGTTTTGTGTCATATTTCCTACACAACCGAGGAAACCAAAAAGGTTATTATGGAAAATCTTCATCGTTCGCCGCTTTATGCGGGCGAAATTGAGGGTATAGGTCCGCGCTATTGCCCAAGCATTGAGGATAAGGTTGTTCGCTTTGCTGATAAGCCGAGGCATCAGCTTTTCGTTGAGCCTTGCGGAAGCGATACCGAGGAAATGTATCTTCAGGGTATGTCATCATCGCTTCCCGAAGAGGTGCAGATTGCCTTTTATAAAACAATTCCGGGGCTTGAAAATCTTAAAATTATCCGCAATGCCTATGCAATAGAATATGATTGTATCGACCCCACAGCGCTTGAAAGTTCGCTCGAATTTAAAGATTTTAAGGGGCTTTTCGGCGCGGGTCAGTTTAATGGCTCTTCGGGTTACGAAGAGGCGGCAGTTCAGGGCTTTGTTGCGGGTGTAAATGCTGCAAGAAGCATTGATGAAAAAGAGCCGCTTATCCTTTCGCGCGCTTCAAGTTATATTGGAACACTTATTGATGACCTTGTAACAAAGGGTTGCGCCGACCCGTATAGAATGATGACTTCGAGAAGCGAATATAGGCTTCTTCTTCGCCAGGATAATGCCGATGAAAGACTAATGCCTATAGGCAGGGAGCTCGGCCTTATAAATGATGAAACATGGGAGAAGTTCCTTAAAAATAAGGAACTAAAGGAAAAGGAAATTGAGCGCTTAAGGGCAACAACCCTGGCGCCGAGCGAAGAGCTTTCCGCCCTTTTTGAAGAAAAAGGAACGGTGCCGCTTTCAACCGGCTCCAAGATGGATGAAATCATCCGCCGCCCGCAGCTGAAATACAGCGATTTGGCACCTTTTGATAAAAACCGTCCGGTCCTTCCTGATTCGGTAGCCGAAAAGGTTGAAACCGAGATTAAGTATGAGGGTTACATAAATCGTCAGTTAGCACAGGTTGAAGAGATGTTAAGGCTCGAAAAGCAAAAAATACCAACCGATATTAATTATGATGATGTTTACGGATTAAGGCTGGAGGCTATAGAAAAACTTAAAAAGGTAGAGCCGCGCAATATTGGGCAGGCCTCGAGAATTTCGGGTGTTAGCCCTGCCGATGTTTCGGTGCTCGCTATTTATCTCGAGAAAAAACGCAGGGAGAAAAAGAATGATTAATTTTCCTATAGATAAACTTTTGCCGTTTTGCGAAGATTTTATAACCTTAAGTGAAGCGCAAAAGGAAAAATTAAACCTTTATGGCAATTTATTGCTTGAATGGAATGAGAAAATAAATTTAACCGCAATAACCGAGCCTGAAGAGGTGGTCTTTAAGCACTTTTTAGATTGTATTTATTTTTTCAAGGGTGTAGAGGTGCCGCAAAACGCTTCCTTAATAGATGTTGGAACGGGCGCAGGCTTCCCCGGAATAGTGCTTAAAATAGTAAGGGAAGATATTAGTCTTACCTTGCTTGATTCTCTAAACAAAAGGGTTAATTTTTTAAATGAGGTTATAGAAAAACTGGATTTAAAAAATGCCAAGGCAATTCATTCAAGGGCCGAAGAGGGCGGAAATAAAAAAGAACTCCGCGAGCAGTTCGATTTTGCAACTGCCAGAGCGGTTGCTCCATTAAATGTTCTTAGTGAATACTGTTTGCCCTTTGTTAAAAAAGGCGGAAGTTTTATTTCTCTTAAAGGTCCCGCAGGAATTGAGGAGCTTGATAGCGCAAAGGGCGCAATTAAGCTTTTAGGCGGTGGGGACACCGAGGTTTTTTCGATAGAAGATGAAAAAATAGGAAAAAGAACCATTATAAAGATAAAAAAGATATCGCAAACATTACCAAAATACCCAAGAAACTCTGCAAAAATATCAAAACAACCCTTAAAATAAGGGTTGTTTTTGTTTTTTCGCTCGAAATTTGTCGAACGCTTTTTCTTGCATAAAGGACAAGCTGTTGTTAAAATAAAATCAAACGGAGGCGGTTAAATGGCATTATTCAAAGAACCCCCAAAAAAGTTAATAGAAATAAAGCTGAATGAAATATCTACCGCCGATAATCAGAGAAAAAGGTTTGATGAATATGAACTTTTTAAACTCAGCGAAAGCATTCGCGAAAACGGGATTATTCAACCTTTAACCGTTAGGCGCGCCGAGAAGGGCTATATTCTTGTAGCGGGAGAAAGAAGGCTTAAAGCCGCAAGAATAGCGGGGCTTAAAAAGGTACCCTGCATTGCAATAAATGTGAATGATAAGGCGGCAGCCGTGTATACCATAATTGAAAATCTTCAAAGAGAGGATTTAAATCTCTTTGAGCAGGCCGAGGGAATTGAACGCTTAATTAAGAGATACGGCATTTCGAAACAAGAGGCGGCAGACCGCCTTGGAATTGCGCAGTCAACATTGATTAATAAGTTAAAGGTATTAAGGTTTTCGCCTGATGAGAGAGAAAAAATAGTGGTCTCAAATTTGAGTGAACGAAATATAAGAGCGCTGATTAAAATTGAAGATCAAGAAAAAAGAAGGGCGGCGCTTGATAAAATAATTGCCGAAAAAATGTGTTCAAAGGAATGCGAAGAATATATTGAGGAATTGTTGAACCCTCAAAAAACTGCAGAAACAGTTAAACCTACAAGAAAATCAGGCATTGCCGATGTAAGACTTTTTTCGAACAGCCTTAACCGATTAATCGACACTTTAGTGGCGGCGGGAATTAAGGCGAGCCGAAGAAAACAGGAGAATAAGGATTATATTGAATATAGAATACGAATAGAAAAACGCGAAAGGCAGGAGGAAAAAGATTCTCCGCAGCTTAAAATTTGCTAGTTTTTCTTACAAAAAAGCCCATATTCATCCCCATATCCCTATAAAGTCAAGAACCCTTGCATTTTGCAAGGGTTCTTGGCGTTTATTATTCAAATTTAATATCAGCAGAGTTCTTTACAATGCAAACCCAGCTTGTGCCCGCCTGAACGGTGAGGGGTGTTCCATCTTCTTTTGTGAAAACAAAGCTATCTTTTGCATCGCCCTTAGACCAATTAATCTTCTCATAGGTGCCGTTTACAACATAGTAACCGCTTCCCTTTGAAAAATCAATTTTTCTATGCTTGTTGTTCGGGAAATAAGACATTTCGGTTTTTAAAACAAATACATTTTTGAATTCGTATTTACCGCCGTTAACATTATCTTTATTATCGGCATGGCGGCTTGTTTTAGTATAGGTTTTAGCGGCTTCATCATATTTGAAGTAGGAAATAGAGGTGCTGCTGAAAGGAACCGTTACCTTAGCTGCGCTTCCGCCAGAAAGGGTTACGGGGTCCGATGTAAAGGTCTGCCAGGATTTAACGGTGTTTTGGGTAAGCTTCCATTTTTTATCGCTTAAAGATTTTGCGAGTTTTTCACCTGTGGTGTAAAGGTTTTGCCAATTTTTAGCGGCTCCATAGGTGTGGCGCCAACCACAGTTATTGGTTCCAACAACAAAATTATCGGTGCCGAGTTTCTTCATAAAGGGTTTGCAGTATTGACCATCCATACCATGATGAACATAAATTGCATTATGGCCTGTTGCCAAATGAACAAACTGCTCTCTGGCTGAGCGAATATCGCCAATCTGCGGAGCCTTGCTTACATCTGCCCAAACTGCCATAAGGCGAGTGATACCACCCTCAACCTCGGTTTCATAAACGATATCAGCCGTTTGAACGCCTGCCTGAGCATGCTTTTGGGCAAGGGAATCGTTATCAATCATAACGGCTACGGGGCGATAGTTAACCTTATCTTCATCAAGATTATCAAGACCTGTAAGGGAGTTGATGGTTCCAAGATTAGTAATAATTTCTTCCGTTGCAGAATTATCGGCGTTTTCCTCGGGAGCCTCAGCTTTACCGCAAGCGGCAAGAGAGAAAAAAAGAGAGAACACCAAAAGAATGGATAAAAGTTTTTTAAGCATAGTTAAACCTCCTAAAAAAATTCTAATAACATTATACTTTAAAACAAGCTCCAATGCAATAAAAAAGAAAAAGTTTTAGAAAATAAAAATTTTCCTATTGATTTTTGATGAAATGTGTGGTATTATATTAAAACGCGAGGCAAAAAGCCTTAGTTTGCGCTGATAGCTCAGCTGGATAGAGCGTCTGGCTACGGACCAGAAGGTCGGGAGTTCGAATCTTCTTCAGCGCGCCAATTAAAGCATCACACCTTTTGGTGTGGTGCTTTAATTTTTTATATGAGAAGATTCGAACAGTTGGGAGCGAAGCGGAAGAAAACAGTCCGGTGGACTGTTTTTGCCAACGCGTGCCTGAGAGGTGCGAGAGCACCGGCGGGAATCTTCTTCAGCGCGCCAATTAAAGCATCACACCTTTTGGTGTGGTGCTTTAATTTTTTATATGAGAAGATTCGAACTCATAGATATAAAAAACGGAAAAATTTTATAAAAAAATATCCTTTTAATTTACATTTTTATTGACTCAAGTTTGTTTCGGCATTATAATTAATGTGTTAAAAGGCCGAAAGGTCTAAAGGAGGAAACAATATGAGTATTCTTGAAAAATTTTCGTTATCAGGTAAAAACGCTCTTATTTACGCTCCTGATGATATCTATGGCAAGGACATAGCCATGGGTCTTATCGAGGCGGGCGCAAAGGTTTGGCTTTGCGGAGAAGATGCGGCATATTTAGCCGAAATGGCTAAGGAATGCGGCGCAGAGGGTGTTTTTGAATATCGCGCAGGCACAAAAGCTGAAGCCGATAAATTAAAAGAGTTTATCCTTGGCACAATGGGTAAAATTGATGCCTTTGTTGAGAATGGCTCGCAAAACAATTTAAGCGGTTGGTTCCATTCTTATGAGGAAATTGTAAAGAACTTTGCAGTTACTCAAAGAGGTCTTATTTTAACCGTTCAGGCGGTTGGCGAAATAATGGCTGAGCAAGGAAACGGAAGCGTTATTTTTGTAACCGATTATGCCGCACTTGTTGGTTGTGATGTTAATAATTATGCAGCTTGCCCCGAAGAAATGGAAAAGGATTTTTCTGCCACATACGGCTTTGTTAAGGGAAGCTATGTAAACTATGCAAGGCAGGCGGCAGGCTTCCTAGGAGATGCAGGTTGCCGCTGTAACGCGGTTGCATTTTCTCCAAAGGAATCAACCAAGCCTGCGGCTTTCGAAGAGGCTTTCATTAAGCATTCCCACATTCGCCGAATGGCAAAAACTGAGGATATCCAGAATATTGTGGTATTCCTGGCTTCAGATGCATCTAAATATATAACCGGCACCACCATCCCTGTTGATGGCGGCTACACCGCGAAATAAGAGGAGGGCAAAAAGATGATTACAAATACAAATATAAACACATTTGACCTATTCTCTTTAAAGGGAAAGGTGGCGCTTATAACAGGCGGTCGCGCTATGTATGGTAAAGGCTGTACCGTGGCTCTTGTGGATGCGGGTGCTAAGGTTTATCTTGCAAGCCATTCGGTTGAATCGGCTCAGGAATATGTAAAGGAATTAAGAGAGCGTGGCGGCGATGTTGAGGCTATCGCTTTCGATCAATGTGATGTTAAGAGCATTGATGCCATGATAGAAAAGGTTGTTGAGAAGGAAGGCAGAATTGATGTTTTCGTTCATTGCAGTCGTATAATTCCTCATGGAACAGGGGTCGGCTGGTATCAGGATGAAGAACAACTTACCGCCGATGTTGATGTAAACTCCGCCGCTTCGTTATATATGACAAGCGCTGTTGGCGAGCAGATGATTAAGCAGCGCTCGGGCTCTATTGTAACCTTTGGATCAATGATGGGTCTTATCGGCGTTGAAAAGCATAATTATGATGGCGAGCCCGGTATGGGAGATGGCGCTTACGGACACGCGTATGCACTTTCGAAATCAGGTCTTACCGCATGGGTGCGCCATGCTGCAAGTTATTATGGTCAGTATGGGGTTAGAATTAATGCTGTATGTCCGGGTGGACTTGAATCCGACCGCACACCGCCGCTTTTCAAAGAGAATTACAGCAAGCATACCCAGTTAGGTCGCCTTGCCAACGGCAACGATATTAAGGGACCGGTTCTCTTCTTGGCTTCGGATGCTTCGCAGTATATCACAGGTCTTAGCATTCCGGTTGACGGCGGTTATACCTGCATTTAAAAAAATAAGCAAAAGAGGTGTGAAAACACCTCTTTTTTCTTTTAAAATTAAGCAAAATTTAACAATTTTGCTCTTGCAGTTAATATATTAAAGAGTTATAATATTATAATGTAAAAATGCAAAAATGCAAGTAAAGGAAGAGACCAAATTGTTTAAAAAACTTTTAGGTAGTGTAAGGGAAAACAAAACGCCAACCTTTATAACACTTGTGCTGATTATCGGCGAGGTTATTCTCGAGTGTTTTATTCCGCTGCTCACTGCCGACCTTATTAACAAAATCTACGCAAGCGTTGATGCGGGCGGAGAGGGAATGTCGACCGTTTTAAGAATGGGAATTCTATTGGTTGTTATGGCGGTTTGCTCATTAGCCTGCGGCGGACTTGCGGGTTTTACCTGCGCTAAGGCTTCATCAGGCTTTGCGAAGAATCTTCGCCATGATGTATTTGCAAAAATTCAGGATTTTTCATTCCATAATATTGATAAGTTTTCATCATCCTCGCTTGTAACCCGTCTTACAACCGATATTGCCAATGTTCAAATGTCATATATGATGCTAATAAGAATAGCCATCAGAAGCCCGTTGATGCTTGTTTTCTCAAGCATTATGGCATATAGAATGGGCGGTGCATTGGCAGGCTCCTTTGTGGTTGTTGTGCCGGTGTTGGCCATAGGACTTTTCCTTGTGGGCAAAAAGGCAATGCCTGCATTCAGAAGAGTCTTCAAGAAGTATGATAAACTTAACGAATCTATCGAAGAAAATGTTCGCGCAATGCGAGTTGTAAAGGGCTTTTCAAGAGAGGATTATGAGAAGCAAAAGTTTGCTGTTGCGGCAGATGAAATCTGCAAAGATTTTACCAAGGCCGAAAGAATTGTGGCTTTTAACCAACCTCTTATGCAGTTGTGCCTTTATTTTAATATGGCATTTGTGTTAATTGTTGGCTCAAAAATTATTATTAGCACAAAGGCTGCGGCTATTGATGTTGGTCAGTTATCTGCAATGCTAACCTATGGAATGCAAATCCTAATGTCGCTTATGATGCTTTCAATGATTTATGTAACACTCACAATTTCACTTGAATCAATGAGAAGAATAAGCGAGGTGCTTTCCGAAGAGCCGACTATTGTAAACCCCGAAAATGCCGAAACGATGGTGCTTGATGGCTCAATAGATTTCAATAATGTAAGCTTTAAATATAGCGAGAATGCTCAACTTGAAGCATTAAATGATATTGATATTCATATAAAATCGGGTATGACCGTTGGTATTATCGGCGGTACAGGTACCGGTAAAACCACCCTTGTTCAGCTTATTTGCCGCCTTTATGATGTAACAAGCGGCAGTGTGTGTGTAGGCGGCAAGGATGTTCGCGAGTATGATATTGATGCTCTTCGCAGCGCCGTTTCCTATGTTTTGCAGAAAAACCTTATCTTTTCGGGCACCATTGCAGAAAATCTTCGTTGGGGTAATGAAAACGCAACCGATGAGGAATTGGTAGAGGCTTGTAAATTAGCTCAGGCAGATGAATTTATAACAACCTTCCCTGATGGATACGAAACAAAAATTGAGCAGGGTGGTACGAATGTATCAGGCGGTCAGAAGCAGCGTCTTTGCATAGCGCGTGCACTTCTTAAAAAGCCGAAAATTCTTATCCTTGATGACTCCACAAGTGCGGTTGATACCAAGACCGATGCATTAATCCGAGCAGGATTTAAAAAGTATATCCCCGAAACCACAAAAATTATTATTGCGCAGCGTATTTCTTCGGTGGAGGATGCCGATATGATAATCGTTATGGATGGCGGTAGAGTTTCGGCGGTAGGAAATCATAAGGAATTGCTTGAAACCTCCGAAATTTATAGAGAGGTTTATGAACAGCAAACGAACGGGGGGGATGACAATGAGTAGAATGGCAGTCCCCAAAGGACCAATGGGTAAGGCTAAAAAAGGAACACTTCCAAGAGTTATTAAAATGCTCTTTAAGTTTTATCCCGTTTTAGCTCCCCTAACCGCCGCTTGCATTCTCTTTGCGGCATTCACAGCATCCCTCCCACCCGTATTTATGCAGAAGGTAATCGAAGCCATTACCGAATGGAGTAAATCGGGCGACTGGGCGAGCGCATCAAAGATAATAATACCAAGGGTGCTAACCTTAGTTTCGTTTTATTTGGTATCAATTTGTGCCATTGTAACACAGACTCAGTTAATGGCTTATATGACCCACGGATTTTTAAACAAAATGCGTCAGTCGGCGTTTAACGGAATGCAAAATCTTCCGATTAAATATTTTGATACAAATAAACACGGCGATATTATGAGTGTTTATACAAACGATATAGATACCCTTCGCCAGCTTGTATCTCAGGCGCTCCCGAGCCTTTTGCAGTCGGCAACCATTGTAACCTGTGTGTTGGGCGTAATGCTTTGGTTTAGCGCTCTTATGACACTGGTTGTTTTGGTGGGAGTTATTCTCATGGCATTCGTTTCCAAGAAAATTGGCGGCGGAAGCGCTAAATACTTTATGCGTCAGCAGCGTTCTCTGGGTGCTACCGAAGGCTTTATTCAGGAAATGATGAATGGCCAAAAGGTTGTTAAGGTTTTCTCGCACGAAGAGAAGTGCAAAGAGGACTTTGATAAAATTAATAATCAGCTTTACGAGGATGCTTGGCGTGCCCACGCCTATGCCAACACTTTAGGCCCCATTATTCAGAATATCGGCAATGTGCTTTATGTTTTGGTAGCGGTGGTTGGCGGAACATTCCTACTTTGTGATGTTAAAAACTTTAGTCTTTCGGGTATGGCTTTTGAAATAAGTATTATCATACCGTTTCTTAATATGGCGAAGCAGTTTACGGGTAATATCAACCAGTTATCCCAACAAATCAATGCGATTGTTATGGGTATGGCGGGCGCATCGCGTATATTTGAGCTTATAGATGCGAAGCCTGAGGTGGATGATGGATATGTAACCCTCGTTAATGCCGAAGTTGATGAAAACGGAAATATTACCGAAACCGAAAAGAGAACAGGCAAATGGGCTTGGAAGCATCCCCATCAGGATGGAAGCCTTACCTACACCTTGCTTCGCGGCGATGTAAGAATGGTGGATGTTGACTTTGGTTATGTGGAGGGCAAGGATGTTCTTCATAATGTATCGGTTTATGCAGAGCCCGGTCAGCAGGTTGCATTTGTAGGCGCAACGGGTGCGGGCAAAACCACCATCACTAATCTTATTAACCGATTTTATGATATTGCTGATGGTAAAATCAGATATGATGGAATAAACATTAACAAAATAAAGAAATCTGATTTAAGGCGAAGCCTTGGCATAGTTCTTCAGGAAACCAACCTCTTTACAGGCACGGTTATGGATAACATAAGATATGGTAACCTTGATGCTACAGATGAAGAATGTATCGCCGCGGCAAAGCTTTCGGGTGCTGATAGCTTTATAGTTCGTCTTCCTGATGGCTATAACACAATGCTTTCAAACAACGGCTCAAACCTTTCTCAAGGTCAGCGCCAATTAATTGCAATAGCAAGAGCCGCCGTTGCCGACCCGCCCGTTATGATACTTGATGAAGCAACCTCTTCTATCGATACGAGAACCGAGCTTATTGTTCAAAGAGGTATGGATAAATTGATGGAGGGCAGAACGGTATTTGTAATTGCCCACCGCTTATCAACGGTTAAGAATTCCGATGTTATAATGGTGCTTGATAAGGGAAGAATCATTGAGCGCGGAAACCATGAAAAATTAATTGCCGAAAAGGGTGTTTATTATAGGCTCTACACCGGCGCATTCGAACTTGAATAAAATTAAAAGGAGTAGATACTTTTCGGTATCTACTCCTTTATTTTTATAGTTTATCAACGTCTTTATCGGTTATAAGGTGGAAGCCTGCATCCTCAAGCACCTTTTCTGCCGCAGCATTATCGGCAACTCGAAGAACAACATAGGCGTGTTTTTCGGTTCTTGCCATGAAGGCGTAAAGGTATTCAAGGTTAACTCCGTTATCATCAAGAACCTGAAGAGCCTTTGAGAGTTTTCCCGGCGCATCGCCGATTTTAACACCAACAACCTCGGTTACCTTAATTAAGAAGCCTAATTCCTCAAGCATTTCGGTAGCGGTTTCGGTATCGTTTACGATTAGTCTTAAAATTCCGAATTCTTCGGTGTCGGCAATGGATAAGGCGCGGATATTAATTTCGCTTTTAGCCAACGCAT
Organism: Acutalibacteraceae bacterium; assembly: GCA_045656145.1. Classification (GTDB taxonomy): domain Bacteria; phylum Bacillota; class Clostridia; order Oscillospirales; family Acutalibacteraceae; genus SIG565. The sequence goes on from JAZOQP010000024.1 coordinate 65,698, forward strand.
CGGTAATGCTAACGAGAGCACCCTGCCTGTTTTCAACAAATATATTAAGTTGTTTTAATGACATAGTTCTATCCTCCCAAAATTAATCGTGAAGCTTGCGCTTATCTATAATTCTTACCGCCTTGCCTTCGCTTCTAACAATGCTCTTCGGAGCAACGAGATGAACGGCGGGGTTAATGCCAAGCATAGTTTTAAGCGCATTTGCAAGAGATTTTTCAAGCGCGGTAATGGTGCTAACGGTATCTGAGAAATGCTCGGGCGACATTTCAACATTAACATCGAATGTGTCATTGTTGCCAACGCGGTCGAGAACAATCTGATAGTTAGGCTGATAGCCCTCTTTTAAAAGCACAGCTTCTATCTGGCTCGGGAATACATTAACGCCGCGGATAATCATCATATCATCACTTCTGCCCATCGGTTTTGACATCTTAATAAGGGTTCTTCCGCAGGAACATTTTTTGCGCGAGAGAACGCAGATATCACGGGTGCGGTAGCGAAGAAGTGGGAATGCCTCTTTATCGAGGGCTGTGAAAACAAGCTCACCCTTTTCACCCTCGGGGAGAACTTCGCCTGTATCGGGGTCGATAATCTCGGCTAGGAAGTGGTCTTCGTTAATATGCATACCAGTCTGCTCTTCGCATTCAAATGCAACGCCGGGGCCCGAAGTTTCGGTAAGACCATAGATATCATAGGCTTTAATACCGAGAGTTTTTTCGATATTTTCGCGCATCTCCTGTGTCCAAGGCTCTGCACCGAAAATGCCGGCTTTTAGGGGTATTGTATCGGCGGTGTATCCCTGTTCTGTTAGAGATTCGCCCATATAAGCCGCGTATGATGGAGTGCAGCAGAGAATAGTTGCATTAAGGTCCATCATAAACTGAATTTGCCTTTCGGTGTTACCTGAGGACATAGGAAGTGTTAAGCAACCAACCTTATGCGAGCCGCCGTGAAGTCCTGCGCCGCCTGTGAAAAGACCATATCCATAGGCCACCTGGCAAATATCCTCTTTTGAGCCGCCAACCGCAACAATTGCTCTGGCGCAGCAGTCTTCCCATAAATCAACATCCTTTTGGGTATAGAAAGCAACAACTCTTTTACCTGTTGTTCCCGAGGTTGAGTGAATTCTAACACACTCATCAAGCGGTTTTCCAAGAAGACCATAAGGATAGGCATCGCGAAGGTCTGCTTTTGTTAAGAATGGGAGCTTATGAAGATCCTCAATTCCCTTAATATCTTCGGGTTTAACACCCTTTTCATCCATTAAGTTGCGGTAGTACTCTACGTTTTCGTAAACGTGCTTTACCTGTTTTACAAGCTTTTCCGATTGAAGTTTTTTCATTTCTTCTACCGGCATTGTTTCGAGTTGCTTTTGATAGTATTGTTTTTCCATTGTAATTCCATCCTTTCTTTTGGAAATGTTTTTTGGAATTGCAGAAACAAAAAAGTCCTCTGCATTCCATTTGGAATGCAGAGGACGAGAATTTCCCGTGGTACCACCTCTATTTACCGCTAAAAGCGGCCTCCGAGTGCTAACACACCCTTATCGATATAACGGTCGAACCCGTTTGGCCTACGCAGTTTTCACCTTCAACCAACAACTAATGGAAGGAATTCGCCGACTTTACATTGCTGCATCACACCTGCCGCAGCTCTCTGAAAATGATATTTTCGGGTACTGGTTTCCACTCAAACGTCTTTGATGTTTAGATTTTAACATAATGGTAGTTCGCTGTCAAGTGGTTTTTGAAAATTTTATGAATTGAAGCCGAGCTGGAATGCGGCTTTATTCATATCAACAAATTTTGCAGGAACGGTCTTTTCAATAGCCTTAATCCAATTTTCATAAGGAATATCGAAGAGTTTTGCGGCCTTACCCATTAAAACAATGTTAACAGCCTTAGAAGAGCCTGCTTTTTCAGCAAGAGATAGAGCATCAAGCTCCTCAACCTTAATTCCCTTTCCTGATAACTCGCCTAAAATATTTTTAGGATATTCGGCAGCGCCGATAATAACGGGCATAGGGTCGATTTCCTGAGAGTTTACAACAATAACGCCTGTCTTTTTAAGGAAGCTTGAATATCTTGCGGCTTCTAGCTTCTCAAACGCAATAATAACATCGGCTTCGCCCTCGGTAACGATGGGAGAATAAACCTTGTTTCCAAAGCGAACATAGGTTACAACCGATCCGCCGCGCTGACTCATTCCGTGAACCTCGCTAACCTTTACATCATAGCCTTCATCTAAAAGAAGGCGGCCGAGTAATTTAGATGCGAGCAAACTTCCCTGTCCGCCAACACCAACTATCATAATATTTTTAGTATTCATAAAGCCAACCTCCTTAGTTTATAGCGTCAAAGGCGCAAAGGCCTTTACATACGCCGCAACCAACACATAAGGTGTTATCGATAACGGCCTTGCCATCCTTAAAGCTGATAGCGGGGCAACCAAGACCCATACAACGCTTGCAGGATTTACATTTATCGGCTTCTACCTTAAGAGATGGTAAAGCCTTAACACTTTTTAGAAGAACGCAAGGTCTTCTTGAAATAATAACAGATGGCTCTGCCACCGCTAATTCTTCACGAACGGCTGCTTCACAAGCCTTTAAATCATAAGGGTCAACAACGCGAACGCGGTTAATACCGAGCGCCTTGCATAAAGCCTCTAAATCAACCTTAGCGGCAACCTCGCCCTTAATGTTATAGCCTGTTGTGGGGTTTTGCTGATGGCCTGTCATACCGGTAATGGAGTTATCAAGAATGATAACGGTTGAATTTGTTGCATTGTAAGCAACATTAACAAGTCCTGTCATACCCGAATGCATAAATGTTGAATCGCCAATAACGGCAACCGATTTGCCTTCGCTTTCTTCTCCGCGAGCTAGGTTAAAGCCGTGGAGTCCCGAAATGGAGGCACCCATGCAGAGTGTTGAATCAAGGGCGTTAAGGGGCGGAACAGCGCCTAAGGTATAGCAACCAATATCGCCATGAACTGTGATTTTGTTTTTCGCCAAGGTGTAGAACATACCTCTATGAGGACAGCCAGCGCACATCATTGGCGGGCGGTTTGGGATTTCGCTATCTGCCGAAATTCCAACTAATTCCTCAAGTCCTAAAGCCTTTCGGATGGTGGCTTGAGAGAATTCGCCTAAGATAGAGAAAAGCTCTTTGCCAATAACCGAAATGCCAAGGCTTTTCACATAATTTTCAATAACGGGGTCTAATTCCTCTATAACATAGAGCTTTTTAACCTTGCTTGCAAAATCGCGAATAAGCTTTTCGGGAAGCGGATTGGGCATACCAATTTTAAGGATGCTAACGCTATCTCCCAAAGCTTCTTTAACATATAAATATGAGCAACCCGAAGTAATAACACCGATTTCTTCGGAATTAAATTCAACCTTATTATAAATGCAGTTTTCGGCAAACTCGGCAAGGTCTTTTTGCCTTTGCTCAACTATCGGATGGCGGCGAATTGCGTTACCCGGCATCATTATGTATTTCTGCGGATTTTTTTCATAAGCCTTCACTTCGTGAATTACCTTTTCGCCCTTAGTAACGGTAGACTGCGAGTGAGCAATTCTTGTACACATACGGATAATAACGGGTGTATCAAACTTTTCAGAAAGTTCAAAAGCCGAAGCGGCGAAAGTGTAAGCCTCTTCGCTATCACTAGGCTCCAGCATAGGCACCTTTGAAGCAATGGCGTAGTGGCGAGAGTCTTGCTCATTTTGAGAAGAGTGCATAGCGGGGTCATCGGCAACGCAGATAACAAGACCGCCATTAACACCTGTATAAGAAAGTGTGAAAAGTGGGTCGGCGGCAACGTTTAAGCCAACGTGCTTCATAGCGCAAGCCGAGCGAGCGCCTGCGAGAGATGCACCGTAAGCCACCTCTAAAGCAACCTTTTCATTGGGTGCCCATTCGCTTTTAACCTCATCATATTTAGCTAAAAATTCGGTAATTTCGGTGGAGGGAGTTCCGGGATAACTTGAAACAACATTTAGCCCGCCATCAACAAGACCTGCGGCTAAAGCTCCATTACCTATCATTAATTCTTTCATAGAAAACACCTTTCATTATGATTTATTCTGGGAATCAACTAATCCTTCTGCGCCATACATCTTGCGAAGCTTTGGCTTCTCAATCTTGCCTGTGGGATTTCTCGGAACATCGGCAAAGATAATGCGGCGGGGGCGTTTGTATCGGGGAAGTTCGCGGCAAAATTCGTTAATTTCTTCTTCGCTGCACTCCATACCCTTTTTAATTTCAATTATTGCGGCGGCAATTTCGCCAAGTCTTTCATCCGGAAGACCAATAACGGCAACATCCTTGATTTTCTCATAAGAGGCTAAGAAGTTCTCTATCTGAACGGGATAGAGGTTTTCGCCGCCTGTAATAATAACGTCTTTTTTGCGGTCAACGAGATAGATAAAGCCATCTTCATCCTCCATTGCCATATCGCCTGTGTAGAGCCAACCATCCTTTAAGGTGTCGGCGGTGGCCTTTTCATCGCGGTAGTAACAGGTCATAACGCCGGGACCCTTTAGGCAAAGCTCTCCAACATCGCCTTTCTTTACGGTATCGCCCTCGGGAGTAACAATCTTAACCTCCCAACCATATCCTGCAACACCAATAGCGCCAACCTTATGAACATTTTCAATTCCTAAATGAACAGCGCCGGGGCCGATAGATTCGGAAAGGCCATAGTTAGTATCATATTGATGATTTGGGAAATATTCAAGCCAACGCTTAATTAAGCTTTGAGGAACGGGCTGAGCGCCGATATGCATCAATCTCCAATTCGATAAATCAAAATCATTTAAATTAAGCTCGCCCGAATCGAGAGAATTTAAAATATCCTGAGCCCACGGAACCAAAAGCCAAACAATAGAGCATTTTTCCTTGCTTGCTGCTTCTAAAATGCTTTTTGCCTTGGTGCCCTTTAAAATAACCGCCTTAGAGCCTGAAAGGAGGCTTCCGAACCAGTGCATTTTAGCGCCTGTGTGATAAAGCGGAGGGATGCAAAGGAAACAGTCATCCTTAGTTTGATTATGATGAGCCTGCTCAACGCGGCAGGAGTGAATAAGGCTTTCGTGGTTATGCAAAATTGCCTTGGGGAAGCCGGTTGTTCCCGAAGAAAAATAGATAGCGGCATCATCGCTTTCTTCCAATGTGGTTTCGGGGAAACTTCCAGAGCTTTCGGATATTAAATCATTAAAATCATCGGCAAATGCAGGGCAAGAACCACCTAAATAAATAAGGGTGCATTTCTTGGAGATTTTATCGGCTATTCTTTCAACTCGTCCTACAAATTCAGGTCCGAAAATTAAAACATCGGCTTCGGCGAGGTCTAAGCAATAATCGATTTCATCCGAAGAATAGCGGAAATTAAGCGGAACAGCAAGGGCACCCGTTTTTAAAATACCAAAATAAATCGGTAACCAATCAATGCAGTTCATAAGCAAAATTGCAACCTTTTTGCCCTTGCCGATATCATTAGCAGCAAGCATATTTGCAAAGCGGTTGGCCTTCTCATTGAAAACGCTCCAGGTAATTTCGCGGCGATAGTGCCTTTTGGTAGGCGCCGATTCAACGAGCTCATATTCATGCCAAGTGAGTTTTCTGGTTTCTTCCTGCTCGGGATTTATTTCGATAAGAGCAGAGTCATCAGGGAACTCTCTGGCGTTTCTTTCTAAAAGGTGAACAATAGTCATAGTAATATTACTCCAGATTAAAATATATATAATATAATTTACTACTTTTTTGCCGAAAAGTCAATAAAAAAGCCGAAGAGATTTAACTCTTCGGCTTTAAAATATTTAAATTAGTCTTTCTTGTTTTTTCTGAAAGGCTTGCGGGGCTTATCGTTTTTGCGGGGAGCCTCATCGGCATCATCCTCAACCACTGCACCGTTAACCTCAACTAAAGCATCGCGGCGGGAAAGATTTAGTCTGCCCTGGTCATCAATTTCGGTTACCTTAACGATTACCTGGTCGCCAACAGCCACAACATCCTCAACCTTTTCAACACGCTTTACATCGAGGCGGCTGATATGAACAAGACCTTCTTTACCCGGTGCAATTTCAACAAATGCGCCGAAGTTCATAATTCTTGTTACCTTGCCGCTATAGATAGCGCCGATTTCGGGATCGTTAGCGATGGTTTCAACTATCATCTTGGCCTGCTGAGCCTTTTCTAAATCGATAGCAGCAATGAATACTCTACCATCTTCTTCAATGTTAATGGTACATTCGCACTGCTCTTGGATAGACTGAATAACCTTGCCCTGCTTACCGATAACATCGCCGATTTTCTCGGGGTTAATCTGGGTTGAAATCATCTTGGGAGCATATTTTGAAAGCTCTGCTCTGGGCTCGCCAATTACGGGGAGCATAATTTCATCGAGGATATAGTTTCTTGCCTTATTTGTTTTAGCAAATGCTTCTTTAATAATTTCGGGAGTAAGACCATGTACCTTTAGGTCCATCTGAATTGCGGTAATACCGTTTTTGGTACCTGCAACCTTAAAGTCCATATCGCCATAGAAGTCTTCAAGACCCTGAATGTCAACCATAGTCATAAAGTCGCCATAAACGCCTTCATCGCCTGTGATAAGACCGCAGGAAATACCTGCAACAGGAGCCTTAATCGGAACACCGGCAGCCATAAGAGCTAGTGTTGAACCGCAAATGGAAGCCTGTGAGGTAGAACCGTTTGAAGAAAGAACTTCTGATACAACGCGGATAGCATAGGGGAACTCATCAATGCTCGGAATAACCGGAACTAAAGCGCGTTCAGCAAGTGCGCCGTGGCCGATTTCGCGGCGACCGGGGCCACGAGAGGGCTTAGTTTCGCCAACCGAGTATGAGGGGAAGTTATAGTGGTGGATATATCTCTTATCCTTTTCTTCATCAAGACCATCTAACTTCTGAGCTTCGCTAACCGATGCTAATGTAGCAACCGAGAGAACCTGTGTCTGACCACGGGTAAACATACCTGAGCCGTGAACACGGGCAAGCAAATCAACCTGAGCGTTAAGCGGACGGATATCATCAATGCCTCTGCCATCAACGCGCTTCTTCTCATCCTTAAGCCAGTTTCTAACAACGTGCTTTTGAATGATATACATAATTTCATCAAGTTTTGCTTCCTTGCCTTCAAACTGAGCATCATACTTTTCGTGAACTGCAGCATAGATGGGAAGTAAAGCGGCATCGCGAATGAGCTTATCATCGGTATCGAGCGCTTTCTTAACATCTTCAATGCAGAAGTTTTCAATTTCAGCTAAAATTTCGGGGTCGGGATCGTTAGATTCGAAAGTAAACTTCTCTTTGCCTATCTCAGCAACGATTCCGTTGATGAAAGCAACAACTTCCTGGTTAACCTTATGACCTGCCATAATAGCATCGAACATAGTGTCATCCGGAATTTCTTCGCCGCCTGCTTCAATCATAGCAACGAGGTCGGCAGTTGAAGAAACGGTTAAATCAAGAATGGTCTTTTCTCTTTGCTCTAAAGTGGGGTTGATAACGATTTCGCCATCAACAATACCTACTTTTACGCTAGAAATAGGACCTGCCCAAGGAATATCGGAAATAGCGATAGCGGCTGAAACACCAATAGCAGCGGCAACTTCAGGGCTGCAATCAGGGTCAACCGACATAACGGTTGCAACAACTGTGCAATCATTACGCATATCTTTGGGGAATAGCGGGCGGATAGGACGGTCAATGCAGCGAGAAGCTAAAACTGCCTTATCGGAAGCTTTGCCTTCGCGGCGAGTGAAGGAACCGGGGATTCTGCCCACAGAATACATTTTTTCTTCATAATCAACAGATAAGGGGAAGAAATCAACGCCCTCTCTGGCTTTGGGCGAAGCGGTTACGGTACAAAGAACCTGGGTTTCGCCATAGGTCGCAAGAATTGCGGCATTTGCAAGCTGAGCCATTTTGCCTGTTTCAAGCTTTAGGGGTCTGCCTGCAAGGGTGGTTTCATAAACCTTGTAGTTTTCAAACATAATTTTTTACCTCCTGTTTGTTTTTGAGGTGTTTCCGTTTAGCAATAAATTCAAAACCGAAATGTTCGGCTCTCAATTTACCGCTAAACAACGAAAAACCTCTTTTTTAAATGTTTCTAATGATATAACAAGGCAGACCGAATTCGGTCTGCCTAGCCAAAGCATTTAAACCTGAACCAGCCTAAAAAGGCGGTTTTAAGACGCCTTTAGGCTCATTGTCGCACATAGGCGACAGCCTTATATGCTCCGCTTCACCGAAATCCACACATAAAACTGCACTTTTTAGGTCGCAGAATTTTGTGATTAAAGGATTTTGCGATGTGCGAGACACAAAACGCAGCAAATCCTGACGGATTTGCGAGTATTTTAACGAAGTCATAGCACAAAATCATTATCCCAAAATCTGATTCAGGTCTAAATGCTTTGGCTTGTGTTACAAAATTACTTACGAAGACCGAGTTTGCTAACGATAGCACGGTATCTTTCGATATCGTTCTTCTGTAAATAAGCTAAAAGGTTTCTTCTATGACCAACCATTTTAAGAAGACCGCGACGTGAATGGTGGTCCTTAGCGTGAATCTTTAAGTGAGCATTGAGCTCATTGATTCTGGTTGTAAGAAGAGCTATCTGTACTTCAGGAGAACCTGTATCGCCCTCATGAGTAGCATAGGTAGCAATAACTTCCTGCTTAACATCCTTTAACATATTTTTCACTCCTTTATTAATATCATCCGAAAACCAAGCATTAGGTCAAAGTGAATCCTTAAAATAAGGCAGTCGCCTAAAGCATAGTAAACGGTAGCCATAGTAGTATAACACAATACTTATAAAAAGTAAAGCATTTTTTTAATAATCTTGTTCGGCGAAGCCAAGTTGCTCCTTTTCAAGCCTTGTTAATTCCTTCATTTTTTTAGAAAATTGGGTTATTGGGAAAACAAGAGTAAAGAAAAGGGAGATGATAAACCAAATGTAAAATTGTTCCTTTGCTGCAAGGTAACAAATAAGAAAAGCGGCAGAAAGAAGAATAATTTCGGATACAAAAAAGGTTATCCAGGTTTTTTTCTTTTCCTTTTTAAAATGAGCGCCGATTTTTTCTCTTTCGGCTTCAAGTTTTGCATAGTTTAGTTTCGCCATTTTTTATTTCTCCAATAAAATCTTCATAATATCAGGGCCGTTTTCAATAAATGTGCCGCTGAGTTTTGCGGTTTCTTCATTAAAGGTATCGGCGCCGTTTAATTCCTTTCGGCTGTCATATATTAAGAAAGGCACGCTTTCGGCCGAATGGGTCATTGTGGTTAGCGGTGTTGGGTGGTCGGGCATAATGAGAATTCTGAAATCATCGGTTTTATTTAAGAATTCGCAAAGCGGACCCACCGCGATTTTATCAATAATCTCAATTGCGCGAACCTTGTTCTCACATTCTCCGCGGTGTCCGCATTCATCGGGGGCTTCGAAATGGAGATAAACAAGGTCTGCGCCGTTTTTAAAGGAATCAATAGCGGCAGCAACCTTGCCTTCAAAGTTGGTATCGAGATATCCTGTTGCGTTTTCAACCTCGGGTGTTTCCATGCCTGCAAGAATTCCAATGCCTTTAAGCAGGTCAACTGCCGAAATAACCGATGCCTTAACGCCGAATTTTTCTTTAAAGTTTTCGAGCTTCGGCTTCACACCCTCTCCCCAAAGCCAAATTGAGTTGGCAGGGCGCTCTCCCCTTTTAATTCTTTCGATATTAACGGGGTGATTTTTCAAAACGTCATAACTTTTTTCCATAAGAGAAATAAGCGGTTTAGCGTTTTCATTAGAAGATAAATATTCGCCTATAACCTTACCGCTTATATCGTGGGGCGGGGTCATGGTGCCGAGTTCGGTTGTGCCATTTTCAACAACTAAGCAGTGACGATATGCAACGCCGGAATAGAAACTGTAAATCTCGTTTCCGAGTTCTTTTTGCACCGTTTCAATTAATAAAGCGGCCTCGGCGGTGGAAATATCTCCGCCTGAATAGTCAACCATTGTTTTTTCACGGTAGTTTTCTTCATCAGATAATGTTACAAGGTTGGCTCTTAGAGCAACATCGGTATCCTTTAAATTAATGCCAATGCTTGCCGCTTCAAGTGGAGAACGGCCTGTGTAACAAACGGTGGTGTCATAACCCATTACCGAGAGATTTGCAACATCGCTGCCGGGTTTCATACCATCGGCCACGGTTTTGCAAAGCCCTATAGAGCCCTTTTTAGCAAGGGCATCCATGTTAGGCTTAAAAGCCTTTTCCATAGGTGTCATACCACCTAAAATATTTTCATTTTTTGTGTCTGCCATACCATCGCAGAGAATTACCAGATATTTCATAATTTCCCCTATTCTATAACTGTTTTATATGTTGGAAGCGATTTAGATTTGCGGAATTCGTTTATTGGCTCGCCTACAAGCTTCATTGTTCGGTTATAAGAAGCCTTTGCCTGACTAATCGCACCCGAAAGACCAAGTGTTGACCAATCTTTAACGCCGGTATCAAGAGGCGCTATTTCATAAACCTTTTTGCCGCTAACCGTTTTAAGATTAACCCAAAGCGGCATAACGCTTATATCCGAAATTTCGGTAACGCCGTTGCTCCATTTACTAAATGTTACGCCGAAAATCATACCATCTTCGGTGTGTCCGCTGTGTCCATCGCTATCCATAAGCGCTTTTCTTTGGTTAGAAACAAGGTTTCCAACCGAGTAGATGCAGGCGGTTTCGTTGCCGTTTTTACCCTTTATCATTTCGAAGGGTTGAATGGTGTGAGGGTGTCCGCCCACAATAACATCAACGCCTATATCGGCAAGCTTCTCGGCAATGCTTTTTTGGTGCTTATCAACTACACGCTGGTATTCATTACCCCAATGCATATAGAAGATAACCGCATCGGCTCCGCCCTGCTTCATTTCGTTAAATACATTTTCGGCTTCATTATAAAATGCCGAAATATTTTCATAATTAAATGAGTTAACAAGCGGGGATGCCTCTTCTGATAAAAGGATGCCGTTTAGTGCCTTTCTGCCTGGATTTGTTTTGGTTTCATAGGTGTAAACCACAAAGCCAACCTTAATTCCGTTTATATCCTTTATAATATAGGTGGGGTCGGTCTTTTCGGTTTTTGTTCCTATATATTCGGCTCCCGATTCTTTAAGTATTTTTTGGGTGCGGAGAAGTCCGTTAAGGCCTGTATCATAAGAATGATTGTTGGCGGTTAGGAATAAATCAACTCCGCCCGCCTTAAAGGCATCCACAATGCTGTCAGGGCAGTTAAAACCCGGGTAACCTCGATATTCTCCCGCTTCGGCACCGCCGAGGGTTACTTCAAGGTTAGCCACCATATAGTCATATTTTTTAAAGTATGGAGAAACCTTTGTGAGAATATCTGAAAAATCGTATGTATTGCCTTTTTTAGCGGCAAGAAAAACATTTTTATGAATTAAAATATCTCCCGAAGAGCCGATATTAGCGGTTGAAACAACATAAGGTTCCGTTGCATCGGGTGCAGGGGTGCTGTTTGGTGTTTCGCTTTGCTCGGTATTTGGAGAATTAGGGCTTTGAGGCTTTGTTATTGTGCCGTTGCAGGCAAAAACGCCAAGCGCTATCGCCAAAGCTAAAACTAAAGAAATTATTAAAAGTTTAATTCTTCGGCGCCTGATTCTTTTTTTTACTCTATCGTAATATTCTCTGCTGTGTTTCATTTTTTCTCCATTTTAGAATTTAATAATATTTCCTTCGGGAATAAATGCGGGGTCGATGTTATAATACTCGTTATCGCCGATGAAATCGGTTTTTTCAAGAATTTCAACATCCTTTTCGTTCATTCCATAGTAAACTTCGGCGGTTTCGGCTTCGTTAAAGTCTTTTTTAAGTGAGCCAAAGGATTTGTTATGGAAAATTTTGTTGTTTTCAAACTGCATTTTGCTGCCGCCCATTGAGTTTGCTGCAACAATAGTTCCTCTGCCGTTTATGAAATAGTTATCGTGGATAGAGCAGTTTTCAAAATCGCAATCGCCTGCTGCCCAGCCGCTTCCGTAATAGAAGGTGTAGCCGGGGTCGGGGCGCTGATGAGCCCATCCATAACCGTTATTAAGGCAGATATTGCCTGAAATATCAACGTTTTTAAGTTCTCTCTTAAAGCCGTTCGGGTCTTTAAGGGAAAGCCATAATTCGAAGCAATAATGGCAGGCATCGAAAACATTGTTTACCCAACGAATGTTTTTCATGGCGTAATCGCGGTCGGCTGTGGGTCTTGAATATTGAACCGTAACGGCGGCATCATAAACCTGCTCAAAATAGCAGTTTTCAATGGTGAAACCATCGCAATCGCCCCAAATTTCAATCCCGTTACCGAGTCTTGTAACATCGGAGCCATAGGCTACATTCGGGTCTTTTCGAGCATGTCCTTCAGGAGACTGAGCCGAGCCGCCAATCCAACCGAATTCGCAGTTGCGGATAATAAGATTGTTACTGCCGCTGATACCCATACCAAAGTTTGCATATTTAAATGAAAGGTTATCAAAGATACAATCGGTGCAGTTGCCGGATACTGCCGCATGGCGAAGGGTAAAATGAACTGTGTCAAATACTTCGCCGGGATTTCCATCAGGGCAGTTTAGGAATAAACGCTCATAGCCGTTATATTTATGGAAGAATTCGAGGTCTCCCTTAATATCCTTGTAGCTTTTAAAGGGGGCGCACTCTCTATGAACAAATTGTCTGCCATTCCAAACATCAAGAAGACCGTGGGGCACATTTTCGCCTCTGCGACCGTTTGCGCGATACATATCGCAGCGCTCTCCCGTAACGGTGTTTTCGCAAATCTTAATTCCCCAAAGCTGACCACCGTTTATAACAACCGCGCCAACATCCTTAACATAAGGAATCATTGGGGTAAACATCCAAACATTTTTAGCATCGGTTGGAGTCCAACATTTAGGATTTGAAGCATCGATGCAGTTGCAAAGCAAGGGCTTTTTGCCCTCTCCGTAAGAAGAAAAAGTAATTCCGAAAGAGCCCGGGCGCATACAGCCATTAAAAACCTGGCCGCGCTTGAAAAGAACGGTATCTCCTGGTTTTGCAGGTAAAAATTCAATAGCCTCAAGGCTTCTCTTTGCTCTTTCGGGGGTAAGGCCATCGTTATCATCGCGGCCGTTTTCGGCATCGAAATAGAAAACCGTGCCCGAAGTAGAGTAGTTAGATTCGCTGTTTAAAATTTCATTTTTTCTTTTTGTAGCCAGCGCTAAAACCTCATCAAATTGCTCTTTTGTGGCAGTTTTTAACATAACTTTTTCTCCTTAAAATTTAATTATTTTATCTTTTGGAATATCGGTTTCATTAATGCTATAATATTCGTTTTCTCCGATAAAACCTGAATTTCCAATTATTTCAATATCCTTTTCGCTCATTGAAAAGTTTGTTAAACCGCGAACCGATTCATCAAAATTTTCCCGAAGCAGACCGAAGAAATTGTTATGATAAATTTTATTGTTGCGGAATTGCATTTTGCTGCCGCCTATGTGCCAAGCCGAAACAAGTGAGCCCTTTCCGTTTACCAAATAGTTATCGTGAACCGAGCAGTTTGTAAACTTAGCGAAGCCTGCGCCCTCGCTGCCGCCATAATAGAAGGCATAGCCAGGGTCGGGGCGCTGTTGCGCCCAACCGTAACCGCAGTTAAGGCATATATTGCCCGAAATATCGGTGGTGTTAAGCTCATGCCTGAAGCCGTTGGAATCGGGTATTGTAAGCCATAATTCGAAACAATAATGGCAGGTATCAAAGAGGTTGTTTGCCCAGCGCGTGTTTTCGTTAACAATATCCTTTTGGGCTACCTCATAATAAACCTGAACTGTAACTGCGGCATCATAATTTTGATAGAAATAGCAGTTTTCAACCGTGAAGTTTTCGCAAACGCCATAAACCTCAACGCCGTTGCCAAGTCTTGCAACGCCTGAATAACCTTTAAAGGCGGGGTCTTTATTAACATAGGCTTCAACAAACTCAGCCGAGCCGCCGATACAACCGAAAATGCAGTTGCGAATTGTGAAATTAACCGAATCGCCAAACCCTGAAACGCCGAAGTTTCCGTATTTTAAGGTAAGGTTATCAAGGGTTATATCTTTTGGTCCCCAAACCTTAGGGGTAATAATGGATACGCGCTGTGTCATCTCAATATTTCCAAAGGCTTTTGCGGGGTTGCCATCAGGGCAGTTGAGATAAACATATCCGCTTTCCCAATCGTGCCAGAATTCGAGGTCTCCCTTAAGGTCCTCAATACCATTCCAGATACCTCTTTCGCGGTGCACTAAGGTTCTTCCGTTAGAAACATCGGGAGTGGTGTTATTGCCCATATCACAGCGCTCGTTCGTGAAGGTATTTACCAAAACCTTGATACCCCAAAGCTCATCATTTTTCATAAAGATAGCGCCGATATCGAGTGAATGATGAACAGGTTTTTTAAATCTCCAAACATTTTTATATTCGGTTTCTTCCCAGTCATCAGGATTGGAAGCATCAACCGAGCCCCATAGCTCAGGCTTTTTTCCCTCTCCATAGGCCGAATAGGTAACTCCCTCTTGAGCCTTTAAAAGTCCTCTGAAAACCTGCCCTCTGCGGAAAAGCACGGTGTCCCCTGAATTTAAAGTAATATTTGTTACTTTATCAAGGCTTTTAAAGGCGGTTTCGGGGGTAAGACCATCATTGTTATCCGAGCCATTTTCACTGTCAACATAATAAACCGTACCGTTTGCAGAATAAACCGAATCGGAGCTTAAAATTTCATTCTTTCTTTTGGTTGCGAGAGCTATAACTTCATCTAACTGACTTGTTTTTGCGATTTTAAGCATAAAGTAACCTCTTAAAATTTAATTATATTGCCTTCGGGAATATCGCTTTCGGCAATGCCGTAATACTCGTTTTCACCTATGAATCCCGAGTTTTTAACAATTTCAATATCTTCCTCTTTCATGGAGTAGGAAACTAAATTGTCAACCGATTCATCGAAGTTTTCTCTGAGTCCGCCAAGAGATTTGTTGTGATAAATCTTGTTATCGAAGAACTGCATTTTACTGCCGCCAATGTGCCATGCCGAGAAAATGCGGCCGCGGCCATTAACGAAATAGTTGTTACTTAAATTGCAGTTTGTGAAATCGGCCTTAGCGGCATCCTTAAGGCTACCGTAATAGAAGGTGTATCCCGGGTCGGGGCGCTGATGAGCCCAACCGTAACCGCTGTTAAAGCAGATATTGCCCGAAATATCAATGTTGGTCATTTCGTGGCGGAAGCCGTTTCTATCGGCAATGCTTAGCCACAACTCAAAACAATATTGGCAGGTATCAAACACATTGTTTACCCAGCGCATATTTTCAATAACATAATCCTTTTCGGCCTTGCCGCGAGATACCTGAACGGTAACTGCAGCATCATAAATTTGCTCAAAGAAACAGTTTTCAATGGTGAAGTTTTTGCAGTCGCCCCAAATTTCGATACCGTTTCCGAGTCTTGTAACATCCGAGCCAAACGGAGTGTTGGGGTTTTTAGCCGCATACATTTCGGGGAACTGAGAAGCTCCGCCTATCCAACCAAATTCGCAGTTGCGAACGGTGAAATCATTGCTGCCCGAAGCGGCAATACCGAAGTTTGCATATTTAAAGGAGATATTATCAAAGGTACAACCTGTGCAGTTGCCGTGAACAGCATAATGGCGAAGAGAAAGCTCAATAGAATCAAAAACTTTACCGGGGTTGCCATCGGCACAGTGGAGATAAAGGTGCTCGTGTCCCTGATAGCGGTGGAAAAATTCGAGGTCTCCTTTAATATCCTTATAACCCTTGAAGGGTGCGCTCTCTCTGTGAACAAAGCGTCTGCCGTTCCAAACATCAAGCTCGCCGTGATAAACGCCTTCGCCTCTTCTGCCGTTTTGGCGATACATATCGCAGCGGTCGCCTGTTATGGTGTTTTCGCAAATCTTAATGCCCCAAAGCTGTCCGCCGTTAATAATAACGCAGGCAACATCCTTAACAAAGGCAATCATGGGTTTAAACATCCAAACATTCTCTGCATCGGTTTTTACCCAATCATTCGGGTCAGAAGCATCAATAGAGTTGCAGAAAACGGGTTTTGGTCCTTCGCCATAGGCTGAATATGTAACATATTTTCTCGGGTGCAAACAACCGCGGAAAACCTGACCGCGCTTGAAAAGAATTGTGTCTCCGGGGTTGGTATTTAAAAATTCAATACCATCAATTCCGCGAAGTGCGGTTTCGGGAGAAAGACCATCGTTATCATCAGAGCCTAATTCGCAGTCAACATAATAAACGGTGCCATCGGTGGGATAAACAGACTCGCTGTTTAAAATTTCGTTCTTTCTTTTGGTTGCTAATTCAACAATTCTTTTAAGTTCTTTTGAAGCTACAGGTTTCATAGGGAATTCTCCTTTTATTTTAATAATGATTCGAATGATGAATCATCGCAAGGTATTCTATAGAATTCGTTTTTGCCCCAAACTCCGCTTTCGGTAAGGCGATTGAGATATTCCTCTGCAAGCGGGTGGTCAACGAATTTGCCTGTACGGAAGGTAAAGGTTTCGGAAGTGCAAGCAATGATGGGGGCGTTTGAATAAATTTCGTTATCGTGCAGATTAATACCTTTTTCAACGTGTAAATTCTTTCCGCGGTAGTTAGAGGTGCGGGCGCGGAAGAGAATATTATTCTTCATTTCGCAGTTTATAAACTCGCAGTTAGCGGAACCCTCCCAACCACTGTAGATAAAGCAGTCGCCGGGGTCGTTGCGGTGGTGTCCGAAGCCGTAGCCTGTGCCTAAAGCAATGTTATCTGAAATATCAACATCAATCATAGCTGCCCTGAATCCGCCTGTATCTTCGGGGGTGTATAGCCATAACTCAAAGGGATAATGAGTGCTATCAAAAAGGTTGCCCTTCCAGGTAATGCCGTTCATAATTCTATCTCTGTCAAGGGTTTTATAGCTGACCTGAACAGTAACTGCGGCATCATAGTTTTGATAGAAATAGCAGTTTTCAACTATAAAGTTTTCGCAAACACCGTAAATTTCAACGCCGTTACCAAGGCGGGTCATATTAATGGAGTTTTTAAAGTTGGGGTCTTCATTTATGTAGGATTCAACAAACTGTGCTGAACCGCCAATGCAACCGAAAACGCAGTTGCGAACCGTAAAGTTCACAGCATCGCCAAAGCCTGAAATACCAAAGTTGCCATACTTAAAGGTAAGGTTATCAAAGGTAACGTCTTTTGGTCCCCAAACCTTTGGGCGAATAATGGAAGCGCGCTGGGTCATTTCAACGGTGCCGAATGCGGTAGCAGGGTTGCCATCGGGGCAGTTGAGGTAAACGAAACCTGTCCACCAGTCGTGCCAGAACTCAAGGTCGCCCTTAATATCGGCAATGCCGTTCCATTTGCTTCTTTCGCGGTGTACCCACTGTCTTCCGTTCCAAACATCTGTGTTAAGGTTTAAGCCCATATCGCAGCGTTCGCCCGAAAAGGAGTTAACGCAAATCTTAATTCCCCAAAGCTCTTCGTTTTTCATTGTAATTGCGCCGATATCCATTGAGTAATGAACGGGATTTTTAAATTTCCAAACATTCGGGTATTCGGTTTCTTCCCAGTCGTCAGGGTTGGAAGCGTCAACCGAGCCCCATAACTCGGGTTTTGGGCCTTCGCCGTAGGCTGAGTATGTAACGCCCTCTTGAGCGAGCATAAGTCCTCTGAAAATTTGGCCGCGCTTGAACAACACCACATCTCCGGGATTGAGTTCAAGGTTTGTTACTTTTGCCATTGATTTAATGGCGGTTTCGGGCGTTAAACCATCGTTATCATCCGAGCCTATTTCGTTATCAACATAATAGGTTGGACGATTTTTAGGATAGTTTGATTCGGTAGATAAAATTTCTTCTCGTTTTTTGTTTGCCTTTAAAGCAATTTCATCAATTTGTTTTTGGGTTGCATATTTCATTAACAAATCACTCCTTTAATACCTTTTAAGGTATTAGACAATAGTTTAAGTTAATATTAACAAATATATTCTTTTTTTACAACCCTTTTTTTGAAAATAAAACATAAAAAATAATAATATTTTGGGCGTTGTTTTTCCGTTTTAAAAAAACTCTTTATTTTTTCTTTGATTTATATTAAAATAATGTTGATGGGAGGGTGAATTATGTCGAATAAAATAAGACTAAAGATTGGCGGAATTGAATATTCCGTAACCTCAAATGATGAAGAAGCATATATTTTATCCCTTGGCGCAGAGCTTGAGAAAAAGATGAACACCATTATGGCAAAAAGCCCCTTTCTCTCAACCACAATGGCGGCCGTTATGACGGCGCTCGAAACAATGGATGATGCCAAGAAAATTCAAACCGAAAATGAGAGCTTAAGGCTCGAAAATAAGCGCCTTTTGGAAGAGGCAGCAATGGCCAGAATGGATGCCGATATAACAAGAAGAATGCTTGTTAAATTCACAGGCGAAACCGAAGAAAAACCAATATTCACAAATGAAGATGATGAAGAATTTTAATATGGAGATTTTAGCGCCCGTAGGAAACCGCGAGATGCTGATTTCGGCGGTGCGTTCGGGTGCCGATGCGGTTTATCTCGGAGCCGAGAATTTTAATGCCAGGCGCAATGCTGAAAACTTTTCGCTTGCCGCTTTGGATGAGGCTTTGGAATATTGCAAAATAAACGGAGTTAAGGTTTATTTAACTTTAAACACCGCCGTTACAAATGATGAAATGGCAAGTGCGGTAGATGTTGCGGAAGAAGCCTTCAAAAAGGGCATTGATGGTGTTATTGTTGCCGATTCAGGCCTTGCAAGAAGGCTTCATATAGAGCTCCCCGAATTGCCGCTTCATGCCTCAACCCAGATGAGCGTTCATTCGCAGTCGGCCTTGCCCGCGTTAAAGAAAATGGGCATAAAAAGGGTTGTTCTTTCGCGCGAAATGGATAAAAATTCTATTGCGGAATTTACAAAAAAAGCAAATGAAATCGGCATAGAAACCGAGGTTTTTGTTCACGGCGCTCTTTGTATGAGCGTTTCGGGGCAATGCCTTTTATCAAGCGTTATAGGTGGAAGAAGCGGAAACCGCGGGCTTTGCGCGGGGCCCTGCCGATTACCATTTAAAAACGGCAGCAGCGATTATGCTTTAAGCCTTAAAGATTTAAGCCTTTTAAACTATGTGAAAGAGCTTAAAGAGATGGGTGTTTCCTCTTTGAAAATTGAGGGAAGAATGAAGCGCCCCGAATATGTTGCCGCGGCGGTTACGGCCTTCAAAAAGGCGGCAAATGATGAGGACATTATCTCTATTTCGAAAATGTTGAGCGATGTTTTTTCCCGCTCAGGCTTTACCGAGGGGTATTATAAAAATGCTCTTGGG
The DNA here is from genome assembly GCA_045656145.1 of Acutalibacteraceae bacterium. GTDB lineage: Bacteria > Bacillota > Clostridia > Oscillospirales > Acutalibacteraceae > SIG565. Next base: position 85,142 of record JAZOQP010000024.1, read on the forward strand.
GATAATATGTTCGGAATCAGAACCCGAGATGATGTTTTGGCATCAAAAGAGGTTATGAATGAAATTCATTCGCTTTATAGAAACGAATTCCAAAGGGTTCCGATTAGCATAAAAGCGGAAATAAGAGTGGGTAAGGCCGCAAAATTAATCCTTGAGGATGCCCAAAATACCGTTACGGTATTGGGCGAAATTCCCGAAAAAGCTAAAAATAAAGCGCTTGAAAAAAACGCTGTAGAAAATGCCGTTACAAAGCTTGGAGGAACACCTTATTTTGCAGAAAAAATAGAGATTTTATTAGATGATGGGCTGTTTTTATCGGGCAGTCAGTTAAACACGCTTCGAAGAAACGCGGTTTTGGAACTAAATAAAAAAAGATGCCAAAAACCGAGCGTTAAAAGAATGGAATATGAAGAATGTTTTGGAGATGCCTTCGGCAAAGTGCCAAAACTTTTTTGCAGATTTGAAAACGCGCTTCAAATTCCTCAGAATTTAAGCGGAGTGGCAACCGTTGTTTTGCCGCTTTTTGCTGATTTTAAAGATTTAAATCTTGATGAAAACATAGAAATTGCCGCCGAACTTCCGCGCGGAATTTTAAATGAAGAAGTAATAGCAAAAAGACTGAATGAAATTAAAAAATTCGGCATAAAAACCGCCTTTTGCGGCACTTTTGCGGCAAAACAGTTGGCCGAAGATGAGGGCTATAAGGTCTTTTCGGATATAGGCTTTAACACCTTTAATAATGAAACGGTAAAGGCACTTGAAAATATGGGAGTTTCGGGTGTAATTTTATCTCCCGAACTGAGCGTTAGCGGAGTTAATGGAATAAAATCAAATATTCCAAGGGGAATTTTCGCTTATGGAAGGTTACCTATAATGCTTACCCGTAACTGCCCTGTTAAAAACAAAGGATGCGACTCTTGCAATAAAGATAGATTTCTTACCGATAGAACGGGAGCCAAGTTCCCTGTTAGTTGCGTTAATGGTTTTTCGGAAATTTTTAATTCTAAACCCCATTATTTAGCCGATAAAATGAATGATTTTAGCGGAATTCATTTTGCTTATCTCTATTTCACTTTCGAGGAGAGAAAAGAGGCTGAAGAAATAATAGAGTCCTTTAAAAAAGGGAAAAAGCCAACGGGCGAATTTACCCGAGGCTTATATTACAGAGAGGTTTATTAAAAAGAAAATCGACCAACTTTTGTTGGTCGATTTTTGTTTTATTTAAGGTTTGCTTTGAGGTTGTTAAGCTGAGTGCGGAGTTCAGCAGGTAATTTATCGCCGAACTTCTTGTAGTGCTCTTCAATTTCTTCAGCTTCCTTGGTCCAAATATCCTTATCAACGGTAAGGATATCCTTAAGGGTATCCATATCCATATCAAGATCGGTAAGATCGATATCTTCGGGCTTCGGAACATAACCAATAGCGGTTTCGGTAGCATCTGCCTTTCCTTCGCAGCGGTCAATAATCCAGTTAAGAACTCTCATATTGTCGCCAAATCCGGGCCAAATGAAGTTGCCTTCATCATCGGTGCGGAACCAGTTAACATTGAAGATTTTCGGAGCCTTATCGCCAAGTTTTTTGCCCATATTGAGCCAATGCTTAAAGTATTCAGCCATATCATATCCGCAGAAAGGAAGCATAGCCATTGGGTCGCGGCGAACAACGCCTACGGCGCCGGCTGCAGCTGCTGTGGTTTCACTAGCCATTGCAGAACCGATGAATACACCGTTCTCCCAATCCTTTGATTGATATACAAGCGGAGCACACTTAGCGCGTCTACCACCGAATACGATAGCCGAAATCGGAACGCCTGCGCCCTTGTTGAATTCATCAGAAATGCAGGGGCAGTTTTCAGCAGGAGCTGTAAAGCGAGAGTTGGGGTGAGCTGCGCAGGTTGTTTTGTCTGCCTTGTTGAACTTTGCAGGATCCCAAGGATTACCCTTCCAATCAAGCGCGTTTTCAGGAAGATTCTTATTAAGACCTTCCCACCAAACTGTATTATCATTAAGGTCTAAAGCAACGTTTGTGAAGATGGTGTTCTTCTTGGTGGACTCAAGTGCATTGAAGTTGGATTTCTCGTTAGTACCGGGAGCTACGCCGAAGAAACCATTTTCGGGGTTGATAGCATAAAGTCTGCCATCTTCGCCTATTCTCATCCAAGCGATATCATCGCCAACGGTCCAAACCTTGTAACCCTTTTCTTTAAGATACTCGGGCGGAATTAACATTGCAAGGTTGGTTTTTCCGCAAGCGGAGGGGAAAGCAGCGGCAATGTATTTAACCTCGCCCTTCGGATTCTGAAGACCTAAGATGAGCATATGCTCAGCCATCCAGCCCTCTTTCCAACCCTGGAAGGAAGCAATACGAAGCGCAAAGCACTTTTTACCGAGAAGAACGTTTCCGCCGTAACCTGAGTTAACAGAGATAATTGTGTTGTCCTCAGGGAAGTGGCAGATGTATCTCTTTTCGGGGTCAACATCGCAACGAGAGTGTAAACCTCTTACCCAGTCGTTAGAATCGCCTAAAACTTCAAGAACCTTAGTGCCAACGCGGGTCATAATAAGCATATTGAGAACAACGTAAACCGAATCGGTGATTTCAATACCGATTTTTGCGAGCGGTGAGCCAATCGGTCCCATTGAATAAGGGATGATATACATTGTTCTGCCCTTGTAGCTATCTTTAGCAATAGCATAAAGCTTTTCATACATTTCTTTGGGGTCGCACCAGTTGTTTGTGGGGCCTGCTAATTCCTTTGTGGATGTGCAGATAAAGGTGCGGTCTTCAACGCGAGCAACGTCGTTAGGGTTTGTTCTGTGGAGGTAGCAACCAGGAAGCTTATCCTGATTGAGCATTTCAAGCTCGCCGAGTTCACAAGCGAGAGCGCGAAGCTCAGCCTGCTGCTTTTCGGTACCATCTACCCAAACAACCTTATCGGGCTGAAGGAGGGCTTTCATTTCGTCAAGCCATTTTAAAACGGTTTTGTTTTCTGTCATTACTAAAACACTCCTAATCAAATTTGAAAAAATCAATTTTCTCCTTTTAGATTATACCCCATAATAATAAATAAATCAATATTGTTTATGAAAATTTTAACAAAAAATTAAAAAACCGATGGAATTAAACCATCGGTTTTAAAATCAGTTGAATTTAAACGAATATAATTCGCAATCCTTTAAATTGAATTTTAGTCTAACAGGCTTGCCTTCGAGTTTTTTAAGGTCTTTATCGAAAATAACCTTGCGGTTAACCGAGTTGCCAAACATTTTATAGGATGAATAGCCATCAATCTCTCTGCCCTCTTCATCGCAAACGGTAACGGTTAAATAGCTTAAACCTGATGTTTCAAAATTAACCTCAAGCTCGCTGCCCGTAAAGGTAAAGGGCTTGGTTAAAACTTCTCCGCCAGCAAAATTTGCATACCATGAGAAAAAGCCATCAAGTCTTAAGGAATATCGGCTAAAATGGGTTGATTTATCGAAGTTTGTATCATTCATATAAAATGAAAGTTCGTTTGGCGCGCCATCAACATCGCTTTCAACCTCGGCTAAGCCATAGGCTGTGTAGCAGTCGCCGTACCACCAACCGTTTCTGCTTTCAATGCCGGGGGTTAGGAAGCATTCATTCCATTTATTGAAATCGTAACCATCGCGGCTGGTTAAGAGTGAGCAATCGGTTATAACGCTGCCGGCTCTTCCATGCTTTTCGATAACCTTCTTTTTCACTTCAGCCATAGGCATCTGCTCAAAGTTTGCGGTGTTATCAAAGTGGTCGTAATAACGGGTTGGAATGCCAATAAACATATCCTTTGCGCGATAATATTTTTCAATTTGGTTTGTATAGAACTGAACGGGATAATTATCTTTATCGATATAATTCAGTTCCCCTAAATGCTCAAAATTAACTAAATCTTTAGAAATAGAGGTGTTAATGGTTCTGAAAATGCCACGCTCTTTTTTTACAACATCGAATTCAATATCGAAGCCTTCGGTGTGGTATTCGCTTCTATAGAAAAATCTATAAAGTTCGGCATCTTTATCCCAAAGCATAACATTGTAGCTATCAAATGAGCCGGGAATAGGCAGGCGGCATTTTCTAGTAAAATCAATTCCGTTTTCACTAACAAAGAGGTAAAGACCGTGGGGGCCCTCATCCTGAGGATATCCTGTGCCGCCGCCCATACTGAGCGCCTTGAATTTTTCTTCCTTAGGGCAGGCAGGGTTTTCATCATAGAAAACCGAGAAATTATCTCTTCTTTCGGGGAAAAACAAGTTATTAATGCTTGAAGCACCGAAGGGATGCTTGTTTATCGGCATATTTTTCCAATGTTTTCCATCCGAACTTACCTTTAGGCAAAAGGCACTGGGAGCGCAACTCATATCGCCGTTTTCATTATAGGTAATGTTTTGAGCACGGTAGTAAAAATAGTATTTTCCGTCTTCCCTTTTCATAAAGCGGGCATAGCCACTCATTGCGCCATCCCAATTATCATCGCAGATGATTTTATCTGTGGTTTTTATTGGTTTGTGCATTTTAACGGTTGTGTTATTGGATTTATCAATGAGAAAATCATCCCAACATAACATTCGGTTGTTTCCTAAATTATAAATACTCATAGATATTCGCCTCCTGATTTTCTTTCAATATAACATAAAAAGAGGTAAAAACAATACAAAAAAGGGACATTTTTTGATTAAAAATGTCCCTTTAAGTGAGTTAATTGAATTTAAGCCTTCTCCAGCGGAGAAGGGGGACCATCGTAAGATGGTGGATGAGGAGAGCCCTAAAAGAAGGGACTCTCTTGTTATAGTATTTTTAATTTATTCAGTATATCTTCACAAACAAAATTAAACTTTTTGTTTATATCGGTGTTTTTGTATCTTAAAACAGTAATACCTAAATCATATAATTCTTTATCTCGCTGTTTATCTGATAAAGCGTGTTGTTCTTCAAAATGCTGAGAGCCATCAATCTCTATAACAACTCTTTTTTCTGCAATGAAGAAATCAACAATAAAGCCACCAATTACTTTTTGCCTATTCACAGTAAAAGGAAGGGTTTTAAGAAAATCATACCAAAGGTGTTTTTCTTCCTTTGTCATTTCCTTTCGCAACCGTTTTGAAAATGGAATGAGGTTTTTA
>JAZOQP010000025.1:0-17426 GCA_045656145.1 Acutalibacteraceae bacterium
CATCATTTATAACGGGTATTAAATACTCTTTATCGCCCTTTTTAATATGCCATACATCGTTAGCGCCTGTTTGAGAAACATCGCTTATAACGCCATATTCGGTTTTTTCTTTAGCATCAATAACGCGGCAACCAACAATATCCTCAATAAAATATCTACCCTCTTCAAGCTTTACATCATTGCGATTAATGGTTAAAACGGTGCCACGATAGGTTTCGGCAGTATCAATTGAATCAATTTCCGAAAATTTTGCTATAAAAACATTGCCATTTTCGGAAATTCTCTCGCATTTTAAAGCTTTTGCGCCGTTTTTATCAGCATAAAAGGTTTTTACACCCTTTAAAAACTCAATACCATCGCACCAGGGCTGAATTCTAACCATTCCGCGAACGCCATGGGTGCCAACAATTTTACCAATTTCCAAATAATCTTTTTTCATAATTCATCCTATATATTAATACCCCCAAATGCTTGGGGGTAATTTTTAGCGTTAAGGCTGATTTCTCAGCCTATAAATTAATCGATTTCAACCGAAATCTTTGTGTTACTTCTATTAGCAGCGGCGCGCATAACAACGCGAATGGCCTTAGCAATTCTGCCCTGCTTACCAATAACTCTGCCCATATCGGATTCAGCAACGTGAAGGTGGAATACAATTACACCCTCTTCGTTTATTTCATCCTCTTGGACTGTTACGGCATCAGGATTTTCAACCAAGCCCTTTGCTAAAGAAATTAAAAGCTCTTTCATGTAATATTCCTCCGAAAACTAATTATTAAAGCACGCCGTTTTTCTTAAGCAAAGCTTTAACAGTATCGGTAGGCTGAGCACCGTTAGCAATCCATTTCTTAGCCTTATCAGCATCGATATTAACGATTGCGGGGTCCTTAGTAGAATCATAATAACCGATTTCTTCGATGAAACGACCATCTCTCGGATATCTGGAATCTGCAACAACTACACGGTAAAAAGGAGCTTTTTTAGCACCCATACGACGAAGTCTGATTTTTACTGCCACAACAATACACCTCCATATTTTGTTTTTTATATTTTAAAAAGAAAAATCTTTTAAAAACCAAAACCACCGGGCATTCCGAAATTTCTTCCGAATGACTTTTTACCCTTTTTGGAATTTAACTGCTTCATCATCTTTTTCATTTGTTCATATTGCCTGAGCAAACGATTTACCTCTTCAACGCTCGTTCCTGAGCCTGCGGCAATACGCTTTCTTCTTGAAGCATTAATTATATCGGGTTTAGCACGCTCTTTTTTGGTCATTGAGGTTATAATTGCCTCAATTCTAAAAAGTTGTTTATCATCAACATCAACATTTTTAAGTTGCTTTTCCATACCGGGCATCATAGATAAAATACTTTTGAGCGAGCCCATTTTCTTAATTTGCTTAAACTGGTCAAGCAAATCATTCATATCAAACTTATTTTCAGCAAGTCTTTTTGCTGTTTCTTCGGCCTGTTTCTCATCAATTTCATGCTCAACCTTTTCAATTAAAGAAAGAACATCGCCCATTCCGAGAATACGCGAAGCCATACGGTCGGGATGGAATTCATCGAGGTCATCGATTTTTTCGCCAACGCCCGTAAACATAATCGGCTTTCCTGTTACGGCTCTAAGTGATAATGCCGCACCGCCTCTTGTATCGCCATCAAGTTTGGTAAGAATTATACCATCAACACTAAGCTGGTCATTAAATGCCTTGGCAATATTAACCGCATCCTGACCAACCATTGAGTCAACAACAAGTAATATATTATTAACCTCAACCGTTTTGATTATGGTAGTTAACTCTTCCATTAAAACTTCATCAATATGAAGTCTGCCTGCAGTATCAAGAATAAGGAAATCGTTTCCATAGTCCCTCGCCATTTTAACGGCTTCAAGGGCGGTTTTTTGAGGTGCCTGTGTTCCCTTTTCAAAAACAGGAACATTAATCTGCTGACCCAAAACCTTCAACTGCTCAATAGCAGCAGGGCGATAAATATCGCAACCAACAAGCATTGGTCTATGACCCTGTGCTTTTAAAAACTTAGCAAGCTTAGCGGCATGGGTCGTTTTACCTGAACCCTGCAAACCGCAAAGCATTATAATGGTTGGGATTTTAGAGGATGTTTTAAGGCGAGTTTGTGTGGAGCCCATTAACTCGGTTAACTCATCGCGAACAATCTTAACAACCATCTGAGGCGCTGTTAAGGATTCGAGTACCTTCTCGCCGATACATTTTTCGGTTAGTGAATTGGTAAAATCCTTAGCAACTTTATAGTTTACATCGGCCTCAAGAAGTGCTAAACGAACCTCTCTCATTGCCGCCTTAACATCGCTTTCAGTTAACTTGCCGCGGGAACGAAGTTTTTTGAAAACTGCCGATAATTTATCTGATAGATTATCAAATGCCAAAAAACTCACTCCTTACAAATTACTGATTAATTGCTTTAATTTTAATATTTCGGGGTTTTCGGATTTTATATTTTCTGCTGCCGACTTTAACTCTTTGCATTTTTCACAAAACTTTAAATTTTCTTCCATTTCTAATAACTGAAGCTCGGTGCGCTTAATAAAATCTCTAACTCCCTGGCGGGTTATCCCCATATTTTCGGCAATTTCCGAAAGGGATAAATCTAAATTATAATAAGAATCAAAAATTTGCTTTTGCTTATCACTTAAGGTTTCACCATAATAATCAAAAAGCAAGGATATTGATAAATCCTTCAAGTAAAACACCTCATCTGCAAAGTAATTTACTTTACAGCAGTATTATAGCACAACAACTTGCGCTTGTCAAGTTTTTTTCTTTACACCAAATTCCTCTTGCAAAAATAAGTTTTATATAATATAATTTATTTATGAACGGAGAAGAAAGTAAAATGAAAAAGTTAGTAGCTTTATTTTTAGTTTTAATTAATATTGTTTTGCTTTGCAGCTGCGGTGGAAACACCGATTCGGCTATTATTTATTATGGTGTTAAAACTCCGCCCAAAACCTTAGACCCACAGCTCGCATCTACCGTTACCGAACTTACACTTGTTAAAAATTTATATGAAGGCTTAATGAGAAAGGATAGTTCGGGTAATATTGTTCCCGCAGCAGCCGTTACCGCCGAACAAAATGGTAATGTTTACACTTTTACCCTTCGCAATGATTTGATTTGGAATGATGGCACTCCTATTTTAGCGGAAGACTTTGTTTTCGGCATTAAAAGAGCACTTTTGCCCGAAACAAATTCTCCCAATGCCACTAGTCTTTACATAATAAAAAATGCGCAGGCTGTTCATTCCGGGGAAAAATCTCCTTCAGAGCTTGGCGTTGTTGCAAAGGATTCAAAAACACTCGTTATTGAATCTTCGGCTTTAGCCGATGATTTATATGAGGTTTTAAGTTCGAGCGTTTGTATGCCTTGCAAAAAAGAATTTTTTGAAGGCGCTAAGGGTAAATATGGAATGAGCAAAGAAACCATGCTTTCTAATGGCTCCTTTAAGCTTACTAAATGGGTGGAGGAAGATTTCGCTATGCGACTCCATCGCAGTTCAAACTATAACGGAGATGCAAAGGCGCTATGCTCGGCAATTTTCTTATCGGTTGATAAAGAATTAACTTCTTTCCAAAGGCTTCAAAAGAATAAGGTTGATATTGCCGAAATTGAAAACAGCGAAATTAAGAAAGCAGAAAACGAGAATCTTAATATTATTAAAATCCCAAACACAGTTTGGTTAATTAAATTTGGCTCAGGCTATACAAATGAAATGCGTAAAGCACTTATTTCTTCGGTGGTTACATATAATAGTTCTGTTACCGATTATCCTGAAGGCATTTCCCCTGCCCTTAATCTTTATCCCGCTAATTTTGAAGATAATGCAAAGGTAAATCTTTATAATATAAGTCTTGCAAAATCAACATTTAAAACCGAAATTAACAAGTTATCAAATGCAACGCTCCCCATTTCTGCCCTTTATTTTGAGGATAGGCAAGGAATTTCCGAGGTTGTTAAAATGATAGCGGGTCATTGGCAGCAAAATCTCGGCGCATATATAAACATTTCGGGATTATCCACAGTTAATCAGGTAAAGCTTAAAGAGAATGACTATTCGATTACAATTTATTCACAAGAAATTACAACTCCCGATAAAATTAAATATGCTAAAATTTTCGGATTTAAAAACGCCGACAACCTAACAGAAAATATTTTAAAAGGCAATATTTTGCCGATAGCCTATTCAAATACCGCGCTTTCTTTCAGCAGTTCACTCGAAAATATAAACGAAAACAGCACCGATACCCTTATAGATTTCGCTTATGTAAATAAAATTCAGTAATTTTTAAAAATTTATCTTGCTTTTTCTATAACTTGGTGTTATAATATCATTCGTTGACCGGGTGTAGCTCAGTTTGGTATGAGCGCTTGAATGGGGTTCAAGAGGCCGCTAGTTCGACTCTAGTCACTCGGACCAATAGAAAAGCCATAGCTTTATGCTATGGCTTTTTTATTTTTCACTGTTACTATATTCGGCCTCTTGAACCCGTTCAGGCAACGAGCTCGAGCGCTTTCGGTGAAAGATGAAGCGAAGAGCGAGTTGACGCAGCGGTCAAAAGTTGTAGGCGCTCCAAGCCGTTACAACTTTTGGGCACCGCAAGTGGTAGCCGCTAGTTCGACTCTAGTCACTTAGGCCCTATAGAAAAGCCATAGCTTTATGCTATGGCTTTTTTATTTTTCACTGTTACTATATTCGGCCTCTTGAACCCATTTTCTAATTTAAAATGAATAAAATTACCCAAGTATTCTTAAGAATACTTGGGTTTTATTATGTATATTTAATTTATGCTTTCTTTTTTAATTCCAAAGAATAATCTTAAAATGCCTGCTAAAATTTTGGGACTTTTAATTGTTACAATTTTCATTAAAATCCTCCTAAATGAAGTTTAACAGCGCGCACATGTGGCGCCGAGTATAATTACGGCAGCCGCCAAAATTGCGATTAAAAACTTTGGAGGACAGTAACAGGCAAGTAACAGCCCAACTGCAAAGGAGGCAAGTAAAACATACTTGCGCTTGGGGTCGCACGGTTTTCTTCGCATAAGGCACCTCCGCATAAAATTGACCGAAAATATCGGTATTACATTATATACGAAGTTTTATAAAATGTTACTATTTAATTTGCCATTTTTTAAGGTCCTTTAATTCATTATAAAGCGATTTATAGCTTTCAATTCTGGATTCACTTATTTCCCCGTTCTTAAAAGCCTCAAGGACTGCACAACCCTTTTCGCTTGTGTGGGAGCAACCTGTGAATTTGCAAGAATTTAAGTAAGGTTCAAACTCTTTAAAGCAATATTCGAGATTTTCTTTAAAGGAATAATCATTCTTAATTGCCTCGATTTCAGAGAAACCAGGAGTGTCAACAATGGCGCCGCCACAAGACAATTCAAAAATCTCGGTATGGCGGGTTGTATGTTTACCGCGGCCAAGTTTTTCACTAACTATTCCGGTTTTAACCTCGTTTTCGGTAAAATGATTTAATATGCTCGATTTACCAACGCCCGAGTTACCGATTAGTACGCTGACTGAGCCTTTAAATTCATCCCTAAGTTCATTTATACCGCTTCCGCTTTTTGCAGAGGTTACAAAGGTTTTATACCCGATTTTCTCATAGCACTTTGAAAATCTTTCATCAATTTCCTCATCTGCTTTATTAAAGATAATTACGGGTTCAATACCTTTATATTCACAAATAGCAATAAGGGTATCGATAATATAGAAATTAGGTTTAGGTGTTGAATAGGAAGACACTATAAACGCTTTATCAATATTTGATACGGGCGGACGGGTAAGAACATTTTTGCGCGGAAAAATCTTATCCACCACACCCGTTTTATCTTTCATATTAACCGATATTTCCACTTCATCTCCAACAAGAGGATTATCGCCCGTTTTTCGCATAACACCTCTTGCTTTACAGGTGAAAATTTCGGTTTCGGTTTTCACATAGTAAAAACCCGATAATGTTTTAATTATTTTCCCCTGCATTGTTTTCCTCTTCAGAATTATTTTCGGGGGTTTCAACTTCTACTTCATTTTGAGGGTCTTCAACTTGAGATTCTTCATTAGGAATTTCCACCTCAGGTTCTTCATTAGGAACTTCTACCTCGGGTTCTTCATTAGGAACTTCCACTTCAGGTTCTTCATTAGGAACTTCTGCCTCAGGTTCCTCATTAGGATCTTCTACAGGGGTTTCGGGATCGGAATCGGTAGGAGTATTATCAGGTTCCTCATCCTCAGCGGGATTAACATTATATTTGGTTACAATGTTGAATTTTCCGCTCGAAAGATTAATAGTACCCTCATATAAAGGAGTGTAAATCATATTTTCAATATTCTGAATCTTAATTACAGCAGATACTTTTTCAGTAGAAGCCGAAATTTCCTTAAATTTATAAGATTCAGCTGAACCATCAAGCTCGGCAGACTCCTGCTGCATTTCTCCGTTTATCCAAAGAGAAACCTTAGTAATGCCTTCGGGTAATTCAACAGTAACATCCGAAGTAAATCGGGTTACACCCGAGCTTACCGCAATATTAATAGTTGTTCCGAGACCTGCTTTTTTAGTAGTTTTTGGATCGGGGTCCTGTGCCTCTACAGTTCCCTTAGGATATTTAGAATTATCAACCTCTTTAATCTCCCCTACAACAAAACCTGCGGCGGTAATCATACGCTTAGCATCCTCTAATTCATAGGTTACAACATTAGGAACAGTTACATAAATTGTGGGAGGACCATCACTTATAAAGATTGTGATTTCGGTACCCTCGGCAACCGAAGAGCCAATAGCGGGATCGGTTTTAACGATTAAATCTTTTTCAACATTTTCATCGGCAATTCTTGCGGTTTTAACCTTAAAGCCCTCTGCTTTAAGCTGATTGATTGCATAGGTTTCGGTGCTTCCCGAAACATCCGGCACCTTAAGGGTTTTAGATCCCATACTTACATATAAAGTGATGGTTGCATTCTTTTTAAGGTTACGATCTGCGGGCTGAGACTGATTATAAATAACACCAACAGGATATTCCGAATTATAATCGCTTTTAAAGGTTAATTTAAAATTATTATTGAATTCTGCGTTTGCTATAACCTCAGACTGTTGCATTCCAATAAACTGCGGGCACTTAATTTCAGAGCCTGTTGAACCTGTGAATTTAGGAACAAAGAAGATAATGAGAGCAACAATTGCAACAACAAAGGTAACGGCAACACCCGCTAAAATTGGGATAATAGGAGCCTTTTCTTCCGAACCCTCCTGCTTTTCTTCCTGGACCTTCGCTTCATCTACATTTATAAATTTCGTTGGAGAATCATCAACAAAATAGGTATACTCAAATGTAAGGGCGGGATCCTTTTTGAATTTTTCTAAATCGCAAAGCATCTCGGAAGATGATTTGTATCTATTCATTGTGTCCTTCTGCATTGCATGCATAACGATTTGCTCAAGGCCTTGCGGAATGGAGCCGTTGATATCGGTTAAGGGCTTAGGCTCACGCTGAAGCTGCATAATAGCCACCGATACAGCACTTTCTGCTTGGAAAGGTAACTGACCTGTAAGCATTTCGTACATCATTACGCCAACCGAATAAATATCTGCCTTTTCATCGGTAATTTCACCGCAAGCCTGCTCGGGACTGATATAATGTACCGATCCAATAGCCTTATCGGTTATGGTTTTTTGCTCACTTCTTGCAAATCTTGCAATGCCGAAATCAGTAACCTTAATGGTATTATCAGGTAAAACCATTATATTCTGCGGCTTAACATCACGATGCACAATACCTCTATCATGCGCATGCTGAAGTCCGCGAAGAATTTGAAGAGTGAAATGAACGGCATCCTTCCAAGAAAGACTGATTTGTTTTTCAATATACTCTTTTAAGGTTATACCATCAATATATTCCATTACAATATATTGAATGATATCGCCAAAGCTAACGTCAAAAATCTTGACTATATTTGGATGAGAAAGCAAAGAAATTGCCTTAGATTCATTCTTGAATCTGCGCAAAAATTCCTCATTTCTTGCATACTCTTCCTTTAAAATTTTAACCGCAACGGTTTTGTTTTCAAGGTTATCATAGGCCTTATAAACAACAGCCATTCCGCCTACACCTAAGATTTCATGAATTTCATATCTTCCGTCTAATCTTTTTCCTATAAACTTATCCATATAAAGCACCTACCATTTCTATTGTTCTACGGCTAGAACAGTAACCGTAACGTTATCGCCACTATCAAGAGAGTTTGCTAACTCTATTAAAGAATCAGGCAACTTATCGAGTCTTGTTTCAGCGGCTTTAATTTTTAATGTATCAGCATTTATAACATTGCTTATACCATCGGTACAAAGCAATAAAAAACCGTTATTAAGAAAAATTTCGGTAAAATCAGAATTTACATCCTCTGTGGTTCCGATTGCTCTTGTTATCACGTTTCTTTCGGGATGGGTTTTTGCCTCATCGGCGGTAATGTGTCCATTATCAATTAAGGTTTGAATTACCGAATGGTCTTTGGTAAGAAGAGTGGCACAATCTTCATTGATTAAATAGGCTCGGCTATCGCCTACATGGGCAATATATGCTTTATCCTTCATAACTAATGCCACAACCGCGGTTGTTCCCATTCCAAAATATTGCTCTTCGCTTTTAGCCTTCTCGAAAATTTCACTATTTGCAGTTTTTATTGCCGAAGAAAGCAAATTTTTAATTGAAGACTCATTCATATCAGGTACAAAGGAACGCTTCACATATTCCGTTATTAAATTGGCTGCCATATTGCTTGCTATATGCCCTGCATTAGCTCCGCCCATTCCGTCACACACAACCGATAAAACAGTATCAGGCCTTAAAACAGTATTTATAAAAAAATCTTGATTAAACTGTCGCCTTGTACCAATATCGGACGCTGAAAAAGTTTGCATTTATGTACCCTCCTTTTTCAAAATTTTTCTTCGCAACTGCCCGCAAGAAGCATCAATATCTGCCCCTAAGGTGCGGCGCACAGTTGCTGTAAAACCTTTAGAATTAATATAATCGGCAAATTTCTTTACCGCATTATTATCTGCTTTTTTATAATCATTTTCTTTAACGGGGTTTGCAGGAATTAAATTTATATGACTCATTATTCCCGATAATTTGCGAATTAACTCATCGGCACATTCTCTCGAATCATTTACCCCACTAATCATTGCATACTCAAAAGAAATTCTTCTGTTTGTAACACTCTGATAGTGTTTACAAGCCTTCAGAAGTTCATCAATATTCCATTTATTATTAATTTTCATCATTTTGCTTCTGATTTCATCATTTGGAGCATGAAGCGAAACCGAAAGCGTAATTGGTAAATTAATTTCGGCTAATTCATAAATTTTCGGTACAACACCCGAAGTTGAAAGAGAAATATGCCTAAGCCCAATATTTAAGCCTTTCTCATTAGAAACAAGTTCTAAAAATTTAACCGAATTATCAAAATTATCAAGTGGCTCTCCCATACCCATCATAACAACATTTGAAATTCTAACGCCATTATCCTTGCCTGCATAGATAATTTGAGATAGCATTTCGGAAGGTGTTAGGTTTCGCGAAAGACCGTTTAGTCCCGAAGCGCAGAAACTGCAACCCATTCGGCAACCAACCTGAGTTGAGATACAAACGGTAAAACCGTGTTTATAGCTCATAAAAACCGACTCGATATATTCGCCATCAAACAATTTATAAACATATTTTACCGTTCCATCAATTTTCGAAATAAATTTTTCGGCAACAGTAACATTCGCTATATAGCATTCCTTTTCGAGTGTTTCGCGAAGTGATTTCGGAATATTTGACATTTCGCTAAAGGATTCAACCCCCGCCTGAAGCCAGCTGAAAATTTGCTCGGCGCGGTAGGTTGGTTCCGAAAGGCTTTTTAAATATTCCTTTATCTCGGAAACATTCATACTTTTAATATCAATTTTAGGCAAAATTTCACCTCGCAAGTTTTGCTTTAAAGAAGCCATCGCCGCCGTTTACGCTCGGCATTGTGGTTTCCATTGATATAAGCTTAAAATCTTTATGATTTTCTAAAAATCTATTAACAATTCTTTCATTCTCGCTTTTTCTCACGGTACAGGTTGAATAGACGATCACTCCGCTATCCTTTAAATAATTTACTGCATTTGAAAGAATTTCATATTGTATCTTCTCAAGTTCCTCAAAATTCTCGGTTTTCTTATATTTAATATCGGGCTTGCGCCTGATAATTCCGAAACCCGAACACGGAACATCACATAAAATTTTATCGAAAAGTCCCAACTTTGCGTTAAACTGAGTTGCATCCTGAACTGCAGGTTTTATAATACTAAGGCCTAAGCGCTCAGCGCCTTTTTTAATTAACTCGGCTCTATGAGAATGAATATCACTCGATACAATTTCTCCCTCATTCTCCATTAATAGAGCTAAGCCAAAACTTTTTCCGCCGGGAGCCGCGCACATATCGAGCACCCTATCTTTTTTTTGAGGATTGAGAAGTTCGGCACAACTTTGAGAACTTAAATCCTGAACAAAGAAAAGACCATTTTTATATGGTTCAAAGTTTTCTACATTGAAACCATTTTTTAAAAGAATAGTGTTTTCAGCTATAATTTCGTTTTCTTTTCCACTTTGTTTTAAAACTTCCGATAATTCTTTGGCGTAATTCTTTATTGTGTTAACCCTTAACATAATTGGGGGCGATAGAAATGCCTGCTCTAAAAACTCAATTACAGTTTCTAAATCATAATCTTCTATTAATTCGGTAATTATCCACTGCGGGCAAGAATATCTTACACTCAGCGCAAAAGCTGAATTATCTTGAGGAAGATTAACGGGATTTCTTAAATATTCGCGAAGAACTGCATTGCAAAAGCCTGAATTAAAGGCTTCCTTTGATTTTTTTATAAGCTTTACCGCTTCGTTAACTGCGGCTGAATGAGGAATATTATCGGTATAAATTAACTGATATAGTCCAATCCTTAAAACCTCAAGTGTGTAAGGTTTAATCTTAGAAACAGGCTTACCTGTTAACTTTTTAATAATATAATCAAGGGTGATTTTTGTATCTAAAACGCCATAAAAAAGCTTTGTTGCAAGAGCTTTTTCATTTTGCTCTAAATTGTATTTATTTAAAAGTTCATTTAAGGCTATGTTAGAATATGCGCCATCTTCATTTACGCGCGCAAGTGCTAAAACCGCTAGTTCGCGAGCAGTTATCATAGCCATCCTCCTTTAAATAATAGTTCCCTTTTCTATTTTATTTCCTAATAAAAACTGAGTGTCACTCACTCTTTTGGCTCCCTCAGCCTGAATTTCCATTAACCTTACGGCTCCTTCTTTGCAGGCTATAACCAACTCTTTATCATTTTTAATTACTGTTCCGGCAACCCCACTTAAATTGACAATTTGCGTTTTATGCACTTTGATTCGTTTGCCGTTTAGAATGAAATATGCACCTGGCCATGAATAAAGTCCTCGCGCTAAATTATGAACCTCTTTGGCGCTTTTTTGAAAATCTAAAAGTCCCATCTCTTTTTTAATCATTGGAGCATATGTTGCCTTTTCGTGTTGCTGAGGTGTTCTGGTTGCGGTGTCGTTTTCTATTTTTTCAAGGGTTGAACAAAGAAGTTCGCCCGCTAGAGAGGATAGGCGCTCAAAAAGTTCTTCGGCAGTTTCATTCTCCCCTATTTCTATTTCGGAGATTTCAATTATATCGCCTGTATCAATGCCCTCATCCATAAACATTGTGGTAATTCCTGTTTTGGTTTCGCCGGTAACAATTGACCACTGAATAGGAGATGAACCTCTGAGTTTTGGTAAAATGGAAGCATGAGCATTCACACAACCAAATTTAGGTAAATCTAAAACGTTTTTAGGCAATATTTTTCCATAAGCCACAACAACAATTATTTCAGGATTTAAATCCTTTAAAATATTATAGGCTTCGCCATCCTTGAAGGTTTCGGGCTGATAAACCATTATATTATGTTCTTCGGCTAATACCTTAACGGGAGGCGGAGTCATAATTTGTTTTCTTCCAACAGGTCTATCAGGTTTTGTGAATACTGCCAATATATTATGACCTGCCCTAATTAAAGCCTCTAAACTCTCGGCGGCAATATCAGGAGTACCCATAAAAACTATATTCATATTATTCTCCTATTGCTTTATCTATAAATAATACACCATCTAAATGGTCAAGTTCGTGGCAAAAGGCCCTTGCTAAAAGCCCATCGCCTGATACCGTGAAGGTATTACCAAATCTATCCTGAGCCCTAACGGTTACATTCATTGGTCTCGAGGTTGTTTTATAATTTCCGGGAAGGGAAAGACATCCCTCGGTTTCAAACTGCTCTCCCTCAGCTTCTACAATTACGGGATTCACAAGTTCTATTAAACCCTCGCCAATATCAATAACACAAACTCTTCTTAAAATTCCAACCTGCGGAGCCGCTAGGCCTACACCCTCGGCATCATACATTGTGTCTTTCATATCATCTAAAAGTGTATGAAGTCTATCATCAAACTTTAAAACACTTCTTGAGGTTTTTCTAAGAACACTATCTCCATGTTTTACAATATTTCGAATTGCCATTTTATCACCTAAATCAATGTTTCGGGATTAACATCAACCGAAATTGACACATCCTTGCTTAAATTTATATTTATTGCTTCTCTTATCAAATCTCTTGTTCTTTTATTGTTTTTACATTTGATAAAAAGCGTGAATCTATATTTATTATTAACC
The DNA here is from genome assembly GCA_045656145.1 of Acutalibacteraceae bacterium. Classification (GTDB taxonomy): domain Bacteria; phylum Bacillota; class Clostridia; order Oscillospirales; family Acutalibacteraceae; genus SIG565. The sequence goes on from JAZOQP010000025.1 coordinate 12,809, forward strand.
CTCGGCATTTGCGCGGCTGCGGGGCCAAGCGCTATAACCTTAACATCAGAAAAATCGCCTTCGGCTAATTCTTTTATGTTATTTAAAACCTTTTTTGCGGTATTAAGTGCTTCATTTTGATTTATACTTGTTACTAAAAGTGAAATCACATCGCAAAACGGCGGATAAATCATCAATTTGCGAATGCCTATTTCATCATTATAAAAGGCCTCATAATCCTGCTTAGCTGCAAGGGTTATTATACTGCTATTAGGTTCGTTTGACTGAATAACCGCAACGCCTGCATCTTCTCCTCTTCCCGCTCTTCCAACAACCTGAGTAAGAAGCGAAAAGGTACGCTCTGCGCTCTTATAATCAGAAGAAAGTGCCGATGAATCGGCGCCTATTACTCCAACCACCGTAACATTGGGAAAATCGAGTCCCTTAGCCACCATTTGAGTGCCTAAAAGAATATCATATTTACCCTCACTAAAGCTCGTTAAATGCTCAGAGAAAGAGCCGCGCGCCATAGTTGAATCGGCATCAAGGCGAAGAATATTTGCGTTCGGGAAAAGCATTTTAAGCTCTTCTTCCGCTTTTTGCGTGCCTGCGCCCGAAAACTTCATTGTTTCATTTTCGCACTCGGGGCATGTTTTAGCCAGCGGCACCGAATGGCCGCAATAATGACACATCATTCTATTATTTGCCGAATGATAGGTTAATGAAACACTACAGTTAGGACAGGATGCAACATATCCGCAATAAGGACAAGAAACATAGGTGTTATGCCCTCTGCGATTTAATAAAACGATGGCTTGTTTTTTATTATCAAGTGCATCAGCAATTTTCTCATATAACTCTCGGCTTAATATCCCGTTATTACCGCTTTTCTGCTCTGCTAACATATCAACCGTTAAAATTTCCGGTAAAGCGGCGTTTCCATAACGCTTATTGAGTTTACATAGTGTATATTTACCCGAAAGGGCGTTGCTGAAGGTTTTAATAGATGGAGTAGCCGAAGCCATCAAGAAAAGACATTTATGGTAAGCGCTTCTAAATGCTGCAACATCCTTGGCGTGAAACCTTGGCGACTGCTCGGATTTATAGGTGTGCTCGTGCTCTTCATCCATTATGATAAGGCCCAAATCCTTAAAAGGAGCAAAAACAGCCGAGCGTGTACCAATGGCAATTAAAGCTTCGCCATCCTTAATTCTTTTCCATTCATCCATTCTCTGCCCTAAAGACATAGAACTATGGAAAACTGCTATTTTATTTTTGTATCGGTTATTAAAAGCCGATATTGTTTGCGGCGTTAGGGAAATTTCGGGCACCATTATTATAACGCCCTTACCCTTTTTAATAACCTCATCAACAAGCTTTAAAAAAACCTTTGTTTTGCCGCTACCCGTAACGCCATAAAGCAAGGCGGAATTTTTATCATCAAGCTTTCCTTTAAGGGTATCAAATGCGGCCTGCTGCTCATCGGTTAAAACTATTTGAGGCTCGGCCTTACCCTCTTCATATTTCGGCAGGCGGTATATCGGCTTATCATAATATTCCAAAAGATTATTCCTTACAAGATTATCAATAACACTAGCTGATACACCTGTAAAATATTGAAGTTCTTTTACGGTTACCGCACCAATAGTTTTCATAATCTCCAAAATTTCTGTTTGGCGGGAGGTAAGTTTCGGAGTTGACTCATTATTTTCAACAATTCTTACCGATTTTTGAGTGGCATCTGCCATTCTCTGCACCGCTACCGTAGATTTAATAACGGCACATTTACTCTCAAGATTATCCAAAATCTTAAAAGCCTCGGCTCCGAATTTCTTAATGATTTTTTCTAGTTTAACCCCCAAAGAGTTTGCCTTTACGAATTCAAAAACAGGTAATTCTTCATTATCAATAATTACATCTGCTTGCTTATTTTGCGAATAGGTATCAACCATTTTTAAAGAAATACCCGTTGGCAAAACGGCATTTACAGCATCAAAATATGTGCAAAACAGGGTTTCATGAAACCAAAGGCAAAGCTTTAGCATTTCCTCGGTTATTACAGGTTCTTTATCAACAACACTAATAACCTCTTTAAGCTTTTCCTTATATTCAGTATCCCCCAATGACACAACCATGCCCTGACGAAGTGAGTTTCCGTTACCAAAAGGAACAACAACTCGACAACCGGGTTTGCAAAGGTTTTCTAAAGCTTTAGGCACCGAATAGGAATACAGTATATCAAAGCTGTATGTAGTTTTTTCCAGCACAATTTGCGCTATCATATCGGCACCCCCTTTTTGAAGCTTTAAAATTTAATTATTTAATTTCGCTTGCTAATTTATTAATTGCTAAAGAAACGGTCTTCTCAATTAAGATTTCGCCATCTTCTTCGGCCTGCTTAGAGATATCTCTTGCGCAGTCTGCTACATCTAAAACAAGTTCGTAGCGGTTTTCATAATTTTCAATAAGTTCTCCAATTGCGGGATTTAACATTTTTCAAGCACCTCATTAATTATTTCTTTTTGATTTTCTAATTTTAATCGACCCGAGAGTATTATCGAAATAACATCCTCTGCGGCCTTATCTATCACATCGTTTACAACGATATAATCATAATTTACTGCCCTTTTAATTTCGATAAGAGCGGAATTCATTCTCTTTTCTATTACCTCTTCGGAATCGGTTCCTCTGCCGCTTAATCTTCGGCGGAGTTCTTGAACCGATGGAGGCATAATAAATATGCTTACGGCTTCAGGCATTTTCTTCCTTATTTGGTCTGCCCCGTTCACATCGATTTCCAAAATTACATCAATGCCATTTTTTAAGGCATTTTCAACCGGTTCTTTTGGAGTTCCATAATAATTGCCAACAAAAACATTGTATTCCAGCAACATATCATTATGTATTAACTCCTCAAATTCTTCCCTTTTAATAAAGTGGTATTTTTCGCCCTCCACTTCACCCTCACGCATATCACGAGTTATGGAAGAAATTGAAAGCATAACTTCGGGTCTTTCAGCAAGGACCTTTTTTAAAACGGTATCCTTACCAGAACCTGAAGGCCCCGATAAAATATAAAGACTACCCTTACTCATCCTCTTCCTCCTCGCTATCGGAAGCATCTTCCTCGGTAATTCTGTTAGCTACAGTTTCGGACTGAAGATAGGTTAGAATTATATGGTCGCAATCGGTAATGATTACAGCCCTTGTTCTTCTACCATGAGTGGCATCGATTAAAACGCCATTCTCCTTAGCTTCTTGAATAATTCGTTTAATTGGAGACGAATCAGGGCTTACTATTGCCACAATTCTATTAGCCTGCACAAGATTACCAAAACCAATATTTATTAATTTCAACCCTTTTTTCCTCCTATTCTATATTCTGAACTTGTTCTCTGATTTTCTCGATTTCTGCCTTAATATTAACTACCTTTTCGGCAATTTCAAGATTTTGAGATTTAGAGCCAATAGTGTTTGTTTCGCGGTTCATCTCTTGAACTATAAAGTCAAGCTTTTTGCCAACATCGCCGCTCTTGTTTAAAAGAGCATTTAACTGCTCAATATGACTGCGAAGTCTAACAGTTTCTTCATCTACAGCTACCTTATCGGCAAAAATTGCGGTTTCGGTTAAAATTCGCTGCTCATCAATATTGGCTGTTTCAAGCAGTTCCTTAACCTTTTGCTCCAAACGTTCCCTATAATTCTTGACAGTTTCGGGAGATTTACTCTCAATAAACTCAACCGCCGAAAGAATTGTTTTTGAGCGTTCTTCAATATCTGCCTTTAAGCGCTCGCCCTCAACCTCGCGCATCTTGATGAATGCATCAACCGCCTCTTCAGCAACGGTTAATACCGCGCCTGCCAAAGCCTCTTCATCAATTTCCTTATTAGTTATTTTAAAAACATCGGAATTACGGGCAACGGTTGATACCGAAATATCATCCAAAAGAGAATATTCTTTAGCAAGAGTACGAAGTGCCGCAACAAAAGAATCGGCAAACTCCTTATTAATCTCAATTTCGGTTAAGGAGCTTTCCTCAAAATCAACCGAAACATACATTTCAATTTTTCCTCTTGTGATTTTGCTTCTTGCAAAGGTTTTTAATTTTTCCTCTAAAAATGAGAAACTGCGCGGTACTCTTGAAAAGAACTCAAAAAAGCGGTGATTTACCGATTTGATTTCAACCGTGATATTCATATTATCTAAAACACGGGTTGCTCTTCCGTAACCTGTCATACTTTTAATCATAATAAGACCTCCGAAAAGGATAATTCTCCATAATATTTCATAATATTTTACCAAATTTTAAAGTCCCCTGTCAACCTTTCGGCAAATCTTGTAACCTTTTTTTAACCTTTTTAAAATAATCCTTGACATTACGACAATTTTATTTTATAATATACTGCGTTGTGAATATCTTTGCTGCTATGGCTCAGTAGGTAGAGCACGTCCTTGGTAAGGACGAGGTCACCGGTTCAAATCCGGTTAGCAGCTCCAAAGCCCCAAGGACGATAAGTTCTTGGGGCTTACTTTTTACTTTTTACCTCTTCTCTCTTACCTCAAAATCTCATTGGGGGTTTTGGGAATAATAGGTGTTGCGGCTTTACCGCTTTTATGCTATAATACACCTAAAGGTCG
>JAZOQP010000026.1:0-2184 GCA_045656145.1 Acutalibacteraceae bacterium
TTTCTTCCTTTGTCATTTCCTTTCGCAACCGTTTTGAAAATGGAATGAGGTTTTTATCATACTTGTAAATCATAGTGTAATCAGTCCTCTCCTCATCCACCGCAAGCGGTCCCCCTTCCCCGCTGGGGAAGGCTAATTAAACTTAAACGAATAAAGGTCTGTATCGCGAAGATTGAATTTAAGGCGAACAGGCTTGCCCTCTAAATCCTTTAAATCTTTCTCGAATTCAACCTTGCGGTCAACATTATCTCCGAAAATGCGGTAGGATTTATATCCTTCAATTTCTTTTCCATCTTCATCGCAAACGGTAACGGTCATATCGCCTGTTGCGGAAGAAGCAAAGTTAATTTCAAGTTCATTTCCTTCAAAAGTGAAAGGCTTTGTTAAAATATCGCCGCCCTTAGCGCGATTGAATTTAGCATACCAAGAAATAAATCCATCAAGTCTTGTTGCATAGCGCCACCACTGAGCAACGCCGTAAACATCCTTTTTCGGAACAATAAACGAAATTTCGTTTGGCTCGCCATCAACATCGGATTCGGTTTCATATAAACCATAAGCAACATAGCAGTCGCCATAGAACCAGTTACCGCTAGCCTCAATACCGCCTGTTAAATATGCCTCTTCCCACTTATTGAAATTGTAACCATCGCGGCTGGTTAAGAGTGTACAGTCGGTAACAACGGTGCCTTCTCTTCCATAGAATTTGTGCTTCAAAGCGTGATATTCTGCAAGGGGCATCTGCTTGAAGTTATCGGGATCTTCCCAGCGGTCGTTATAACGGGTGGGAATGCCGAGGAACATATCATTAGCGCGATAATATTTAACAATATTGTTGGTGTAGAACTGAACAGGGATATGCTCATCGCCATAATTAAGCTCGCCAAGATTTTCAAAATGAACCATATCTTTACTTGTGGATACATTGATTGTTCTGAAAATTTCGCGTTCCTTTTTAACAATGTCAAACTCAATTTCAAAACCGTCGGTACGGTATTCAGAACGGGAGAACACATAATACTGCTCGGTTTCTTTATCCCAAAGCATTGTGTTATAGCTGTCAAATGAACCGGGGATATCTAATTTGCCGCGGTTTTCAAAATCAATACCGTTGCCGCTCACAAAGAGATAAAGGCCGTGGCCTGCGTTATCATCCGGATAATGCTCTTTATTACCCATTGCAAGAGCTTTATATTTTTCGTTTGCGGGGCAGTTAGGATTTTCATCATAACAAACGGCGAAATTATCTCTGCCTTGATTGAAATAAATGTTGTTATGTGTAATGCTGTTAAACGCGTGCTTATTTATAGGCATTCTTTTAAAGTTTTTACCATCTGAACTTTCGGCAACGCAATAACGGCCGTGTGTGCCTGATAGGTATCTTCCGTCAGGTAAAACCTCCTGATTACCGCCCTGGGTTCTGTAATAGAAGCGGATTTTTCCATCGGGAGTTTTAATTACGCTATTATAAGAGCTATAGTTGCCCTCCCATAATTTAGAACCCTCTAAAATAAGGTTTCTCTTTTCGGGCTTGTGCATGCGGATTTCGGATTTTTCTTGGCTATCTATTAGAAAATCATCCCAACATAGCATACGGTTTTTTCCTAAATTATAAATACTCATAAAAAACGCTCCTTTGCATTTTTTCTTTAGTATAACACACTGTTAACTTAAAAACAATACAAACAAAAGGAATGTTTTTTCATTGAAATGTCTTATAAATTAAGCCCTCTCCGGCGGAGAAGGCTTAAGGGGAAGGCTAATTAAATTTAAGCCTTCTCCAGCGGAGAAGGGGGACCATCGTAAGATGGTGGATGAGGAGAGCCCTAAAAGAAGGGGCTCTCCTGTTATAGTCTTTTTAATTTATTCAGTATATCTTCGCAAACAAAATTAAACCTTTTGTTTATATCGGTGTTTTTGTATCTTAAAACAGTAATACCTAAATCATATAATTCTTTATCTCGCTGTTTATCTGATAAAGCGTGTTGTTCTTCAAAATGTTGAGAGCCATCAATCTCTATAACAACTCTTTTTTCTGCAATAAAGAAATCAACAATAAAGCCACCAATTACTTTTTGCCTATTCACAGTAAAAGGAAGGGTTTTAAGAAAATCATACCAAAGGTGTTTTTCTTCCTTTGTCATTTCCTTTCGCAACCGTTTTGAAAATGGAATGAGGTTTTTA
>JAZOQP010000027.1:0-42057 GCA_045656145.1 Acutalibacteraceae bacterium
CAACAGGGCTCGAACCTGTGACCCTCTGCTTGTAAGGCAGATGCTCTCCCAGCTGAGCTATGCTCCCACATCTGTGCCACGCTGGCTGATTGTTGCTGCTGCAACTCACCGGCGACAAGCAATATATTACCACAATGAAACAGTTTTGTCAACACTTTTTTTCAACTTTTTTAATTTTTTTCTAGCGCTTTTAATTCCGCCTTGGTAAATACATATTTCTTATCGCAAAAATGGCACTGAATTTCGGCCTCTTCCATCTCTTCCGCCATTAAGCTGAGTTCTTTTTTACCCATACTTAAAAGTGCCTTTTCGATACGCTGTTTGCTACAATTACATTTATATTCCACATCCTGCTCATATAGCACTTCAACCTCGAAGTTTTTAAGAGCGCGGCGGATTATATCCTCGGGAGTTAATCCTTCGCTTAACATTCCTGTTACCGAGGCAATATCTTTAATGCCATCCTCAAGCTTTTTAATAGTTTCTTCTTCGGCAGCAGGAAGCAACTGAATAATATATCCCCCCGCTTTTTTAACGCTTAAATCAGGGCTTACCAAAACACCTAATGCGCAAACGGTTGGGGTTTGCTCACTTAAGGCATAATAAGCGGTTATATCCTCGGCAATTTCGCCTGAGATTAAGGGGGTCATACCATTATAAGGCTCTTTTAATCCTAAATCCTTTAATACATAGATGTTTCCGTTTTTGCCAACGGCACCGCCAACATCGAGTTTTCCCTTTTCATTTAAAGGCAACTCAACAACAGGGTTAGTTACATAACCCCTAACATCGCCGTTAAAATCGGCGGCACATATAATAGAGCCAATAGGTCCGCCGCCCGAAATACGAACGGTAATGCTATTATCATTACCCTTTAGCATATTTCCCATCATAGAAGTAGCGGTTAAAAGTCTGCCTAAAGCGGCAGTTACAACAGCCGAGGTTTTATGATACTGCTCGGCCTTTGCGCATATATCGGTTGAATCAACGGCAGTTGCCATAACCTGACCGTTACTTGTTATACATCTGATTAATTTACCCATTTTTATACCTTTCTAGTTACAAAAACTTTTCGCTCGGTTTTATCACTCGGAGCCTTAAAACTACATTCCTCAAATATTTCAACAATCTCAAGGTTTGCCTTTTCTAAAACCTTAGAAAGTTCATCATCGCTATAAACTCTCTCGCAAAAGGTTTCGCTATATCTATTATAATTTTCTCCGTTTTTTTGAAAGAAATCAAGGTTTATTTTGGTTTCGTTTCTTTTCTCTTTAAACTCATTTTGCCAAACGCAAAAAACATCTTCATTTTCTAAAACAAATGTGTTATTCCCTAAAACCTCGCGGTGTTTATAAAGGGTGTTAACATCGAAAATAAAGAGTGCATCCTTTTCCATAAAAAGTGAAATTCTCGAAATTGATTTTGAAAGTTCCTTATAATCGGTTATATGATTTAGGCTATCAAGCATACAAACAGCGCCATCAACCGTTCCATACAAATCAAGTTCGGATAAAGAAGAATTAATAAACAAAATATCAAGATTTTCTTCATATTTTTTCTCGTTTGCAATGCTTAGCATATCGCTCGAAATATCGGCGCCTATAACGCTTATCCCCTTTTTTGCAAACTCAATTGAAAAAGACCCCGTGCCACAGGCGGCATCCAAAAGAAGAGAGGGCATTTTACCATATTTTTTGAAAAGGCGGCAGATATAATCGGTTCTTTTTTTATATTCTACATTCTCTGTAAAATCATCATAAAACGCTGCAAATGAACTATACATATATTTACCTCCTTTTTTAATCTTAACTATTTTAACATTATACTTTAATAAAGTCAAATAAAAAGTGGGTTGCAGCAAAATGCCGCAACCCAAAATTTTAAATTAATAATTAACTTCCATTCCATCAGGAATAAGTTTAAAGGGATGAATTCCCTTAAATTCTTTCTTGCCAAAGAGAGCCTGAATGAATGAACGCTGTGTAGCTTCATATTCATTATATATATTAATGAAGCAATCATAACCCTCGAAATAGTCAAAATAGAGATACGGAGAGTTAATGCTAACGCCAATTCTTCTGCCCTTCATTCCTGCCATGGTTACACGATATAAGGTCTTAAAGGTTTCGCCTCTAAATCCTGCCATACCCCAATCTCTTGCATCGGCAACATAAAGGATAATATCGGAATTAGCGCTTAAATTCTGAGGATCAGGTGGATCTCCAACACCTATCTGCTTAGCAACCTTCTTAACACCCTGCTTATAGAGTTCATCTACCATAATATCAAGGTCATCAAACATGCTCTTTCTATCGCCAACATAAACTATGGTTACGCGCTCTGCTCTTTCGGGAGTGAGTGGTAACATATTTTTCTCATCACATACAAGCGACATGCCGTTATCAATAATAGCATGATTTACTTCTGCCGAAGCCGCTAATACGGCTGCCTTATCAACAGGCTCAACGGGATTTTCGAAAAGGCCTACCTTTTCCTTCATATCAAGAACGCGCTGACAAGCATCGTCCACACGGCTCTCAGGAATATAACCTTCTAAAACAGCCTTTTCAACCGCATTAATATAGTTTCTGCCTGCGCCTAAGATAACATCGCAGCCTGCCTTTAGTGATTCAACACAAAGGGTGTCAATATCGCCGCCATATAGACCGAGTGAGCCTTCCATAGCGATACCATCGGTAATAACAACGCCCTTAAAGTTCATTTCGCCCTTAAGTAAATCGGTTACAATTTTATCCGATACAACCGCAGGTAAATATGTACCATTAATTTTTCTATTATCAACTGCAGGGAAACTCTGATGGCCTATCATTACAGACATAACGCCATCATCAAATACCTCTTGGAAAACTCTGCCTTGACGCTTAAACCAATCTTCTTTTGAAAGGCGCATCATAGACTGAGAAACGTGAGGATCTCTATACTCAAGCTCATCATCGCCCGGGAAATGCTTAGCGGTTGCAACAACATTATGAGCCTGAATACCATTATTCTGAGCCTTTGCAAGCTCTATAACAACATCAGGATTGTCTGAAAATTTTCTATAAAGGCTAATGGAGGAATTGCGGTTAGGAAGATCCTCTTCAGGTCCCCACATCCAACGAGCACCAGCACATTTTAACTCTCTTGCCTTACATTCGCCCATCTTATAGGAAAGTTCAGCAGAGCCTGTAGCACCAATCATAGGAAGGTCCATAGCCGGCGATAAATCTGAAAAAGCAAATTTAAGGCCCGCAGCATTATCCATACATCCAATTACAGGGATTTTTTGATCCTTAGTTACATTTTGCATAAATTCAAGTGTTGCTTCGGAATTAAGCTTAACATTGGTTGTAACGTTGCCCATATTGATTAAGGACATATCAAGAGCGCCCCAAATCCAAACACCGCCAACAAGATTAAAATAATCTCTATCCTCAGCATAAAGAGCCTGATATGTGTCAGAACGGAAAACAACGGTCTGACCGATTTTTTCTCTGAGAGTTAACTCAGATAAAGCAGGTTTTTTCATTATTTTATTCCCTCATTTACAGAAAAATTGGCGGACTGTTTTTTGCTTTTTCAACAGTCCGCCTTCATTATCACATATTAGATTTTAAAAGTCAATACTTTTATTAATCAAAATTGATTTCATAGCCCTTTGGAATTAATCTGAACGGATGACCGCCCTCAAAGGGGAGCTCACCGTAAAGCGCCTTAATAGCATTGCGCTGGGTAACTTCGGTATAGTTATAAGCATGAACAACGCAATCAAAGGTTGTATAATAATCATAATAAACATGAGGAGAACCAAGGTTTAAAACAATGCGCTTACCAATTTGGTCGCCTGCAGTTACGCGATACATTGTTTTATAAATTTCGCCCTGGAATCCTGAGCTTCCCCACGGCTTATTAAGGCCGATATAAGGAACATAAAGCATAATATCGAATCCAAGTGGAAGTGTGCTTGGTTCCGGTTCATCATGAAGGGCGATTTGACGATGAATCTTCTCAACACCGTGTTTGCGCAACTCATCCTCCATAATTTCAAGAGAATTATAAACATCCTCTGCAGTTCCTTGATAGATAATGCAAACACTCTTAACCTTATCCTTATTAAGAGGTAACATATTTCTTTTATCCGATACAAGAGATACTGCTTTAGCTGCTATTTTCTCATTAACAGCTTTGGTTTCGGCTAGGCACTTAGCCTGGTCCATAACCTCAAGCGGTTCTTCAAACATACCGAGTTTTTCCTTCATATCAAGAACACGCTGACAAGCATCATCAATACGGCTCTCGGAAATTTCGCCCGATAAAACAGCCTTTTCAATACAATCAATAAAGTTAGGAGCAACACCTAAGATAACATCGTTACCTGCCTTAACGGTTTCTATCATAACCTTATCCCAATCCTTATCGAACATAGCAAGCAAGCTCTCCATTTCGATAGCATCGGTAATAACAACACCCTTAAAGCCCATTTCTCCTTTAAGTAAATCGGTTATAATTTTCTTTGAGATGGTCGCAGGTAAATATCTATCGCCAATCATTGTTCTGTCATATGCAGGGAATGCCTGATGACCAACCATTACCGAATAAACTCCACCATCGATAACCTCTTGGAAAACTCTACCCTGATGTTCCCACCAATCCTTCTTATTAAGGCGCATAACCGATTCAGCAGTATGAGAATCGCGATATTCAAGACCATCATCGCCCGGAAAATGCTTAGAAGTAGCGGCAACCCTAGCATCCTGAATACCATTATTTTGAGCAATAGAAAGTCTTGCAACAAGATCCTGATCATCCGAGAATTTTCTACCAATGGAAATAGCGGATAGACGAGAAGCCATATCCTGTTCCGGTCCCCAAATCCATTTGGCACCGCCGCACTTTAATTCATTGGCCTTTACTCTACCCATTTCGTAAGAAAGCTCTTCACTACCTGTGGCACCGATTGTAACGGGGTCCATAGTCATACTCATATCATAAAACTGACCATAAATACCGTTTGTTGCATCCATTGCGGCAATGGGCGGAATTTTACATTTTTCGGTTAAAGTTTTCATAAACTCCCAGTTATCATGCGCCGATACTTTTTTGCCTGAAGTTTCGTTGCTCATATTAACAACGCGCATATCAAGGCCACCGATAACCCAAATGCTACCAACAAGTGATAAATCATCTGCATTATTTAACATTTTATCCTGAACAACAGTTGAGCGATAGTTAGCCATCTGGCCAATTTTTTCTCTGAGAGTTAGTTCAGATAAAGCAGGTTTTTTCATTAATTTCTTCCCTCATTTATCAAATAAATTAGCGGACTGTTTTAACTCTTAACAGTCCGCCTTCATTATAATGGAATAGGTTAGGCGAAATAATTCTATTTCGCCACAAAATCTTTGATTTTGCGACAAATTTTATTTAAAAATTTGTCCTTTCCATTGCAATGAATGCAGCGCAAAACTAAATATCATAATTTAATTTTGCCAAAGCCACCTTACAAGTGGCTTGCAGAAACGCTTTCAAAGCGTTTCTGCTAACTACATTCATTATCACATATTAGGTTTTAAAAGTCAATACTTTAGGGAGTTATTTTTCACTATTTTCTTCCATTAAAGCCTTGAATTCTTCGCCATCAATTTTTTCTTTTTGGAGAAGAATGGTGCCTAGTTTATAAAGCTTATCCATATTAGCCTTTAATATCTCTTCGCCCCTTGCATAAGCCTCGGTTATAATGCGCTTAACCTCGGAATCAATCTTAGCCGCAACCTCATTAGAGCAGTTATTGGTTTGACCATAATCGCGACCCAAGAATACATCTTCATTTTTAGATGTATAAAGGATAGGACCAAGCTCCTTGCTCATACCGAATCTTACAACCATATCCTTAGCAATTTTGGTTGCTCTTTCGATATCATTGGAAGCGCCTGTTGAGATATCATCGCCTGTCAGACTCTCGGCAATTCTACCGCCGAGAAGCATAACAATTTCTTCTTCCATTTCCTTTTTATATTTCGTAAACTTATCTTCTCTGGGAAGTGAAACGGTAATTCCAAGCGCCATACCGCGCGGAATAATAGTAATGTGATGAATATCATCCTGGGTTGGCAAGAAGTAGCCAAGAATAGCATGACCTGCTTCATGATAAGCGGTATTAAGCTTTTCCTTTTCGCTCATAACACGACTCTTCTTCTCGGTTCCTGCAATAACCTTTAAGGTTGCATCCTCAATATGAGCCTGAGTAATTGCTTTAAGGCCGTTTCTAGCCGCTAATAATGCCGCTTCATTAAGAAGATTTTCAAGGTCGGCTCCTGTAAAGCCTGCAGTTGATTTAGCGATGGTTTCGAGCGAAACATCGGGGCCTAGCGGCTTTGAACGGGAATGAACCTTTAAAATTTCTTCTCTACCCTTAACATCGGGGTAATTAACTGTTATCTGGCGGTCGAATCTACCGGGACGAAGCAATGCCTTATCCAAAATATCGGGGCGGTTGGTTGCCGCAATAATTATAACGCCTTCATTAGCACCGAAGCCGTCCATTTCAACGAGCAACTGATTTAGGGTTTGCTCTCTTTCATCATGACCGCCGCCAAGGCCTGCTCCACGCTGACGACCAACTGCATCGATTTCATCAATAAAGACAATAGCGGGTTGGTTTTTCTTTGCCTCTTCAAATAAATCACGAACACGCGAAGCACCAACACCAACAAACATTTCAACGAAATCCGAACCCGAAATGCTAAAGAAAGGAACGCCTGCCTCACCTGCTACTGCGCGGGCAAGAAGAGTTTTACCTGTTCCAGGAGGGCCAACGAGCAATACTCCCTTGGGAATTCTGGCACCAAGTTCATTAAATTTGGTGGGATTTTTAAGGAATTCAACAATCTCTTCAAGCTCGGCTTTTTCTTCATCGGCACCCGCAACGTCAGCAAAGGTAGTTTTGCGCTTTTCGTTAGCCTTTTTATATTTGGCTTTTCCGAAATTAAGAGTTTTATCGGCGCCCATTCCGCCGCCCATTTTGCGCATAATGAAAAACCAGAAGAAAATTAAAAGGCCAAACATTATAATTGTGGGAAGTAAATCCATAATCCAGGATGCACCGCCGCCACTCTTATAATCATGTTTAATCATTAAAGCCTTGTTCTCGCGATTTTCTTCATTAATCTTTAAAACCGCCTCATTAACATCATTATAAAATATGTTAGGATCGGCAACGGTATAGCGGTAGCGCTTGCCATCCTCACGCTTTACATACTGCAATTCGCCGCTATATAGATTTAACTGATATTCCGAAACCTCGTTATTAACTATCATATCAACGATTTCGTAATATTTTGTGCCTACGCGATCGGCTCCGCTGAAATTAACGGCAACTATTGCCGCTATGATAATAAGCGGTATGCCAATAAAAAGCAGCACATTTTTAAAATTCTTTTTCATAAAACAGTTCCTTTCGGTCTATTACTTTTCGTAAACTTCGGGTTTTAAAACTCCGACATATGGTAAATTGCGGTATTTCTCAGCATAATCAAGGCCATAACCAACAATAAATTCATTAGGCACGGTAGCGCCTACGTAATCGGCTGTAATATCACATTTGCGGTTTGATGGCTTATCCAAAAATGCGCAGATTTTAAGGGAGTTAGCGCCACGACATTTAAGAATTTCGGTTATATGCTTAAGGGATAAACCGGAATCGAGAATATCCTCAACAATCAAAACATCATAACCCTCAACATTTATATCAAGGTCTTTTTTAAACTGAACAACGCCTGAAGACTGGGTTGAATTTTGATAGGATGATACTGCCATAAAATCAATAACACATTCGCACTTGATTTCGCGCATAATATCAGCCATAAAAACAACCGCACCCTTTAAAACGCTTACGAGCAAAAGTTTTTTGCCTTCATAATCCTTGGTTATTTCTTTGCCAAGTCTTACGCAAATTTCTTTAATTTCTTCTTTTGATAATAAAATCTCTTTAACATCTCTATCCATATTATAATCCCCTAAAAATCAGTTTTAATTTCACTTTTAACAATTAAGAATTTTTTTGTTAAGTTTGTTATGGCTACTCTTTCGCTAACGCCAAAGCCGTGCGCCCAAATAACACCCTCTTCATCGGCAATAACAGGGAGATTATCTCTTTTTTCTATTGCTACCTTTTCTTCGGTGCAAAGTTTTTTAAGGGTTTTGGTAACACCCCTGCCGGATATTCTGATTTTATCCCCTGCAGTTTTCTTTCTTAATATAGGCTTGCCTACTATCTTATCATAGTCTAGGGCATTTTTTAATAACAAACTGTTAACATTTTTTTGTTTTTCAAATTCTTCTCGCTCTAAAACGAAACACTCTGTTATATATTCGGCCGTTTTAATATCCGCACAAACGCTGAGAATTCCATTTTTAGATTCCAATATAATGCCCGATGGTAACATTATTTTACCCAAAGGAAGAATTGATAAAACCTCATTTATATTAACCGAAAAAGCTTCAATCCCCTTTTCCTCAAGGAAAAGCTTAATAACCCTTTTTCTGATAGCTATATGCATTTCCATCAGTTTCTCGGCGCTAAGATTTTCGCCCATCTTGGCCAAAGAGAAGGCATTTTCTGCCGCTTTTTCTAAAAAATCATTATCCTCAGATAATATTTCAGCGGTGCGCAAAACGGTGTTTTCCAATGAAGGATTAATGCTTTTAAGTGTGGGCACAACATTATGCCTTAACTTATTTCTTGTGTAATCATCGGTAAGATTTGAAGAATCGGTTACAAAGCAAATACCATTTTCCTTGCAATATTCTTCAACCTCCCGCCTTGTTACAAATATAAGCGGGCGGATAAACGGATATCTTACCGCGGGAATTCCCATAAGCCCCTTTATAGCGGTGCCTCTTGTTAGGTTGAAAAGCACCGTTTCTAAAGAATCGGAGGCTGTATGGGCGGTGGCGATAATACCGCCATTTGCCGCCTTTTCCAAAAATTCATAGCGAATTCTTCGGGCCGCAAGTTCTATGCTTTCCCCTGTTTTTTGAGCCTCGGCTTTGATATCGGCTATAGCTACCGTAAGCGGTACCGAAAGGTTTTCGCAAAGAGTTCTTACAAATGCTTCATCACGCTCTGATTCCTCGCCTCTTAAACAATGGTTTAGGTGGGCAGCAGCAACGGTAATACCTAATTTTTCTTTAAGATTTAAAAGGGCATACAAAAGACAAACCGAATCGGCGCCACCCGATAATGCTACCGTTACCTCTTTAGAAAAGGAGAGCATTTCATATTTTTCTATTGCCTTTAAGACTTTTTTTAACATTATCTGAACACTTCCTGAGAAGCAAAACGAGTGAACTGACCATCCCAATGAAGATCTATCGTTGATAATTCACCATGACGGTTTTTAGCAACGATACATTCTGCTTTATTTGGGTCAGAACGCTCTTCGCCATCATTCTTTTCGTTATCGTAATATGTTTCTCTGTAAAGGAATAAAACTATATCTGCATCCTGCTCAATAGAACCCGATTCTCGAAGGTCGGAAAGGGCGGGTCTATGAGATTTACCCTTAGTTTCGGTGCCACGCGATAACTGAGCACAGGCGATAACCGGAACCTTTAGGTCTTTTGCCATAATCTTTAGATTTCTTGTGATATCCGATACTTCTTGAACTCTGTTTTCGGTTCTCTTTGCCGACTGCATGAGTCCCAAATAGTCGATTATTACAACATCTACCTTGTTTCTTAAGAGTTTTGCCTTCATTTCGGGAACGGTAATTCCCGATGTTTCATCAACAAAAATATCGGTATTTGATAAATGTTGACCGGCATTGCCGAGCCTTGTCCACTCTTCAGGAGTAAGCTCGCCCGTTCTAAGCTTGGTGGAAGGAATAGAAGCCTCATTTGAAAGCAAACGCTGGGCAATTTGGTCGCGGGTCATCTCAAGAGAGAAAAACGCTACCTTTTTACCCTTTAAAGCCACATTTCTTGCAATATTCAATGCAAAAGAGGTTTTACCCATACCGGGACGTGCGCCAACAATGATAAGATCGGATTTATTAAGACCTGTTATAACCTTATCTAAATCGCTAATACCTGTTGGAATACCAATATAATCCCCTTTGGTTTCGGGGTCGGTTATCTTGGTTAGGCGCTCATAGGTTTCGCCCTCAATAACCTCTTTAATATGGGTTAATCCCGATACATCTCTGCCCTGTCTTATTTCATAAATTCGCTGCTCTGCTGAATCTAACAGGCGACCCGAATCTACGATATTCTCATTAGCATCCTTAATAATATTTTGCGCAGCCAAAATAAGAGAACGAGTATAGTAACGCTCCCTTAAAATTGCGGCATAGGTTGCAATGTTAGCCGAACTCGGCACCATTTGGGCGAGCTGTGTTATATATGCCTTACCGCCTGCCTCATCGTATGTACCTGAATTTTTAAGCCTTTCAAGTAATGTTACATAATCGATGGTGTGGCTAAGTTGAAACATATTTTCAAGAGTTTTATATATTTCGCGGTGCTGTGGTAAATAAAAATATTCGGGTTTAACCTGGGTTGCAATCTGGGTAATGCTCTCGGGGTCGATAATAATCGAACCGAGCACCGACTGCTCCGCCTCTACCGAATAAGGTAAACGGTTAAGGTCAAAATCGTATATACTTTTTTCTTCAGCCATTTTTATTCTCCTATTGCGGTTTTACTTCAACAATAAACTTCGCATTAATTCCGTTATAAAGTTTTACTTCGGCGTTATATTCGCCATAAGATTTAATATCGCTCATGGTTACCTTTTTCTTATCGATTTCAACGCCAAGGGTAGCTTTTACTGCCGCTACAACCTCTTTGGTTGTTACCGAGCCGAAAAGTTTTCCGTTTGCGCCCGCCTTAGCGGTGAGGGTAAAGCGGCTTCCCTCAATTTTTTTAGCGAGCTCGGTTGCTGCCGCCTTTTCCTCTTTAATGTGATGAGCCTTTGCATCCTCGCGGCTCTTAAGTTCAGCCATAGAGGCATTATTTGCCTCTACAGCGAGATTTTTCGGGAATAAAAAGTTTCTTGCATATCCATCAGATACATTGCAAAGTTCTCCTTTTTTTCCATGACCTTTAACATCTGCTAATAAAATAACCTTCATTTTTCTTCACCCTAAACAATCATTATTATTGGTAAAATCATAGGACTTCTATGTGTTCTTTCATAAATAAATCTTGAAACACCATCCTTGAGTTTCATTTTAATTCCATTGAAATCGTGTATACCTCTATAGTAACACTGCTCTAATATATCTGCGGCAACATCGTTTACCTTGCCCATAAGTTCTTCCGACTCTTTCACATACACAAAGCCGCGGGATACAACTTCAGGACCTGCCACAACCTCTCCGCTAACCGAATCGAGCGTTGCGGTTATAACAATAATGCCATCATCCGCCAAAAGTTTTCTATCGCGAAGAACTATATTTCCAACATCGCCAACACCGAGGCCATCAACCAAAACTCTTCCCGCAGGAACGGTATCCACAACGCGAATTGATTTATCATCAAGTTCGATAACATTGCCTATCGTTGTAACAAGGATATTTTTATCGGGAATTCCAACGCTGCTCGCTAGTTCAGCATGCTTTTTAAGATGCTTTTGCTCGCCGTGAACGGGGATAAAATATTTCGGCTTAACAATGCTCATCATAAGCCTTAGCTCTTCCTTGCAAGCGTGTCCCGAAACGTGAACATCATACATTTTCTCATAAACAACATCGGCTCCGCGCTTCATAAGCTGGTTTATAACCTTGCTAACAAGCTTTTCGTTACCCGGAATTGGAGTTGCCGAAATTATAATCATATCTCCGGGAATTATTTGAACATTTTTATGCTCGCCTGCGCCTATTCTATGCAATGCCGATAACGGCTCGCCCTGAGAACCGGTTGTTACAATAACTAACTTCTCGGGCGGATATTTTGAAATGCTTTCAATATCTATAAGCACACCTTCGGCAACCTTTAGGTAGCCTAGTTCTGCGGCAATAGATACTACATTGAGCATGCTTCTTCCCGATACCGCAACCTTTCTTCCGCAACGCACCGCTTCATCAATAATTTGCTGAATTCGGTGAATATTTGAAGAGAATGTTGCAACAATTATTCGGTGGTTACCCGCCTTTTTAAATAGATTTGAAAAAGATTCTCCCACTATTCTTTCCGAAGCTGTAAATCCGGGGCGTTCAGCATTGGTTGAATCTGAAAGAAGCGCCAAAACGCCTTTGCTTCCAAGTTCTGCAAAACGCGCCAAATCAATTACCTGATCATCAATAGGGGTTGTGTCAATCTTAAAATCGCCCGTTTGAATTATAACGCCTGATGGAGTTGAAATAGCAACTGCAACGGCATCGGGTATTGAATGGTTAACATTTATAAACTCTATGCTAAACTGCCCGAGTTTTACCGTGTCGCCCGGTTTTACTGTGTTTAAAACGGCGGTGTTTATAAGATTATGCTCTCTGAGTTTCCCCTCTACAAGACCTAAAGTAAGCCTTGTTCCATAAATTGGAATATTGAAGTTTTTGAGCAAATAAGGTATACCGCCAATATGGTCCTCATGCCCATGGGTTAAAATAAGACCCTTAATTTTTTCCTTATTTTTTACAATGTAACTAAAATCGGGAATAACAATATCAATACCCGGCGTTTCTTCATCCGGGAAGGACATTCCGCAGTCCACCAAAAACATATCATCCTTATATTCATAAAGGGTTATGTTCTTGCCTATTTCATCGAGTCCGCCAAGCGGAATAATGCGAATAGGCTCGGCCTTGATTTTTCTTTGCTTTTCCTTTTGGCTTTTCCTTTTAAGCGGGGCACTTTGCGCTTTGGGCTTTTGGGCTCTAGCACTATTAGCATTTTTCTTAGCAGGATTTTGTTTCTTCGAATTCTGCTTGAAATTCTGCTTTTTAGCCTTTGGAGTTTTGTTTTCTTTCTCCATAATTTCCTCCTTATAAATTTATGTACCGCCATTAATACCGGCTCAACCGCGTCATTAATCGGCTTTATCTATTAATATATAAATATATATAATATTTCCATTATATTCTTTTCTATTGTACCCCCAAACCATATAAAATGTCAAGAGCAATAATAATATTGGCTTCTTTTTTAGATTTTAAACAAAAGCACTCCCCTGTTTTCGTTATAAAAAAAGACCTTGATGGTAATTTTTACCATCAAGGTCTTTTAAGTTAAGGTTTTATTTTTATTTTGTTTTCTTTGAAGCAACTGTTGACCAAGCGGAATAATACTTAGTTTTACCAACAGTCTTATAGGTTCTAACCCTTACATAGTATGTGGTTTTTGCTTTAAGTTTCTTAATTGTTGCACTTGTCTTGGTATTTTTACTTAAGATTACTGTTTTTGCAGACTTAAATGATTTAGAGGTTGAATACTGAATCTGATATCCGCTTACCTGTGTGGTTTTCTTTGTTACCTTTACAGTAAGCGCCTTTTTACCTGCAGTTAATTTAGCAGTAGTTTTTGGTGGGTTGATTTTAAAGGAAAGTGTCTTAGTGCCTGAATAATTCCCCTTAAACTTAACCGTTACTTTATAAGTGCCAACATTCTTTCTGTCTTTAGCATAGGTTACTGTGTAATTACTCTTGGAAACGGTCTTACCAGCTGAGTCTTTAACAGTTACGCTAGGTTTTTTAACCTTTCCGTTATATGTAAAACTCGTTCCGGATAACTTAACTGTCTTAATTCTCTTAATAACAGTTGTACTTGCAACCTTACCGCATACGCTACACTTTTTAACAGTTTTACCATTTTTAGTAAGTGTTGCTTTTGTAGTGGTTGCTTTGTATGAGTGGGTAATGCTTCTTGAAGCATTACATACATTACACTTAGTATCACATTTACTACTATATTTATGCGCCGGTACTTTTCTTTCGTATTTACATACATTACAGGTCTTATCACAAGCGTTTGAATAACTATGTGTTGTAAGTTTTGCGATAGGTGAAGTTTTTGTGATACCACAATCTAAACAAGTATAAGTTTTAACTCCTGCCGCTTTGCAGGTAGATTTTTTGGTTATTTTTCCATTATTATAATTATGCCCTAATGCCGGTATAGTTTTGCTGTAACTATAACCACAATCTAAACAGATATGCGTTTTTGTTCCACTTTTTGTGCAAGTGGGTGCTTTGGTTGTTCTAGAGGTATAACTGTGTTTTTTTGTTGTCGGTATTTTTGTTTTTAAATTTCTTTTAGCATGACAAATAGAGCACTCTTCGTGTTTGAAGCCTTCTGAACCGCAATCACTCTCTTTATCTATTACCCAATTATATCTATGTTCGGGAACAGCTCGCGTTTTACCACATTTATTACAATTGTTATCGCAGTCGTTATCATAAGTATGCGCACATGCCATTTGTGTTAAATCGGTACGAGTAGCAGTGATACCTGCATTCTTTTGGTTGAGCGGTAAAGCATCAAAATAAGACTGCGGTTTATACTGAACAACCTGCATATTATTACTTACATCACAACTTGAGCCCCTGGTTGTCTCTGCATAAGCCTGCATTTTTTCACAAGTCTTACCAACCGTTGAGCCTTCTGGACAAATATATACAGTTCTCTGATCATTATCCGTATAGGAATAGGAAATGCACACATTATCTGCCGCTTCCCACTCATGATTAAGGTTTTCCTTAACGCCCTGAACGGTTACACCTGTTAAACAATTTGGGTTACAAATGGTCATACGTCGCGAGCCATTGCCATTAGGGAAAGCAAATGAGAATCCGCAAATAACCTCTACAGAAGCGGGAAAAACAACATCATAAGGAGTTGCGCCGCCACCGAAAGAGGATGTTAAAATTTCTTTAACACCATAAGAGAAAATAACCTCTGAAAGCGGGTCGCCTCCACAAAGACCATACTCAAGAATTTCTAACTGACCGGGGATTGTGATAGACTCAAGCGCACTATGAGCAAACGCCTGAGAGCCTGCCTCATAAACCGAATAAGGCAATTCGATTTTATAAAGGTTCGGGCACTGATAGAATGCGCGGTAGCCAATAACCTCGATACCTTCGCAAATCCAAACTTCCTCAATATCTGAGTTATTGGCAAATGCGTAAGCAGCGATTTCAATAATCGGCTCACCTTCAATTACAGAAGGTACTACTACCTTACCACCGGGGCCTATGTATTCTTCAATTACGCCATCGAAAGCGATGAAGTCAGTCTCGGGGCTTGTTTCAACAGCAAGGGCTGCTGAACCTATTCCCATAATGCAAGTACCAAGCATTACGGCAATAACAATTAGAAAGCTCAATAATTTTTTCATAAAAATTCCCCTTTAACGCATTTTGCACTTATACGGGTGCAAATGTATTATAACACACGTATATAATTAAGTCAAGAGTTTTGTTCCTAAATAAGAGCAAAGGAATTATGATTATGAATATAGAAATTGAAAGAAAAATCGGTGCTAACATAAGAAAACTCCGCGAGGCTGCAGGTTTTACCCAAGAGCAACTTACCGCTAAACTTCAGGTTAGCGGATGCGATATTACGCGCAGCGCTTTAGCAAAAATAGAGGTTGGGCAGCGCCATATATACCCCGACGAAATAATTTTATTTAAAAAGTTACTCAATACCGATTACAATGAAATATTTAAAATTTAAACGCCGCAGTGCTTTCACATTGCGGCGTTTTTATTATTTCGCATATTCAAAAATAATTTTTTGCATTTCGGGGAGTTTTCTATGTATATCCTGAGCTAATGCAAATTGGGCTTTTGCTCTATCTAGATTATGGTCTTCATATTTAGTTTTAAAGTAAACATCGCCATTTAGATAGTCGGTTAAAAATCTTATTCCGCACTCATAGGTCATCAGTTCAACCGAATATGCCATAAGGCTTAATTCGCTATGGGTAAGCTTATCCTTTGTTTCCATAATGTAACCCTTAGTGAAGGCCTTGAATTTCTCCATATCAAAGTAAACCTTTGATAAATCCTTTTCATCCTCATCGGCACTTGAGCCTGCAAAACGGAGCGCATCGCCATAGTCATAAAGATAGGAGCCTGCCATAATAGTATCAAGGTCGATTACACAAACGCCCTCTAAAGTTTCGGAATTCAGCAAAACATTGTTAAGCTTTGTGTCATTATGGGTAACTCTGAGCGGTATTGCGCCGGTTCCGAGCCCCTCAACAATGCGGCAAATATAGTTCTTTTTAGATACCGCATAGTTAATCTCTTCCTGAATAAAGGTTGCGCGGCTTTTAATATCAACCTTAATGGCTGTTACCAAATCGTTATAGCGCTTAACTGTGTTATGAAAATCAGGAATAACATCGAAAAGAGTATATGCCGGGAAATCCGATAAAAGATTTTGGAACTTTCCGAAGGTTTTACCAACGGTGCAAAGGGTTTTGTTATCAGCAGAATCTAAGGTTATACCATCAATACAATGCTGAAGACGGAAATACTCCTTATTTTCGGTTATAACAAGGTTCTTTCCCTTTAGGGTTTTAAGAATTGTTATGGTTGCAGAATTAGGGTCGCCCCCCATTCTCTCGGTTTTCTCCTTAATGAACGAAGTAACCGATACCATATTATCCATCAATTTTATAGGATTTTTGAACACGTAATGATTTATTTTTTGAAGAATATAAACCTTACCTGCTGCAATGATTTTAAAGGTGCTGTTGATATGGCCATTGCCAAAAGGCGAAATTTCTTCTATATCCTGCTCTTTTATTCCGTATTCGTTTAAAATGCTAACCAAATACTTATTATCCATTTAATTATCCCCTCAAAAATTTTTTGGGCGAACACCAATTAACTATTATAATACCACAAATTTTAAAAAAGTCAAATTTTTACTCTTCGGCACTTGCGGTGGGGATTAATTCCTCAGCGTCAGCTTCATCTTTTGCTTCTTCGCCATTAATAACATTTTGATAAGCTAAAACCTTTTCTTCCTGCTGACTTACCTTTGCAGAAATCACTCTGGCAACTATAAATGCAGAGATTGAAACTGCAGTAAGAACGGCTAAAACAATACCAATATTTATTATTTCATCAGCTACTGCAGAAATAGTAGGAGCGATTATATCGGCAGAGAATGGGATAAGGCCGATAATCATATCTAATAAAAATCCATTTAAGAATGCGCCTAATAAAAGGGTTGCGGCGGTACCTATAAGGAAATCCACTCCAAGCCACATAAAGCCCTTGAATCTAGGCCAGCGGCATCCATAAATAAGCAAAGAAAGAATAGCAACCGCTACCCAAAGGGCAGTTGTAAACGCGCCGTTTCTTACATATTTTACGGTTTCAACAACCTGAGTATTTGTATTTTCTCCCAAAAGTTCTTTTGTATCAGGAAGCAAGGAAACAATTTTTTCGGCATTATCATCAACATTCTTTATAATTCCCGATTTGATTTCTTCCTTAACCTCTTCTACAGGGATATTATTAGGAATTTCTTCTTCCGGAACAAACTTAAAAGCAATATCCGATAAAGCATCAATATTATTACCTGCAATTTCCTTAATAGCATCAGGTGTTAAATATTTCTGAACATCCCCATTTAATGATGCATCAAACTCTTTAACATATAGCTCAATTACATCGCCAACCGCTTCGGTTTGCATAATTTCATTAATGGCTCCCACAGGAACACCATATTCACTCATGGCTGCCTCAATTCCCTCAGAATTACTGGCAAAGAGCTTTGCATAATCAATATTTGAAATTATTTTTTGGATAGTTTCGGGACGGGTTAGATTTGAAGCCGCCGACACAACGGGAGATACAATAAGCATTGCCAACAACGCAACACTTAAAATAACAGCCAAAACAATTCCAAAAACATTACCAAGTATTTTTAGAGTTTTCATTTTATCCACTCCTTATTGCATAAGCAAACACGAATAATCCGAACCTGATTTTAGAGGCGGGATTTTCGTCTTTGCATTGTTAAAATACTCGTTAATCCATTAGGATTAACTGTGTTTTGTGCCTCGCACAGCCAAAAATCCCATTCCTATAAAATTCTGCGACCTAAAATGAGTAGAATTTAGAGTGATTTTTGGTGCGAAAGAGTTCGTAAGGCTAACGCCTACGAATGATGACAAGCCGAAAAGCGCCGAAATTATGCCGTTTTAGGCAAGTTCGGACTATTCGTGTTTGCTTATATCATACCATATTACCAAAATAAAAGCAACCTAAATTTATTTCCACTGCCCGCGCTATAAAAAAGTCTTGATTTTAAAATGCATTTTAGTTATAATAATGCTGTTGAATTTTTATGTTTATTCATTAATTAGATATATCTTAATTTTATTACCGCAGAGATTCGCGCGGAGCGCGGCTGCCCAAAGTTTAATTTTTTAAAATATTTTCTTGACTTTATGTTTTATAATTTAATATATGCACCTATGGCGGAACTGGCAGACGCGCTAGATTCAGGTTCTAGTCGGGGCAACTCGGTGCAGGTTCGATTCCTGTTAGGTGCACCAAAAAACTCCAAGTCTTAAAGACTTGGAGTTTTTGCTTTTTTATTCACTAAATTAAGCTAATGCTACCATACTAAATACTAAAGCGAAGAGGGCTACGGTTTCGCAAAGACCAACAACTGTGATATACTGCGAGAAGCCTTTTCCTGTTTCAGCAAGAGCATCGGCGCCTGCGGCACCTGCTTTACCCTGATATATAGCAGATACTGCCATTGCAAGACCCGAAGCAATACCAAGACCTAAAAGGAATGCGGGGTCGGCAGTTGATGCCTTCATCTGCTGCATTAAAAGGAAGCCATAGATGGTCTGTGTTAAGGGAGCACCCGCAAAAACTGTAAGGATAAAGGGAGCAGCCTTATTATTCATATAGCACTTTTTCCAAGAGCCAATAGAAGCCTGACCTGCGATACCAATACCTATTGCCGAGCCAATAGCGGCAATACCCATAGATAGAGCTGTTGCTAATAAACCTAAATTCATAATAATTCTCCTTTATATTTATTCTTCGAAGGGTTTAAATTTATGTCCACTCCACGACATATCGAGGTGTGAAGAAAATTCCAAAGTGTTAAGCCTTATACCGTGAACTATAACCGACAGTACATTTAATATCATATTAAGTCCATGCCCAAATACCAAAAGGACAATGGCTAATATCATAAACATAAAGTTGCCGAGAAGCGGACCTGCAAGTTCATTAACGGTTGCCGAAATTGCGGCTCCCGCAAGGCCTACTGCCCAAAGGCGTATATAAGAAACGATATCTGAAAAAACGTTTACAACACCTAACAATACCGACACTATATTGGTAAGGCTTGAAAGAATTGATTTTATTATACTTCCCTCATAGTTGGAGAATACAAAACTCAAAACAAAGCCTACCGCTATAAGCGCTATAGCAAGTGTTCCTACAGATACAGGTCCCAAAACTAATGAAAAACTAAATACTTTAGCATTCACAACAAGGCTTAATACAATATAATAAATACCTATAAGCTGCAAAATTGAACCTATATCTCCTAACGCCTTTAAGGACTTTATATTTCTTGCGGCACCCTTTATATGAGCTACGGTAAGTTGCACCAAAGCCAATGTAAAGCAAAGGATTTGAAGATTTTGTGCGGTTGTAAGTCCGTCAGTTCCGTTCATCCAGAAAGGATACCATATTTTATCGGCATAAACATTGGATATTACGGGGACAGATAAGGCTTTAAGCCAAGCAGGCAACTGCTCGGGAGAAAGGCCAAACCAAGTGCACGTTAAGGTTCCCCAAAGTATAGTTGAAAGACCGAAAAGTCCTACCAATAAAAATACAGGCGATACCGTTTTTTTGGATATAAGAGATTTAATAACCGGTACAGCGGCAACCGCTGTGATTAAAAGACCATAACCGCCATCGCCAAAGATGATACCGAAAAATATCAAAATAAACGATAAGAACCAACCCGAAATGTCATATTCAAAATATCCCGGAACGGTGCCCAAAAAATCGGTAAGCGGATAAATAAGGCTCACAAACTTATTGTTTTTAAGCTTTGTTGGAACATTATCCTCTTCGGTTGGGTCTTCGGATATGAGTCCCCAACTGTTTTCTTTTGCCGCCGCAGATAAAATTTCAAGCTTTTCAGCCTCAATATAACCTTTAAAATAGGCAACCGAAAGATTATTATCATTGCTTTCCGATAAAATTTCATCTTCCATTCCAAGTTTAACAGTTTGAAACTCTATCTGCTTTAAAAGACTTTTTTCTGCATTTTTCAAAGCATTAAAGTTACTTGAAAAGGCATTGATTTTTTCTTGATTTTGGCTGATTTTTGCCGATAAATCAGAAATCTTCTGCTCAATTTCGGAATTTGAAAACTGCGGAAACTCAAAATGATAATTTTCTAAAGAAGCAATGAGTTCTTTATCAGTTTCATCCTTTAAAATAACCGCAAATTTAACCGTTTGCTTGTTTTTTTGAATGGGAAGAATTGTTAAATCATCGCTTAAGGTATTATACTCATTTTTAGGCATTTCATAAAGCGAAATGTTAACACCTTTTTGCTTTAGCGCTAAGATGCTTTCAGGCTCAACCTCTCCCCAGCCTTTAATTCTTTCTAATTCGGTTTTAAGGGATGCCACCTCATTTAATGCCGCCTTATTTTCTTCGGTTAAAGCCGATATTTCATTAGCTATTTCAAGCGCCTGATTATATGGCACATCTTTTTGATTTGCGCTTGATTTTCCAATATTAAAAATTGCATTTTGAATTAAAGAAAGGTTACCTTTGAGAAAATCGATTTCCTCGCCAAAGCTTTCGCCCATTTCTATATGAATAAGACCTAATTTCCTTAATTTTTTAAGCGCTTCTTCCCTTTTGCCCGAAAGCATTATAAGGGAAACTTTTTTCATAGGCACAATCATCTTAAATAACCTGCCTTTCGGAAAAATCTGCACTCTTTTGCGCTAACTTTCGCTTGGAAATTTTGGAGCGCACAACGGCACTTACCTGCTGGTCCGCCATATAGATAGAGATTTTCTTTATATTTTCTTTGGTTTCGGGTATTTTAACCTTTTCAAACAGATTTACTCTTTGCGAAGTTGCGAGAAGTTCCTTCTCCAAGAGTTTTACCTGCTGCTCTAACACCTCTGCTTCCAAATCGAAAAGCATTGCCTTCTCCATATGATTTGCGGCTATATCTACCCAAAGCGGTGTTTCATACAAATCATATTCCTGTCTTTCAAAATCGGCTCCTTTAAAAACGGGAATATCAACACCCGCTATATTTCCAACACCCTTTTGGATATTGCTAACCGATATTATATTTTGAGGAAAGGCTTTTTTTTCACTAAAAACAGCTATCCAAGAAGAAAAGTTTCTTTCGAGTTCTTCCTTTTTCTTTAAGGTTTCCCTCGCCTTTTCCTCAATGGCTCTGATTTCGGTTTGAAGTTGTTGCTTTTTAAGGGTTAGAGTAGGCAAATATCTTTGATACATTTTTAACGCATCTTTTTGTAACCTTAATTCATTTTTGGTTAATTTGATTTTTGCCAAATTTTATTTCCCCCTAGGCCAGAATTCATCAGTAAGGTCTGATTTTATTCCCGTTTCATCCTTTTCAAAACAGTCGGCAAGAATTTCCCAGCCAATATCTAATGCCTCTTCAAGCGAAATATTAATAGATAAATCCATTAATCTGTTTTCGAAAAGTTCACCATATTTAAGGAGTTTTTCATCCCATCGGCTCATTGAGAAGCCCATATTTTTCTTCTCAATAGTTTCTTTATAAGCCGAATACATACGAATCATAGCATCCATCAAAGCGCGATGGTCTTTACGGGTTTTACCGTTTACATTCTGCTTAAGACGGGATAGCGAGCCGAACGGCTCAATTCTTCCGCCCTTAAGATAATACTGCCCCTCGGTAATATATCCTGTATTATCGGGTACGGGATGTGTTACATCATCGCCGGGCATTGTTGTAACGGCTAAAACTGTTACCGAGCCTGAATTTGCAAAGTCAACTGCCTTTTCATAACGAGAGGCAAGCTGAGAATAAAGATCGCCCGGATATCCGCGGTTTGAAGGAACCTGCTCTTGAGTGATGGCTATTTCCTTCATAGCATCGGCAAAGTTTGTCATATCGGTTAGGAGAACTAATACATCCTTATCCTGTAAAGCAAACTGCTCTGCTACTGCCAAAGCCATATCAGGTATCATCATACATTCAACGGTGGGGTCAGATGCGGTATGAATAAACATAACCGTTTTGCTTAAAGCGCCTCCGTTTGAAAGTTCTTCCTTAAAATAAAGGAAATCATCATACTTAAGACCCATTCCACCAAGCACGATTACATCGGCTTCAGCCTGAAGGGCTATTCTTGCTAACAACTGGTTATATGGCTCGCCCGAAATTGAGAAAATGGGGAGCTTTTGAGAAACTACCAATGTGTTAAACATATCTATCATTGGGATGTTTGTTCTAAGCATTCGGTTAGCAAGAATTCTCTTTGTGGGGTTAACCGAAGGTCCGCCTATATTGGTCATATTTTCGGTAAGTTTCGGTCCCTTATCTCTGGGCTCTCCCGAACCGTTGAAGATACGGCCTAAAAGGTCATCGCTGAAAGACACGCGCATTTCTTTACCTAAAAAGCGCACCTCATCGCCGGTTGACACACCCTGTCCGCCTGAAAAAACCTGAAGAGAAACAATATCTCCATCGATTTTATTAACCGATGCCAAAGACTCTCCAAAACGAGTGGTAATCTTGGCTAATTCGTTATATCTTACATCCTTAGCCTTTACCGTTATAACGTTACCTGTTATGGATTCAATTCGGTTATAAACTTTATTCATTCTTACTCACCGCCCTTTAATAAAAGTTCCGCCTTTTTAGTGATTACACCATTGCCTTCATTATAAAGCGCATCTATTTGCGCCTCGGCTTCCTTAAAGGCATCGCTTAAAAATTCAGTATAGTTAAAATCTATAAATCTTTGGCGCATCTTATTGAAGAACACGCGAGATTCATCCTTGCTTTCAAGTGAATAATCACTGCCAAGAACATATATTAGCTTATCAACAACATAGCGTTGACGCGCCGTTGTAGAGTTTGCATCGATTAAATCGAATGAATTTTGTTGCAAATAAACCGCATCAAGCATTTCAGATTTAAGGAAAGTTATATAGTCATAAAGGGTTGTTCCCTCTTCGCCGATAACCTTCATCATTGAACCGATTTCATCGCCCTCTAAAAGAAGACTCTTGCAATATTCCGATTTATCGGTATCGATAACGCTTTTATATTTCGACCAAGAAATAAGGGGGTCAATAGCGGGATATTTTCTGGCATCGGAACGCTCACGCGAAAGGCCATGGAAAGCGCCAACAACCTTTAGCGTTGCCTGTGTTACAGGCTCTTCAAAGTTACCGCCCGCAGGAGATACTGTACCGCCGATTGTTACCGAACCAAAGCTGCCATCAGGCAAGCGAACATAACCTGCTCTTTCATAAAATGCCGCAATATAAGATTCAAGGTAAGCCGGGAAAGCTTCTTCTCCGGGTATTTCCTCAAGTCTGCCTGACATTTCTCTAAGCGCCTGAGCCCAACGCGAAGTTGAATCGGCAAGAAGCAAAACATTAAGTCCCATTTGCCTATAATATTCAGCGAGGGTTACCGAGGTGTAAACCGAGGCTTCTCGCGACGCTACAGGCATTGAAGAGGTGTTACATATAATAATGGTACGTTCCATAAGCGAACGACCGGTTTTTGGGTCGATAAGTTCGGGGAACTCGGTAATGGTTTCTACTACCTCGCCCGCACGCTCGCCGCAAGCCGCAATAATAACAATATCTACATCGGCATACTTTGAAGTTGTATGCTGTAAAACGGTTTTACCTGCACCGAAGGGTCCGGGTGTGCAATAGGTTCCTCCCTTAGCAACAGGGAAAAAGGAATCCACTAATCTAACCTTGGTTTCCATTGTTTCTTTTGGAGCAAGTCTTTCGCTATAGCACCTGATTGCTTTTTTTACAGGCCAATTAAAAGACATTGAAACGGGGTATTCTCTACCCTTTTCATCGGTAATAGTGGCAATTTTTTCATCAACAGTATATTCGCCCTTTTCGGCAATCCAACTTAAAGTATAGCTTCCGAGAAGATAAAACGGAATAAATATTTTATGGGTAAACGGTCCTTCGGGAACGGAGCCTATATATTCGCCCGCGCGGAAGGTATCTCCCACCTTTGCAGTAGGGGTAAATTCCCATTTTTTCTCGGTATCAAGTCCTTCAGAATAGATACCTCTCTCCAAAAACCAACCTGCTCTTTCGGCCAATTCTTCGAGGGGATTTTGAAGTCCGTCATAAACCTGACCTAAAAGACCGGGGCCAAGTTTAGCCGAAAGCATTTCGCCTGTAAACTCAACCTCATCGCCATATTTAATGCCGCCCGTCATTTCATAAACCTGAATTTGAGCAACATTTCCGCGAATACGGATAACCTCACTTTTAAGCGCGGTACCATCAACCAAAACATAGCATATTTCGTTCATAGAAACATTTCCGCTGAACTCAACCGATACTAAGTTTCCATTAATGCTTATAACCTTACCTTTATTTTCGGTCATAATGTTTCCTCCCGTTTTTCTGCATTCATAATCGAATTATAAATATTTTTATAAGAGTTTCTTCCCTCTTGTTCATCAAACTTTCTTATTCTTGAAAGCAAATCGAGTTTTAATGAATAATAAAAAAGATATTCCTCGGAGAAAGAGTCCATAGGTCTTAGAGTTTCCAAAAACTCTAAGCGGTAATTATTTAAAAGCTTTTCAGCCTCCATTGGACTTTCCATCTCTGCAGCCGCAGAGGCAACCTGCATAATTTTTTTATCAATTTGGGTTGCTTGTGCATTTTCGGCGCTAAATGAAATTTTCATTTTGCTCGCTCTAACACTAGCTAAAGTAAGCCTTAATGCTTTTTCCGCCTCATTCCATCCATTTAAAACTGAAGAAGATGAAACGCTGTAATCCTTCGGCGTGTTAACAGAAGAATTTTTCAGTTCTTCAAAGGTCTTTTCATTAAGAGCGTTTTCGCAAAGCCCCAAAAAAGTTTCCTTACTTATTGGAAGCGGCATATTTTCAGCAAGTCCATCAAGAGATGGCAACTGAGAAATCAAATAATATTCTGCCATAATTACTCAGCCTCTTTCAATAGTGCTGTGATTTTAGGACTTAAATAGTTAGATAGCATATCCACAACCGAATCAAATGAATAATCATAGAAAACTTCGCCGTTATTAACCGAAATTCTGAATCCGCCATCGAAGTTATCATTAGCTTTAAGGGTAATGCCCGAAAGCATTTTATCATTAAGAGCAGATAAAAGTTCTCTTTCTATCGCCTCTAAATCCTTAGCATTCAAAATAACCGAAAGTTCATTGCTATCATTCTTTTCTATCCAGTTTTCCACCGACTTCACTATAAGTGATGAAAGATTTTCATTAGAAATTCCTTCGGCAGTTTTAACCGATAAAATCACATTTAATTCTCTTGTAACACTTTCTCTAAAGGAAATGAGGAGGTTTCTTCCCGCCTGGCGAATAGCCTCTTCACCGCTCTTTATAAATCTCTCATTTTCTTCTTTAGCCTTTTGGATAATCTCTTCAGATTTTTTGGTGGCTTCAGCAATAATTTCTTCGGCTTTTTTATTAGCTTCATCAATTATGTTTTGAGCCTGTGTCTCAGCTGTTTCTACTCCATCCTTTTTAATCTGCTCGATAAGTTCTTTTAATTGAATTTCCATGATACTTCTCCTTTAATATAAAAGTACACTTTAAATATAATAAATATATATACGAATTTAGTATATCGCGAATTTATTAAATTTTCAAGAAAAATTTGCAAATTTTTTGGAAAATAAAATTGTTTGTTTTCATGTAATAATAAGCACCCTTATCAAGCGCCTGAAAAGCAACTAAAATAAGGAAAAATCAAGGCGAAGCCTTGTATATCATCAAAACGCAGTTTTGCATATCATCAACACATCGTGTTGTATATCATCAAGTCGCAGGGGTATGCACGCTGATGCGTGATGAGATACAGCCCTAAGGGCTGATGATATGCACCACACTCCGTGCGGTAATGATATACCATTGCTTTCGCAATGGATAAAAAAAAGAACGACCTTTTGGTATACCAAAAGTTCGTTCTTTTTTTGGTGCCGGTGGCGGGACTCGCTACGGCGCAACGCGCCTACACGCCCACGTCAGCGAAAACAGTCCACCGGACTGTTTTCTTCCGCTCCGCTCCTTCCTGTTCGAGTCTCGTTCGGCATAACAAAATTTAAAACCCCGCAAAAGCGGGGCTTTAATTTTGGTACGGTTGTTCCTAAAGGATTCGAATAAATTCAACTTAAATGACCGACTTTCACACATATATATCTACCGTATCAAATCGGCACATTGGTGTTTTCAAAAACAATATATTAAAATGTATATACAAGTTGATTTGTATATACAAAAAGAAGGAGAAAATACTGATGTTAAAATTTATAGAAGAGTTTTATTATGGCAATTTAGATCCACAAGCCCGTAGTACCAAGGAAAACAAAACAGTAGAGAAACAAATGGAAGTTTTGATGCTGAACGAGGACTTTTTAACTGAAAACCTTTTTGGTGAAAGTAAAAAGAAATTCGTAGAGTTTTGCAATGCCTGGAGCGTAGTGAATGGAGAATCAAATCTTGATAGTTTTATCATGGGATTCCGTCTTGGGGCACAGTTCACATACGATACGTTTGTAAACGATGAAGCACCGTTCAACGACTTGCTAAAGGAGGTTTAATTATGGAAAAGTATATCTATGATGAAAGCAATGGCTTATGGTATGAGCTTCAAGGCGATTATTATATCCCTTGCCTTAAACTTCCCGACGAAGAACACGTCGAAATCGGAATATGGGGTCAACGACATTTAGAGTATATCAAACAT
Organism: Acutalibacteraceae bacterium; assembly: GCA_045656145.1. Lineage (GTDB taxonomy): Bacteria > Bacillota > Clostridia > Oscillospirales > Acutalibacteraceae > SIG565. The sequence goes on from JAZOQP010000027.1 coordinate 26,984, forward strand.
CACCGCAAAGGATTTTATACATCATTGGTTTTAGGTTGTAAACTGAACCGCTATCTTGCATATATCAACAAGCAGGCTGAGGAAATGTTTAATACACTTGTATCGCAACATAAAACTGCAGAAGGTATTACCGAGCAACTCAAAGCAAAGAACCAAATGGAATGGGTTGGTCGGTTGAACAACATCCAAAACCGCGTAACGAAAATTGTAAATAATGATTTAATTTACATATAAATTATTGTATACATATTCAATTAACCTTCAACTCGTATTCCGTTTAGATAATAGACCGCCATGGATTGTTCCTTGGCGGTATTTTTTGGTGATTTCTATATTGAACAAAATGGAAAAATATGCTACAATATTTGAGAAAACAATAGTAAATGTTGCTCTTTGTAAAATGCATTAGGAGGTGCCATATTATGAGTAAAGAAATTTTTAATTCATTCCCACCAGAATACAGAGAACTTATATTGCGTTATAAAAAAGATCTTGAACAAATTTTCCAAGAATATCAGGTTGTAATTTTTATGGCTAGAAAAGCAATTTGTTTTTACAAATCACTTGTTATTTCTGGATTTATTAACAAACCTCAAAATTGCGAAATTTATTCTAGCCGCATACTAACGTATAATATACATAATAAGTTTAAGGGTAAAAAAGTTGTTGTAGTTGATGATGTAATGATAAAGGGCCGGTCATTGAATAAAGCCTTAGAAATCCTACATAAAAATCATCACATAAAAGCAGATGTATACATAATGGCACGTCCAAAAATAGAAAATGATGATATATTAAAGGGTTTCAATATTGTTGGCACATTTGCAGAAATAACTAAAAAAGATACCCTTGCGTTTTCTAAACATATTGCCGATTTTATTGAGTCCAATATGTGTCCATATAATATTGACCAACCAGTATATAGTTTAAGTGGTATAAACGAAAGCGCAATTCCAAATTTAATTGAAAGCAACGAATTGATTGATATTTCTAGCGAACTTCAAAGCAAGCATGAAATTAAAAGTTATGTTCTAAAAATCCCAAACGAGTTTTTTATTTATTCTCCTTTAAAAGATTATATCGAATTATGCAAAATCAGGTTTTTGTTTGGAAAATATAATGATAAACCTGCATTTTTAATCATCCCTTTTGTATTGTTGGGCGAAATTGAAAAGGGTAAGTTGAATGATATTTTTTCAAAATATGATAATCAGGATTTACATCGGTTTATATATGATAAGAATGATAGGATTACATACGAAAATCAACTGAAAATTTTACATTATATACTTGCGGCTGAGTTAATGCAAGCATTTACTCAGCATTATCAAATTACTAATTGCGAAAGATTAGTTGGAAATGATAATTTTATTTTTTCAAAAAACATATTGGAATTAATTAACCACACGGAAAATCTCTTTAATTTCTCAAGTATAAGCAGCGAAATATGTTTTGATTATGAATTTAAGAAAAATGAATACTTAAACCTTACTTTTGATTTTCTTTATTCTGATAAAATGTATTATACTACATTTAGTAATTCTGAAAATGAAAAAATAGATACTGAATTGCTTATTTTGTCAGAATTAAAAAAACATATAGTAGATCTTACAAACAAGCCAATTGATGAATTAGTGTTTTCAAATGTTATAGATTCATTAATTGATAAAGGCTTGATTATCCCCTCTATTGTTCATGGATGCAATAATACTATTATTCGTGCGTATAAGTGCGGTGAAGTATATGCATTAAATAAAGAACATTTTAGATTGTTTGCATATACATTATGTCAATATATAAAGGGTATTAACCATACAAAATTACAAAGAACAGAGTTTGAAAAACTATGTGTCTTGTTTTTTAGAGAAGCAATTCAAGGGGGAATATTGAAATATGGAGAATCTAAAGGCGAAATAGATGAATATAGCATATGTTATTCAAAGTTTGGGCCTCGTGTGTCTACATCAAAGCCGATTTATAGCGCAAATGAAACTTCTACGCTAGCGTCAAAATTACTCAATTTAAATCATATAGAAGTCCAAGACGTTATTTTAGAATCTACCGATCTACCTGATAGTGAGATTTCAAATGACATTAGAAAAGTCAACAGCTTTAGACAGATTTCTTATTATCATGTTAATGAAATCACAAAAGATGACATAGCAAATACGGAATGGACTGATGTGGCTGATTCTTTTGCAAAAAAATACAAATTAATATATAAAGCTATGTTTAACAGCGAGGACGGCGAAATTTTATTTGACGAAGTTCGAAACATGCATATGAGAAATTACATAGAATTTCTTGTGATGTTATCAATAGGTCTAAGTAAAAAAGAACAACTTTTATCTTTGTTAGCAGAAATTTATCTTGTTGACTCTGTAGAAATCAACGGCTCAATACATCAAATCCTATTTCAGTACAATAGGATTTTTGATGGTTTAATTAGTGGAATGTGGAAGTATATGTGTTACAAACAAGAGACACATCCATTGAAAAAAGTTCAAGAAAAACTAGATTGCGATGAGAATACAGAGCATTTAAGTGTTTTTATTTCTGATATAATAAGTTCTAATCGTGATATTGATAAGAATGAGCATATAAATCCTATGATAGAGGAAGTTGGAAAACTTATATTCTCTATTGTTTATTCGGTTTGGTTCATGTGCAAAAAATATCATATTACATATCGTATTCGCGGAGATATATTGGATCTTCCTACGCACAAATCTCGTGAATTTTATTATAAAGATTTAAAGGATTTGCGCAAATCAATTGAGGAACAAATATCTTTTAGCAGTACAGAGCAAGATATACTAACTTTAGCAAATTTGAAAGCAAATGCCACACAAATTATTGATCGATATAATATCGAAATATCTGATGGGAGAAGACAAAAGAAAAAGAACGCAACATCATCAGTAGTGACTACCATAAATGGTGATGTACAAACTGTTAATGTTTTTGAAAAAGGAGCGGAACAACACAATGGGTATAACAATTAATGGTAATGTAAAAAACGTAACTAATTTTGAAGAAAATGGTGTGCAGATTAATGTTTATGGTTCTTCTGAAAATTTTAATCTCATTTATAATGATCTAGAAAAACTGAAATCTTTTGCAAATGACGAAGAAAAAAGCGAAATTGAAAATGCACAACAATGTATAACCGATAAGGACGAAAACAAATTGATTAAATCATTAAAAAAACTGAAGCCTTTTATTGGAAGGGTTGCATCATCGGTTACCGCAAGTGTTATTGTGGCATATATGAAAGCAAAAGGCATCATAGCATAATTACATTTTTGCCATAATCTGCGTCTTGCCCTGTAGACAGTAGCAGTTTTTCCACACAATAAATATACCTCCACGGAAATTTCCGTGGAGGTATATTTATTTGTATTTTGAGGTGTTTTGTGCAATTCTTTCTACGAACTTTGGAAACAATTTTTTCATTATCATTCCAAACGGAATCACAATTAAATATTTGCACAGTATTTTCATTGCTCCGAATACGGGTTTTATAAATATGAAATAAAACTTTTTCACCCAAAGGAATCGCGTTCTATCAAAAAGAAAGAGTTCAAACTTTATCATTTTAATTCTAAACTTTGCATCCATAGCGTTACTTTTAGCAATAGGATTGCTGGATACATCATTGATAAAAAATGCTAAAGCCTCATTATTTGAAATACTATTAAAATAACTTAATCCTACTTCTTTTCTCATTGTGACCAAAATTTCAGACATAATATGTATTACAATTTTAGGATCATAGTACTTGCACTGCTTAATCAATGGATTAGTTGTAAATTCTCTAAAAAATAAATATAGTCGATAAATTCTTTTTGAACCGTACATCAAAAGAGACGCACCAGTATCAAAAAAGAAAGTTTTAAGTTCTTCGCTTAATTCAATTTCACCATTATCCTTTTTATGCGCAGACGAAAACATTTTTTCCATTAGTTGAATTAATTTAATGTATTGAACTTTAATGTCATCGCGTTTTTTGTATCTGATTTCTGCACTCCGGCTTATTATAAAAATCAACACGGTTACAATTACGGATAAAAGTGCTACATTATCTGCTGTAATTAATCCCTTCAACATTTCTAATACTTTATCCATCTATAATTACCCCTTAACCCAAAGTATATTATGAAAAATCATCGCAAATTTTATTTAAACTTCTCCACGCTGCAAAAAGACAAAATGGGTAAATCCATATTGGAAGGTTGCAATCATTAAATAATGCAACGGCAAGTGGTTCAATAAGTTTACTGTAAATAAGACTTGTTGCAAAAATATAGAGACATGATCTTACCGTAACTGTGATAAAAAGTTTGAGTCGTTCTTCGCGGATGTCCGTATTACTATCAATATTAGTAATTTTTCGAGTCAAACTCCAGTTTAAAAACGCATCTGCAATGTATTCAACAAAAGGGTATGTATCGAAAACAATATAAGATACAAATTCCTTAACTTTAGACAAAACAGGACTTCCTTTCAAAATCAAAAACATTTTCCTTATTATACCACATACTTATCTGTTTAACAAGATAGTGTAAAATTTGCTACATATTAGCGAAATAGCAACAGAGTTTTCCTCTCTGCTGCTATTTTATATCACGGTATATAGCTACAATATAATCTTTCTCTTTATAAAGATTTGCGTTTATAATTGGAACTTTGTTAATTTCAACAATTCCGTTACCAAGACACTTCCCATACGCTTCTTTTGCTGTCCAGAGTTCAAAAAAGCGGGTTAGGATTTCAGTGTTGGTGGTATAAGTAAAGTCTTGGTCTGTAGGTGTATGGCCTAACAGATAAAGTAATTCTTCATCTGTACAGATGCGTTTGGCTACTGTTAGGTCAATAGGGCGAATTCGTTCGACATCAATGCCAATTGGTTTATCGTCAACTGCGCAAACAACCATATCACCCGAATGGCTTATATTAAATTCAACCTCCAAGTCTTTTGCATAAGGCTTGCCGTGTTCTTTTATGCTAAAAGTGATACTTTCGGGCGCAATATCGCACCATTCGGCTATAGCTTTACGAGCGAGCATTTCACCGGCAACGGTTCGTTTTTTATCATCCATAAAACGAAATCTATCAACACGACGCTGCTTGTCCTCGCTCATCAAAGAATGCCATTTATTATACTCGGCATCGGTTAAATCCCGAATATCGTATTTATACCATTTCATTGCTTTTCAATAAAAGCGATAACATCGCCAACGGTTTTAAAATCCTTAATGGCTCTATCGGGGATTTCAATATCAAACTCATCCTCAACAATGCAAGCAAGATTAACTAAATCAAGAGAATTAAGTCCCAAATCTGCAATTAAAATGGTATCTTCGGTTATGGTAATATCGTCATTGCCTGTGTGTTCGCAAATAATTTTTGTGAGTTTTTCTATCATTTTATTGACCTCCGTAATTACGCTTGATTTTCTTTGTTGTGGTCTTTGGGAACTCGGTATCCCTTATAACAACCTGACCGATATTCCTAATCTGCGGCAAACGCTGGTTAACTTCTTGAATATCGTTATTTATCTTATCTTTGGCATCGGCAACCTCTTGATCAAGAAAAACCTCCGCAACAATCACATTATCCTTGCCGTAAGCAATACACTCTTTTACATAAGGGATAGTATAAATCTCTTGTTCAATAGACTCGGCAGGGATGTTTTCGCCATTACCAAGTATGATAAGATTCTTTATTCTGCCAGTGATATGTAATGCTCCATGTTCATCAATTTTGCCGATGTCTCCGGTTCTGAACCAACCATCAACAAAGACCTTTTCGTTTTCGGCTTCGTTATGGTAATAACCAAGCATTACATTATCGCCTTTGACAAGCACTTCTCCGCCTTTGGCAATTCTAACCTCGTTACAACACAACGGCAACCCAACACTGCCAACTACGTTAAATTTGTTGCGGTTAACAGCAACAATGGGTCCGCATTCGGTGATGCCATAACCGTTAAGTACGGATATGCCAAACGATTTAAAGGCTTTAATGTACTTTTCATCAATCGGCGCACCACCTGAAACGATCAAATCAATATTTCCACCAAATGCAGAAATAACAGATTTAAACAACACCTTGCGTAAGTCAATTTTACATTTGAGTAACGCATCACTGATTTTTATAATTAGCTTTAATGCTTTATCTTTACCTTGCTTTTTAGCGGTTGCCCAGATGTTTTTATAAAGCGTTTCTACAATGAGCGGCACAGCAAACAAATGCTGCGGTTTACACTTTTTAAAATCATCTGGCAGTTTTTTAAGGCTTTTATTTATGTAGATAGAGTGACCGTAAAACATCACCGCAAATACACTTGCGATCAAACCAAAAGTGTGGTGTAAAGGTAACACAAGCAAAGATGGACCGGTCAGCAACACATTGCAACAAGCACCGTACATACACGAGCAGAAATTATTGTGAGTGAGCATAACACCTTTACTCTTGCCAGTGGTACCTGAAGTGTAAACAATAGATGCTAAATCATCCTTATTAACTTCTGCGTTGATGTAGTCGGTATACCCATTAGCAATTAACTGATTTCCTTTTTCAATACAAGATGGAATATCCTTCATATTGATATAAGTAATATCCGGCGATTTTTCTTGCAGTTGCTCAGCAATGTCAGCGTAGGTGTTTGAATATACGAGCACTTTACTTTCGCTATCAGCAAGTAACTCTACAATGCTCTCTGCATCGAGTTCTTTATCAATAGGAACTATAACATTTCTTCCACAAGTAACAGCAAAATGAGTTAGTATCCACTCATAACTGTTTTCGCCAAATACCGCAATGTGCCTACCATTGTAACCTTCGTTAAAAAGATATGTACCAAATGCATTGATGTGTTCTTCAAATTTAGTAAAACTTACCGAAATATCTTGTTTTTTGTTTTGATAAGCAAACGCTTCTTTTTCACCATACTCCGTAACACAAAAATCAAGTAATTCCTTGGTTGTGTAAACAGGAGTGTGTTTGTATAAATTATAATTTTTCATTTGTTACCTTCTTGTTTATAAAATCGTATTGAATAAAAACATTCATAACCCAACTAATAAAATATCGAACGGTTCTACAAAAAAATATGAATATGAGAAAAGCATCAAAAATGATATAAAACATAAAATAATTAGGATGAAATATAAAAGATAGACAAAGATGTGCAATAACTCCAATTAAAATTCCTCGTGATAAAGCATAAACCGAATGATATGTATTAACTCTTTGCAAACTTACATCTTTAGTGTATTTTAGCGTAGTGTATGCTTTGTCGAACGGAACCGATGGTGTTACATTACAATCAAGTAATATTTTTCTGTAATTATATTGAAATGATCTTGGTATAAACCAATGCGAATTTTTATTATTCCTGAGTTTCAACTTTTGCAAACAACTATATCTGTTAAAATCGAAAAAGGGCTTTATTATATCTGTTATAAACTTTCCCAATTCATGAAATAATACACCTATCAAATATGCTATCCCCGTATATAACAAAATATAATGAGAAACATCGGATAGAAAGAGTTCTTGTAGTTGTGAGTTAAATGTAAAATTACAATACACGCAAAAAACTGCTCCTGGGGCCCAAACACCCATAAAATCATAGGCTTGAAATTTTTGAAAAATAGTATCCATTATTTTACCTCAAATACCCAATCTTTTTAAAATACTCAACATACTTACGCAGGTAGTCGATGCCGATATCCGACCACTCGAAACCGAGTTGTTTCAGATACTGCACAGTAAAATCATTTTCAATGCGGATGTTGCTATCATAGTTGAGTTGGTCGTTTTCGTCCATATCATTGATAAAGGTTTCAAAGATATGCTCCATGCCTGTTTGCTTAGCGGTTTGGCGTAATGCTTCGGTAAATATAGTGCCATTAACAAGTTTAAGATCATATCCAAGTTGATTGATGATTTCAACCAACTTATCAAAATACACAACCTTAATGCTGTTAATATGGAATACCGTCTGCTCTGTACTAAAATGACGAGTAATTGTCATAACTGCATTAGCAGCTTCGTCAATAGGTGTAAACTCGGAATAGTTGGTGTCCTTGATTAAATATTCAGGTAACAAACCGAGTTCCAATACACCTTTGACCCTTTGCAAAAATGCGTTGCTTTCGTGGTTCTTTTGAAAATGTCCGTCACTAATGCGGTTGGTTAGGTTACCCATACGCATAATGTTTGCTTTCAAACCATCACACATTGAATCAAGCACGGCTTTTTCTGCCTCAAACTTACTTCTGCCGTAAACATTTTCAAGCGGTTGCTCAATATATAAGCTACTCTCGTAAAAATGCTTTTCGGTTTCGCTGATATAACCGTCAAATGCATCACCAAAAGTATTGCCCGATACGCTAAGCGTAGAGGTGTGGATCAGTTTCGCATCTGCCTCTTTGCAGAACTCTATTAGGCGTTTTGTGGTTTCCACATTAGCCTCATAGAAGTATTTATACGAGCCGTAATGCTTAACACTCGCGGCACAATTTATAACAGTATCAACTATGCCTAATAATTCATTATATTCCGCATCAGTTAAAGCAAACTTGTCTTTTTGCAAGTCGGCACAAACAACTTGAACGCGATTCATATCGGCATATTTATCGTTAAAGTAGAAATCGAGCAGTTCTTGCAAACGTTTTGTACTATCAACTTTGTCCTTACCACGAACAAGGCAGTATGCAACGCCTTTGTCATTATCAAGAAAATCAGCAAGAATATGGATGCCCAGATAACCTGTAGCACCGGCAAGAAGAATATTTCCTATTTCCTTTTTCTGCGGTGTGGTGATATGTTCAACCTTGTTTTTCTCTAAAACTTTATTAACCTCAGTAAAGTCAACATCTGCAAAAGAGATAACCTGTTTATCGCCGTTTTCAATGCATTCGCAAAGTTCCTTTACAGTTGGGTAATCAAACACATTTTGCAGATTAAAATAAACACCCTCGTTATGTGCTTTTGAGACAAATTCAATGGCTTTTAAGCTGTCACCGCCCAAATCAAAGAAATCATCTGTAATGCCGACCGGAGTCGTTCCAAGTACCAATTCAATCAGCTTACAAAGTTCTTTCTGCATCTGTGTTTCTGGTGCAACATACTCGGTATCATTTGCAATATTTTCAAGATCAACTTCGGGTAATGCCTTGCGGTTGATTTTACCGCTTGTGGTCATTGGTATTTCATCAAGGTGAGTGCAGATATGCGGCAGCATATATTTCGGTAGTTTCTTACCAATATGACTGCGGATATCTTTTGCATCCACCTCTTTTCCAGTATAAAAAGCGCAGATAAGTTGTCTGCCTTCGTCATTTTTACGCACGACAACAACAACTTGTGAAATTCCATCAATGCCGCAAATAGCACTTTCAATTTCTTCAAGCTCAATACGAAGCCCTCTGATCTTCACCTGAAAATCGTTACGACCAACATATGCAATATTGCCGTCCTCTCGCCAATAAGCAAGGTCGCCGGTTTTATAGAGCTTACCTTCACCAAAGGGATTATCTATAAACTTTTCAGCGGTAAGTTCCGGACGGTTAAAATATCCTGCGCCAACACCATCACCGGCAATACACAGTTCACCCGTTACACCAATAGGGGTAAGGTGCATATGTTTATCGACAATATAGATTTGTGTATTTACAATTGGCTTGCCAATGGTGATTTCCTTACCCTTTTCAAGTTCATCCACCATAACGCAAATTGTGGTTTCGGTAGGACCGTAAATATTATAGACAGCACTTTCAGGGGAAACCTCTTTAATCAACTCAAGCAAGTGTTCTGCAAAGATTTCTCCACCGATCACAAAACTTTTGATTTTCGAAAGATATGTTTTATCTTTGCTACTCTCAATATAGTTCTCAATTTTGGTCGGCGTTGAGAAGAACATATTGCTGTCAGAATGTTCGAATAACTTTTCAAACAAATTTTGGTTATAGATTTCATCCTCGCTTGCCAAAACCACCTTTTTACCTTGTGCTACTGACAACACGGAATCCATTACAAAAGCATCAAAGGTAACAATGGTCGCAGAAACAACGGTATCAATGCCTTGCCAAAATCTTTGGTTGGCAGCAATAAAATTCATCATACCGCCGTGTTTTAACAAAGACATTTTCGGTTTGCCAGTGGAACCCGAAGTGTGCAATGCACAGAAAGAATCGTTATGCCCAACAACGATGTTTAAGTTATCAATATTATTGTTTGACAAAAATTCTGCTACACCGTCTTCATCAATGCAGTATTTTGCTTTGCTCTCGGTAAGCATATACTCAATTCTATCATCAGGATAGGTAGGATCAATCGGCATATACGCCGCACCTGCTTTAAGTGCACCAAGCATAGCTGAGAACAAATAACTCTTTCTTGCAAGTTTAATTGCAACGACATCTCCAATACCTACGCCTTTTTCAATAAGCGAGTGTGCAATACGATTGGCTTGTTCGTTTAGTTCTTCATAGGTCAATATTTTATCACAAGCAATAACGGCAACCTTATCAGGTGTTTTTGCAACCTGTTCTTCAAACAACTGATGGACGCACTTATCCCTTGGATAATCGACAGCTGTGTCATTGAACTCATAGAGCAACCTATTGTTCTCAGACTCGGTTATAGCCGAAATATCTTTGAGCAGGTTTTTGCTATTCATTAATTGCTCAAGGATCTGCTTGTACCCGTCAATGAATCTCTGCATAGTACGTTCTTTATATAGGTCAGTGCAGTATTCCGCCATAATGACGACATCATTATCTCTCGGCATTACGTTAAATGTGAAATCGTATTTTGAAGTTGTTATCGGCACAGGCAAAAGCTCAGCCTTTTTATCAGCAAATACTACATCGGTCATTTGCTCGCTCTGATAAGCGAACATCACGTCAAATAACGGATTGCGGTCGGGCGTATGAATATCCAGTTTCTTTACAAGTTCGCCGTATGGATAGTCCTGATGATTGATAGCATTAACAGAGTTTTCTTTTACCTCCTGCAAAAACTCCACTACACTTTTTGTACCTATAGGTTTATTGCGCAAAGCAATAGTATTAACAAACATACCTATCGTTTCAAGATACTTCGCACCCCTGCCACTAATAGGCATACCGATAACAATATCCTCATTACCGCTAAATTTAGACAATAAGATATTAAACCCACTCATATAGAACACATAAGAGGTAATGTTCTGCGCTTTGCAAAAAGTAAGTATTCTATTATGTAATTCAATATCTACCGAATCATAAATAGCACTACCGTTAAAAGTTTGTTTTTGTCCACGATGATAGTCGGTGTTAATTTCTAGAATAGGTACTTCATCACTATACACAGACAACCAATATTTTTCGCTCTCGGTGTGATCTTGCTTTTGAACGGCAAACTGCTTGTACTGAACGGGTGTATTTTCAATGCTTCTGCCCATATACAGTTCATTGAGTTCGTTTGAGAACACAGGCATAGAACCGCCATCGGTTATGATATGGTGCATATCAACCATAATGGTGTTTTCGTATACACCAACACGCAAAAGTGGAGCTATTCCAAGGTCAAAGGGACGGATAAACGAATTTATTACATCCTCTATCTCGGCTCCCCTTGTCAGGGGAGCTGTCACCGAAGGTGACTGAGGGGTAGTCTCTCCCTCCGTCTGCGGCGATGTCGCATCCACCTCCCTCGTCAGAGGGAGGCCAATTCTTTCTACAATACACTCAACTTTATCATTAATAATCTGAACAATATTACCATCTTTGTTTTCAAAATGTGTACGCAAACTCTCGTGACGAGCAATGAGTCCATTAACCGCATTTTGCAAACGATCAATATCAACATTATCCACCTTAAACACATACGGCACATTGTAGGTGGTGCTGTTGCTGTTCATACTTTGTGCTGTGTAAACACGCATCTGCGCATCGGTTGCAGGGATATCTCCGGAATAATCAAACATATCTTGCTCGGTTTCTGTGACAGATAATTTTTCTGCAAGGTCTTTTACAGTATCACATTCAAAGATAGTTTTTGTATCTGTATGATAACCTTGCTTTTCAAGTTTGGAGATAAGCTCGATTGCTTTAAGGCTATCGCCGCCAACGTCAAAGAAGTTGTCCATAAGGCCAACCTTATCAATACCGAGTGTTGCTTCGATGGCAGATACAAGAATCTTTTCTTGATCAGTTGTAGGTGCAATATATTCCACATCGGTTTTAATAGCATACAGATCCACTTCGGGTAAGGCCTTACGGTTAATTTTACCACTACTTGTTAAAGGCATTTCACCAAGATGAGTACAGATATGCGGCAACATATACTTCGGCAGTTTCTTGCCAATATGGTTGCGGATATCTTTTGCATCTACCTCTGCGCCAGTATAGAAAGCACAGATAAGCTGTCTGCCTTCGTCATTTTTTCGCACCACAACAACAGCCTGCGAGATACCATCAATGCTACAAATGGCATTTTCAATTTCTCCAAGCTCGATACGAAGACCACGAATCTTCACCTGAAAATCGTTACGACCTACATAGGCAATATTACCGTCTTCACGCCAATAGGCAAGGTCACCGGTTTTGTAGAGTTTGCCCTCGCCAAAGGGATTATCTATAAACTTCTCGGCGGTAAGTGCAGGTCTATTTAAATAACCTGCACCAACACCGTCGCCGGCAATGCATAGTTCTCCTGTAACACCAATGGGAATAATAGTATTATTCTTATCAAGGATATAAACTTGGACGTTTTTCATCGGTTTGCCAAGTGTGACATCTTCGTTAACAACCGGGCATTCAAGCATCCACATGGAACACTCGGTTGGTCCATATACATTGTAAACTTTGGTTTGTTCACTAAACATACCGATAAATTCTTGCGGGAACACTTCGCCACCGATACAAATGCTATGTATCTTCTTGTAAAAATCCATATCTCTACGATTATCTACGAACTGCTTAAACTTTGCAGGGGTGATAAACAAATTACAATCAGGATTATTCTTTATAAGGTTCTCAAAAGCAATCTGATTAAACTGTTCTTCTTCGGTTGCCATTACAGAGGTTTTACCCCTAAGCATTGGTGAAATTAAATCAAGGAAGAATGCATCAAAAGTATAAATTGCAAAACCAATATTGCAACTGCCACCTTCATACAATGCATCGTTACCAAAGGTATAGTTAACAAGTCCTTGATGATGCAATAATGTACCTTTTGGTGTGCCTGTTGAACCACTTGTATAAATAATTCCACAAACATCTTTAGGCTTGGCATTGTAAACAGGATTATCTTTAACAGGAGTAATCTCCTCAGGTATAACAATTGCATTTTCATCAGAATAATCCACATCGTATGTCAGTATTACTTTACAGTTAGCATCGGTTGCAATTGTATTAATTCTATGTGTCGGATAATTATAGTCAATCGGTAGATAGGCTGCGCCGCATTTGAAAATAGCAAGCATTGCAACAACAATGCGATAACTACGCTTTGAGATAATAGCTACAACATCACCGTTGCCAACGCCGTTATTTTGAAGTATCGTAGCTAAACCATTTGCAAGTCCATTAAGTTCAGCGTAAGTAAATACTTTATCCCCGAACTTTAATGCGGTACTATTTGGTGTTTTTGCAACTTGTTCCTCAAACAACTGATGGACGCACTTGTCCCTTGGATAATCGACTGCTGTGTCATTAAACTCATAGAGCAGCTTTAGTTTTTCATCGGCGGAAAGAATATTCAGTTCATACAGTTTCTTTGTATCATTACTGATAACATCAAAAAGCAGATTACAGATATGCTGATGGATTCTTTCGATTTCGTTCTCGGTAAATTTATCAGTCAAGTAGTCATAATGAATACGGAAAATGCCTTCGTTATCTCTATCATCAATATGTATCTGCAAACTTTCGCTTTGCTCGCCGCTATGATACCAGGTTGTTTCAATATCCGCACCGGTAACGGTGGCGTTCTGATAACTGATCATCACATCATAGAGTTTTTCGGTAAAGTTAAACTCTTTGCGGATGGTAGAAAGCACATCACCGTAGTTATACTTTTGGTGACGGAACACCGAAAAGGCGGTATCTTCAATAGCGGAAAGGTTTTCGGTAAAGGATTTGGAATTATCCAGTTCCATCAGCATCGGTGCGGTATTAACGAACATACCGACAGTGTTGTTTTCTTTCACACCACTACGGTTAAGCACCGCCGTACCGATATAGAACTTTTCAGTGTTTATCTTGACACGATTCATATATATAGCAAGTGTTGCAGTAAACAGCATAAAGGCAGAAGTCCCCTTTTGCTGTGCATAGGTGTTTATAAGATTTGTCTGTTCTTTGCCGATAACAAAAGTCTTGCGGCAAGCATTCAGTGAATCGCTTTGTTTTTCATTAAGATAGGTTACTTCGTCGCATTTCTTGAACTGCTCTACAAAGAATGCCTTGTCCTTTTCATAGCGTTTGCTTTGGATATAGGCATTTTCGCTCTCAACATAGTCAGCGTAGGAATATGCCTCAACCTCTTCGTCGTTCATTAGTTTATTAAACTGTGTACCGAGAAGCGACAAAGTCCAAGCATCACCGATAATATGGTGCAGTTTAATAAGTAGACCATACTGCTCAGGCAGAGTAACAATATTGATTTCACAAAGATCACCGTAAAAATCAAGCGGCGTCTTTGCGTAATCCTCGGCATAAGCATCAAGCTCTGCTTTATTATCAAAGCAAAGCACATTAAAATCCTGCTCGGCATATTCGCGCACCGTTTGCGAAACTTCGCCATCAGTATCAATAATGCGAATACGCAAAGCAGTATTAAACCGATAAAGTTCATTAACAGCTTTCTTTATTTTTGACAAGTCTTTTTTGCTGTGAACCAGCATACTGCCGCAAATAACAGCAATCGCCCCTCCGGCAAACTTCTCCATATCATATATTAATTTTTGCGGTTTCGTTAAGTTCATCATAAAGCCCCTTGTATTATCAAATGCATAAGCATTATCGGTCAAAAATATAATACTTCTCCAATTTAATGATTTATTATAACACTTT
>JAZOQP010000028.1:0-32744 GCA_045656145.1 Acutalibacteraceae bacterium
CGCCGACCATACCACCAACGGCACCGCCGACACCAGCCATTGTTCCAAAACCAACACCCATGTTGGTGAATTCACCAACAGCTTCATTTTCTGCGACCTTTTCTGCAACATCAAATCCACGTTCCTGCTGATATGTATAACCTTCTTGTACACGTTTGGTTGCTTGTGCTTTAGAATCGATTATCGTCTTTTGAGCTTCAGTTTCGGCGTCAATAATCTCTGTTTGTTGGCGAAGTTTGGCTTCGGCAACATCAGCATATTGACGGAAATGAAGTTCTTTAAATTTATCGTATTGAGCATCACCGTTGGGTTTTAAAATAGAAGCTACAAAGAAACGTTCTAAAGAAATACCGTAGTCCTCAAAATCAGGAGTGAGTAACTTTTTGATTTCGTCAGAAAAGCTATTTAAATGTTCGTCTATTTCAAAAATATTAATTGCCTTGCTCTTCATTATACGAGCAATATATGTTTTAATGCGCGTCATTAAAAAAGCGCGGAAGAATGACACCAGTTGTTGCTGCGAAAGGTTATTTTCAGTTCCAACCAGCTTTATCAACAACTCGCGACTATTTTCCACGCGCAAACTCATTTCACCGTTTGCGCCAATAGCAATCGGGAAATTATATGTAGGTTCAATATATTCAACTTTGGTATCAGTGCCCCAACGAATAGCCATTTGCTCTGTTTTATTAATGAAATAAACTTCGCAATGGAAAGGAGACACATCGCCTGTAGCACGGTTAAGAGCTTTACCGATAAGAGGTATATTTTGTGATTCAAGAGTATATCGACCCGGTCCAAACAAATCAAGTGCTTGGCCATTCATAAAGAATATAGCTTCTTGGCTTTCGTGAACTATAAGCTGAGTAAGGCTGCTAAAATCCTCGCAAGGATGCTTCCATATAAATGTGCTATTGTCGCCCTCGTACTTAATAATATCAGTTATTTGTGCCATTAGATTTGCCCTCCTCGATTTCAAGGTTATCAACAGCAAACTCCAGACACAACTGGATAATTTCATTCCTTGTGCGTCCGGTTTTATCTGCGATCTTATCAAGTTCTTCAACTAATTCATTTGTTAGTCGTGATGATACTACCATAGTCTCGCCCCTGTACTTTTTCGAAGTAATAATTAATTTTTTATCCATTTACTTCACCTTTCTGTACACTATTGTACTACAATTGTATTTTAATGTCAACACCTTTGTGATTTGCTTGTTAATAATAGCTTATCACTACACAATAATTATAAACTACAATTGTAAAAATTACAAGTGTAATCTACATTGTTAAAAAAACTGAAATGGGAGCAGATTTCTCTGCTCCCGAAAATATGTAAAAAACATATTTTGACACCCTTGTGTTCAATAGGGCAAACTGCTTAAAAACCGCACCATTACTGACTATTTTACGGTTTGCCCTATTATAACGCATTCCTCGATTCTTCTCACAATACCTGTTGCTTTCATATATACAAAAAATCTCCTTGCTTTACAAATTTGTACTGTTAGTATCTGTAAAACAAGGAGATTTATACTTATGACTGAATTTGTTTCAGAAAAAGAATCAACATTCTTTAGAATGTCGATCTCATATTAATAAACACTAAAAGACCACCAATGCAGCGATCCATCCTCAGCCTCATAGGTCATATATGTCTTACCATTTTGATCTACCCAATGATCGTCACCGATATATGTTACCTCAATTGGGTTGCTATACGACTCATCACTGCTATCATATAATGTTATCGTATCACCCACGCTATAACCGTGCGCTTCCGCTGCAAGTATTCTTCCACAACGAACACATACGTTTTCACTATAATTATGGCCAAGCACGTCGCCTTTTATTTCGCCACATCGAGAACACTGTTCAGCCTCATCACAGGTTGCATCGGCAAAATCGTGCCCTAATGCACTACCCTTGGTTGTTCCGCAACGAGAGCACTTTTCAGCCTCGGTGCATGTTGCATTATCATAACTGTGACCTAATGCACTACCATTGATTATACCACAACGAGAACACTTTTTAGCCTCAGTGCAAGTAGCACTGCTATAACTATGTCCTAATGCACTACCTTTGGTTTTTCCACAACGAGAACACTTTTTCGCTTCGGTGCAAGTAGCTCTACTATAACTATGACCTAAAGCACTCCCTTCGGTTGCACCACAACGAGAACATTTTTTAGCCTCAGTACAAGTTGCTTTGTTATAACTATGACCTAACGAACTGCCGCTGGTTTCACCACAGGAACATTTTGCAGGCGCAGTACAAGTTGCGCCCGAATAACTATGTGTATGGGTAGGAGTACTCGGTTTCATAGATTCAGGTTCAGTAGTGGTGGGTTTAGATGTGTCGGATTCATCGGTGTTGGGTTTGCTAGTAGTAGAACTGGAAACATCAGTGCTGTCTGAACCGCTACTGTTATTTGTGGTAGAACTGGTTGTATCTGTGCTCTGCTCGGTAGAACTCGTGTCAGTTACATCAGTTTGGTTCTGGGTAGTAGAGCTACCCGTATCATTGTCTGTTTCAGTTTCATTACCACCACAAGCAGACAATGAAAAAATCAAACATAACACCAAAAGTAAAGAATACAGTTTTTTCATTTTTTGTTTTCCCCAATTATAATGGATTTTATAATTGTATTATACAACAAATGGTAAATTGTTGCAATATCTTTCTACCACACTATGTATTGCCCTCCAAAGCCTGTCGAAAAGTGTCAATGTTGTATGTAACGGGTCTCCTTCTCTGATTCGCATAGTGCGACGGATTTCTTTGGGGATAACTACACGACCCAAGTCGTCTATTCTACGAACTATTCCAGTTGCTTTCATATTATATAAATTCTCCTTATCACATTTCGTAGGGGAGAGGTTTACCCTCCCGCAAAAGATTAGCAAAACCCTAACGGGAGGCGAAACGCCTCCCCTACAACAAAATTTTTAAATTGTGTTGTATATTGCGAGCGAACGCGAGTAACAAGGTTCACTCAGGTGTCAAAATTTCCAATTTTGGTAACACCGTGTGGTTCGTATTATTTGTGATAAAAGGGAATTTATACTTGCAATTAATTTTTGAAAAATATATAATTAAACAAAGGTCTTAAAAGGCAGGTTAAAGAAATGAAAAAGAACGCTATTATTTTTGGGGACAGTTATTCAACATTTAAAGGTTATGTTCCTGAAGGCTATGCAGTATATTATCCCGAAAATTTGAAATTTGAAACGGATGTTAAAAAGGTAGAACAAACCTGGTGGCACCAAGTAGCAAAAGAGGCAAAATTGGATATTATTTTAAATAATAGCTGGTCGGGCTCTACCATTGGATATACCGGTTACGATAATGTTGACTGCTCCAAATCTTCTTCCTTTATATATAGATTAAAACAGCTTTTAGAAAATGGCTTTTTTGCAAAAAATAAGATTGATACGGTTTTTGTTTTTGGTGGAACAAACGATAGTTGGTCTAACGCACCTTTAGGAGAGCCTATGTATAGTGGCTGGGAAGAAAATGATTTATTCTCAGTGTTACCCGCTATATGCTATTTTTTAAATCTTTTAAAGGAAACCTTACCTAAGGCAAAAATTTATTGTTTAATTAACACAGATATTAAAATGGAAATTAGAAACTGCATGAAAAAGGCTTGCGAAAAATATGAAATTACTCCCATATCCTTTGATAAAATTAATAAAACAAATGGCCACCCCACCATTCAAGGAATGATTGACATTAAAGATAGCGTTTTAAAAACTTTAAAATCGGAGGATAAAAAATGCCTTTAAAAGATGAATCGCTCTTTTGGAAAAAGAAGGAGTTTATTTCCTTTTTGCTTAGCATTCTTGTTTTTTTCATACACTCTTATTTTGCAAAGGATAATGTAGGCACCGACCTAATTTCTGTTATCAATCAAAAAACATCCTACTTTTTCTCCCGTTCTATTACCCAATTTGCAGTTCCTATGTTTTTTATGTTATCGGGAATATCATTTTTTAAAAGATATGACACCAGCAAATACATAAAAAAAATTAAATCAAGAATTTTTACGCTTATTATACCCTATTTGCTCTGGAACACGATTTGGATGCTTTGGGAAATCTTTTGTTCATACTCCTTTATTTCTAAACTTTCCGAAGATGGTAACACCTTCCCCTTAACCCTCAGCAGTATCTTAAAAGGTATTTTCTTTTATGAATGTAACAGACCTTTTTGGTTTATGTTTAATCTCATAATTTTTACCCTTGCCGCACCCATTGTTTTTCTTATAATAAAAAACAAATATGTTGCCATCATTTTAATTTCAGCCGCATCGGTTTTATCCGTATTCGGCATACACCTGCCCACAGGAATTTTCTATTATCCAAACTCTATTATTTTCTTTGTGATAGGCGCAGTAATCGGATACCATTATTTTGATTTCATTTCTAAAAAATCTTCAAAAACAACCCGAATTATTTCGCTTATCTTCCTTTCTGCTTATATACTTGCTAAAAATATAGTTCCTAACGAACTATATATTACCAATTATTTAATAGAAGTAATTGTCTTCACATTTTGCGCATTTGCTTTTTGGAATGTTGTTGATTTATTTATTGAAAAAATCAAACCACACAAAATTTATAAACGCTCATTCCCTGTTTATGCAATGCACCTTAATATATCAATAATTATTCTGAAAATCCTTTCCTTCACACTCCATCAAACCCAATGGTTAGAAATTCCTAAATTTATAGTTATGATAATTTCAACTCTTGTAATAATAAATTTAGTCTGCTCTTTCCTTGAAAAATTCCTACCTAAAATTTATGGAATATTATTCGGTAACCGAATAAAAAATTAAAACCGACCCCTGCTTTCAAAATAAAGCTTTAATTCCCCAAAATTATGCAGTTTTAGGTAAATTTCAAATACATATATTGAATAATTATCTTGTTTTGTAAAGCCTAATATATTGACTTTTTTATAGATATTTGTTATAATAACATTAGCACATTGCTAAAATTTTAACAATCTAAAGGAGTGCATTATTTATGGCAACATCAAAAGTAGCTTATCTTGTGAAACCGAAAATTGTTGATGGCGTTGAGGGCGAAGCAATAGTAGAACTTCGCGACATCGAAATCCCCACCCCCGGCCCCGGCGAAATTCTCGTTAAGGTTGAAGGCTGCGGCATCTGCGGAACCGACGTTCACGAATACCGCTATAATCCCTTTGGCTATAAGGAAATCGTTTTAGGCCATGAGGGTACAGGTGAGGTTGTAGCAATTGGCGAAGGCGTAACTGTTGATACCAAGGGCGACCCCATTAAAGTTGGCGATAAGGTTGTTACCTCCGTTCTTCTTTGCGGCGAATGTGATTACTGCCGTCGTTACCCCGAATTACCCAACCTTTGCGAAGGTCTTGGCGTTTATGGTCTCATTGAAGATGATGCAGAGCATCACAACAATGGTTGGTTTGCAGAACACATTTTAGTTCGCAAAAACTCCTCTATTTTCGTTGTTAACGGTATGTCGGTTGATGAAAGAATGCTTATTGAGCCCGCATGCGTTTGCGTTCACGCTTGGAACCGCGCTAACTCAACAAATCTTATCAACTTTGGCTCAACCGTTTTAGTACAGGGCTGCGGACCTATCGGTCTTATGCAGATTGCTGTTCTTAAGGCTGCAGGTGTTGTTAATATTATCGCTGTTGATGGCGTTGACACCCGCTTAGAGCTTGCCAAGGAAATGGGCGCTACCGCTGTTATTAACTTTAGAGAACTCAAGACTATCGAAGAGAGAGTTGCTAAGGTTCGCGAGTTAACAAATGGCTTCGGCGCAGACTTTGTATTCCAGTGCACAGGCGTTCCTCAGGCAGCTGCTGATGCTTATAAATATGTTCGTCGCGGTGGCGGTTACTGCGAAATGGGCTTCTTTGTAAATGCAGGCGAATGCACAATGAACCCCCACTTCGACCTTTGCAATAAGGAAATTACATTGGTTGGTTCTTGGGTTTACAGCGCTAACGAATATATTGAAACCCTCGGCTTCTTAAAGAATGCTAAGGCTATGTCAATCCCGGTTGAAAAGCTCGTAACACACCACTATCCGTTAGAGCAGTATGTTGACGCTATGGAAAAGAACATTTCTTTAACAGGCGTTAAGATTGCTATTGTAATGGAATAATTCTTAAAAAAATAAAAAAATAAGCGGAGTGAAAACTCCGCTTATTTTTTATCCATCTTTCAATTCTTTAACGCTCTTAATATTTAGTTTGTCATTTTCGATATAGTCTAAAAGCGCCTCAACATCATCTGTAACCTTATAAAGAGCTGAACAGGTTTCCTTAACGAAATTTTTAGCAATTGAAGCCTTCATCATTTCTTCAAGCTCGTTATAATAACCATCAATATTATAAAGTGCAATTGGTTTATCATGGCGGCAAAGCTGCTTAAGCGTTAAAATTTCGAAGAACTCTTCGAATGTTCCAACACCACCGGGAACTACGATAAATGCATCTGCATTATCCTCCATGGTTTGCTTTCTCTCGCGCATAGTTTTTGTGAAAATAAGTTCATCGCAATCCTTATAAATTGCCTCTACAACCTCGTCCTTAAAAAACTCGGGAATAACGCCGATAATATGAGCTCCGCCTTTCTTAAAACCTCTTGCAGCCGCGCCCATAAGGCCATTGCCTCCGGCACCGAAAACAAGTGAATGCCCGCGAGAAGCCAAAAGTTCTCCCAATTTTTCGACCAATTCTATATAATGAGGGTCAATCGTTGGCGAAGCCGCCCCGTAAACACATATTCTCATAAAATCTCTCCTTTTTATCTATTATACTAGATAATATATAAAGATTTCAATAATTATAGCAATTTTTTTAAATTTATGGTAAAATATTTTTGAGGTGAATTTTATGGAAATAGTATTTCTTACCGCTTTAGGCGTTGGCGGCGCCACCGTTTTAGGCTCTGCACTCGGTTTTATTTTTAAAAAACTATCAAGTAAATATTCAAATTTAATACTTTCCTTTGCAGCAGGCGTTATGCTCGCAGCCGCAATGCTGGGGCTCATTCTCCCAAGCCTTGAATATGGCGGAAAGTTTGGCATTTTAATCACTGTTGCGGGTATTTTTGTGGGCGCATTATCCCTTAACCTTATTGATAAGCTTGTCCCCCATCTTCACAGGCTTGTAGGCACAGATATTGAAGACCATAACAATAAAAAGCTCAGCAGCGTTTTGCTATTTGTTATGGCTATTGCAATTCATAATCTTCCCGAAGGTATCGCCGCTGGCGTTGGTTTTGGCTCGGGTAACACATCACAAGCAATTTTGATAGCGGGAGGTATAGCACTGCAGAACATCCCCGAAGGTATGGTTATTATCGGACCAATGCTGGCGGCAGGAGTTAAACCTCAGAAAACATTTTTAATAGCAGCCGCTACAGGATTTGTTGAGATATTCGGAACATTTATAGGCTACTTTGCAGTAATCATTTCGGCGGCAATTCTCCCCTTCGCTTTATCCTTTGCCGGCGGAACAATGCTCTATGTTATAAGCGATGAAATGATTCCCGAAACCCATTCAGGCGGAAAACAACGCGGCTCAACCTATATGCTTCTTTTAGGCTTTTGCCTCATGCTCATAAGCGATGTATTATTAGGATAAATTTAAACCCGAACTCAAAAAAGAGTTCGGGTTTAATTATTTTATTCAAAACAAGAGCGAACGATTTTAATTATAATATCCTGCTCTTCGGGAGTGATTTTATTATCACTCGGGAGACATAAACCACGATTAAAGAGGTCCATACTAACATCTAATGCAGTTCCCTCAATATAAGCATTGGTTCTTGCTCTTCCATCGCCATCACGTGTTATAAAACCATTCATTCTGAAAATTGGTTGCATATGCATCGGTTTCCAAATAGGTCTGCCCTCGGCATTAAATGAAGCTAGCTTTTCAAGAATTTCGGTGGGGGTTGTTTTACCCTTTTCCTTATTATAAAGTGCATCGTTTTCGCCGCGCACCTGTTTTCCCATAGCCTCTTCATTTATAAGCATACAGCTAAGCCAGAAGTTTGGCTCGGCTTTTTCTTCATCATAAGGATTCATAATAACAGGTAAATCAGCAAAGCCCTCTTTATAGCGCATGTAAATTGCCTTCTTTTGAGCAATATGCTCCTCTAAATAAGGTAACTGACCGCGAACAACACCTGCAATAACATTACTCATACGATAATTATAACCAATTTCCTCATGCTGATACCAATCGGCATTCTCGCGGCTTTGTGTTGACCACTTTCTAACCTTGTTGGCTTGCTCTAAAGAGTCGGTTAAAAGCATACCGCCTGAAGAACCTGTTATAATCTTATTTCCGTTAAAGGAAATAATGCTGATATGACCAAATGTACCTGTTTGAGCACCCTCATAAGTAGCGCCCAGGGATTCGGCAGCATCCTCAATAAGAATTGCTCCATGTTTATCGCAGATATCTCTTAACTCCTTCATTTTACCGGGAACACCATAAAGGTTGGCTACAACCACATGGCGAACTTCAGGGTAAATTTCGAAGGCCTTTTCGAGTGCTACGGGGTCCATATTCCAGGTATCAAGCTCGGTATCGATAAATATCGGCTCACCGCCCTCGTAAACCACAGGATTTACAGTTGCGGCAAAGGTAACATCTGAACAGAAAACCTTAGTGCCTTTCTTTATTCCTGCTAACTTCATAGCAAGATGTAAAGCGGCGGTTCCTGAAGATAATGCTACTGCATACTTTCTACCTATTTTCTCAGCAACAGTTTTTTCAACCTCGTTTATGTTTTTACCAACGGTGCTCATCCAATTGGTTTCATAAGCCTCGGTCATAAATTTAAGTTCTTCTCCATGCATTGTTGGAGAGGATAACCATATTTTCTTTTCGAAAGGTTTAATTCCCATTATTATACCTCTTATCTTAAAAGATAATTTAACCAAACAATTCAAATACTCTAATATATGATTTGCCACGTATCATTATAATATATTATAGGATAAAATGCAACAAAAAATAATCATATAACCCTAATAATCTTAAAAATATTCGCTATTAAATAAAAATACATATTTTGGAAAAATTATTTTTGTGCAAAAAAGCAAAAAGGAGAAAGAAATTTAATTCTTTCTCCTTTTAAAATTTACTTATTAATCTCAGTTTCAAGCAATGAGCGAATGGTTGCAGGGTCGCCTGCGCCCTTTAATTCTCTCATAATAAGTCCGAACAAGCCTTGAATCGCTTTAACCTTACCGCCCTTATAATCGGCAACGATTTTTTCATTCTCGGCTATAACCTTTTTAACGGCTTCAAGAATAAAGGAATCATCAACCTTTGCGTTTAGATTATTTTCCTCGCAGAAAGTGTCAACATCAACATCCTTTTCAAAGACTGCCGAAAGAATCTTCTTACCTGCAACGCGGTTGATTTCGCCGCTATCAACAAGGGTGATAATTCTTGCTAGCTTTTCGGGGGCTATTGTGAGGGTTTCTAATTCAAGGCGCTTCATAACGCCAATGCACTCGGTAAGAACCCAAGACGCTGCTGATTTCGCTGAAATGCCGCTTGATACAAGCTTATCAAACATATCGGATAATGAACGATCAGAAGCGAGCACAGCAGCCTCTTTTGCAGCAACACCCATATCCTCATAATATTTGCCCTTTTCTTCTGCGGTTGCGGGCATACTTGCGCGAATTTCTTCAAGCCATGCATCATCAATAATTATAGGCATTAGGTTGGGGTCAGGGAAATAGCGGTAATCGGCCGCGGTTTCCTTATTACGCATTGGGAAGGTACGTCTTTTAACATCATCCCAACGGCGTGTTTCCTGAACAAGCATTTCGGTATGGCGCTCAATGGCATCAACATGGCGCACCTTTTCAAACTCAATAGCATCCTTAATTTCGGAAAGTGAGCTCATATTTTTAATTTCACTTCTAACGCCAAATTCCTTACTTCCCTCAGGGCGTACCGAAATGTTTACATCGCAGCGCATTGCGCCCTCTTCGCATTCCGAAATGCCTGCAAACTGAAGGCTTGATTTAAGTTTCTTAAGATAGGTTATAACCTCATCAGAAGAACGGAAATCAGGTTTACTAACAATTTCTATCAGCGGAACGCTGGTACGGTTAAAATCAACAAATGAAGTATTGGTAGCCTCATCGTGAACAAGTTTACCGGCATCTTCCTCCAAGTGAATTTGCTTAATACCGATATTTCTGCCACCGATTTCAACACTACCCTCTACACATATAGGGTTAAACCACTGTGTAATCTGATAAGCGCAGGGCAAATCGGGATAGTAATAACTCTTTTTATCAAAGGTTGTATACTGATTAATTTTGCAGTTTAGCATAAAGCCTGCCTTAACTGCAAGCTCAATTGCATGGCGATTTGTAACAGGTAACATGCCCGGCATACCGCTACAAGCAGGGCACACACAGTCATTCGGCTCTTTTGGGCTTGAATGGCCTCCGCAAGAGCAGAAAAGTTTTGAATCGGTAGACAATTCAACGTGGGTTTCAAGACCAATAACCAATTCGTATTTCATTCTTAAATCCCCCTCTTTTCTACACTGTTTGCAATGCTTAGCAATGTGCTTTCTTTAAATGAATCGCCCATTAACTGAACCGAGCCGCTAACTAATGCAGGAAGTCCTGTAATAGATGCAAGCGCGGTATATGCGCTTTCTTCATAAACCTTTTGGAATGCCTTAGCGTTATCATAAGCTTTGAATTCTGTATCAGAAGCCGCAGGCATTAAAACTGCATTATACTTTGAGAAAAGTTCTTTTAAAGCCGATAAAACAACGCTTCTAACTCTTAAACTCTTATCGTAACAGGCATCATATTTACCCTTAGCCAAAACATCCGAGCCATAAATTATGGTTGCCTTTGTTAAGAAGCCAAAGCCTTCGGTACGGCTGTTAACATATAGTTCATCAATATTTTTATAATTAGGTGCGCGGTAACCGAATTTAACACCATCAAAACGAGAAAGGTTATTACAGGTTTCAGCAGAAAGTAAAATCTGCCATGCAGTTTTAGCCGCATCCACTAATGGAAAAGAAACCCTTTCGACCTTTGCGCCAAGTCCTTCGAGTGCCTTTATATAAGCATCCATCTTAGCCTTCATATTATCTGATGCGCTATTATAAAGTTCTTCAATAACGCAAATATTCATAGATGATACATCCTCATCTAAAGAATATTCATAAGAAGCCTCGGGCAAACTTGTGCCATCTTTTTTATCATTACCTGCAATTACCGTTAAGATTTCCTTTAAAACTTCAGCATCTTTAGTTGTAACGCCTATTTGCTCGCCTGAGCAAGCGCAGGCAATAACACCATAGCGCGAAACGGTTCCATAGGTTGGTTTAATAAAATCAACACCGGATACTGCGGCGGCACGGCGCGGAGCACCGTTTAAATCAACACTGAGCGCTGCCTTCACATCGCCATTTTTTACAAGCTCAGCAGCGGCTCCCTTTAATGTGCTGTCGTTCTCGCCAAAATATGAGGTTTCTCCTAAAAGATCAAGGGAAAACTCACCAATATTAGTCTTGCCCGAAATTACATAACCTTTCTTTTCAAGCCTTTCAACTGCTTCAGCAGAAAAAAGCGGCTTAAAGTTTTCGAGCATTTTGCTTCCGGCTGTAGCAGGAACATCTTTAACGAGGATATTATCATCAACCGCGATATTACCCTTTAAATCAATTTCATTTATATAGTATTTCACCTTGAACACCTCACTTTACAAGACGCGGTACCTGCCAGGAGTCCTCCGTATTTTGCGGAGCACCGGCTAAAAGGTCTTTGCGCTCAAAATTCTGAACTCTTTTATCTTCTCTTAAAATATTGTTAAGCGGCATTACATAAACCATAGGTTTAACATCCTCTGTATCC
This sequence comes from Acutalibacteraceae bacterium, assembly GCA_045656145.1. GTDB lineage: Bacteria > Bacillota > Clostridia > Oscillospirales > Acutalibacteraceae > SIG565. The sequence goes on from JAZOQP010000028.1 coordinate 11,928, forward strand.
ACCTTTGATAATGCCGATTCATCCTTTGCCATTGCAGCAAAGATGCTGTTCATCTCTTTTTTCTCGCTATCGGTAAAGGAAAGCTCGTTTACCTGCTCTAAACTCTTTAGTTTATCCTCTTTAGTTTGAGCCTTTTGCTCTGCACCTACATTAGAAACCGAAACATCGGCGCTATCGGAAGAAGCATACATCTCGCTTCCACCTTTACCTCTAACGCTAACATTAGCTTCAAAGAGCTGAAGCTCAGTTACCTCACTCGGAGCGCCGAGCATTTGGTCTTGAGCGGTACCATCAAGCGGGAATGCGATAACATTTCGAATGGTTTCGGTATCGGCAAGAAGCATAACGATTCTATCAACACCGGGAGCCATACCTGCATGAGGAGGCGCGCCAAACTGGAATGCATTATAAAGTGCGCTAAAGCGCTTTTTAACCTCGTCTTCGGTGTAGCCTGCAATTTCAAACGCCTTTCTCATAATCTCAGGGCTATGGTTTCTAACCGCACCGGAAGCAAGCTCTATACCATTACAAACAAGGTCATACTGGTAAGCCAAAATCTCGGTTGGGTCCATATTAAGAAGCGCATCCAAGCCACCCTGCGGCATTGAGAACGGGTTATGAGTGAAGATAATCTTATCGGTGATTTCATCGCGCTCATACATTGGGAAATCAACAACGAAGCAGAACTCAAAAGAATCTTCATCGATAAGTCCTAATTCATTACCAAGCCAGGTGCGAATTACACCCGCATTCTTATCGGCAACACTCGAAACGGTATCGCAAATAAAGAAGATGGTCTCGCCTTCTGCGCAGCCTGTGAGCTCAACGATTTCTTTTCTTTCTTCCTCGGTCATAACCTTGATAATCGGGTCATCCTTAAATTCATAGGTTTCCTTATTTAAAAGGGTTATGTGGGCAAGACCTGCCATCTTGGCCTGCTTTGTTGCAAAGGCAAGAGATTTATCAAAGAACCATCTCTCATTCTTGCAGGGAGCCACAATTGCCCTTACAGGCTTATTCATAAAGGGTTTAAACTGAACGCGCTTAAACATATCGGTTAAATCGCAAATAATAAGCGGGTTTCTAAGATCGGGCTTATCCGAGCCGTATTTAGCCATTGCCTCAGCATAAGGAATTTGGCGGAAGGGTGCCGGAGTTACCTTTTTATTTGAGAAGGTGCGGAAAATATCGCTAACAACATCCTCGCAAACCTTTAGAACTTCCTCTTGGGTTGAGAAAGCCATCTCAAAATCCAGCTGATAGAATTCGCCTGGCGAACGGTCAGCGCGGGCATCTTCATCTCTAAAGCAAGGAGCGATTTGATAGTATTTATCAAATCCCGATACCATAAGCAACTGCTTAAACTGCTGAGGAGCCTGAGGCAATGCATAAAACTTACCCGGATGCTTACGAGAAGGCACTAAGAAGTCTCTTGCGCCCTCGGGAGAAGAGGCGGTAAGGATAGGTGTCTGAATATCCAAAAAGCCTCTCTCTTCCATAAGGCGACGCATATGGCCTATTACCTTCGAACGCAAAATAATATTATTATGAAGCGCAGGATTTCTTAAATCAAGAAATCTATGCTTGAGTCTTAAATTCTCATTTGTGTCATTTGAGCCGATTTCAAAGGGTAAATCGCGGCTACAAACGCCTAAAACAGTTAAATTATCTGCAACAAGTTCAACTAAGCCTGTTTCAATTTTCGGGTTAACTGTTGCTTCATCGCGCTTAGCAACGATACCGTGGACGCTGATAACGGTTTCGCGGCTTACACCCTTTAGCAGATTTTCATCGTGAACAACAACCTGTGTAACACCTGTTTCATCACGCAAATCTACAAAGAGAACGCCACCATGATCGCGCACGATATCAACCCAGCCAGCAAGCTCAACCTGCATGCCGATATGATTTTCTCTTATCTCGTTACATCGATGAGTTCTATACATTGAATATACCTCCGTATAAAAGAATTTGAAATGTTTAAAATAAAAAAGCCACGAGAATTATACAAGATAATTCTCGGGACGAGTAATTTAACCCGCGGTGCCACCCGTATTGATACTGAAAAGTACCCTCTTTTTATTAAGTTTTATGGGAAGCCTTGAAGTGTTCCCGAACCTACTACTCATCCCAAATGCGCTTTCAGCCCATGGCGCACTCTCTCTGGCGGACTTTCCAAAAAGGTCGAGTCTTCGCTAAATATTATAACAAATAGAATTTTATTTGTCAACCATCAAGATTATTGACTTTAATTTGTTTTTTCGTATAATTATTTTATGTAGAAAGGGGCGATTTTATGCAAAAAGAAACCAAAAACGCCGATATTCTTTTAATTTTTACAGGCGGCACGATTTGTTGCTTTGAAAATGAAAATAACGAGCGTTATCCTGATGTAATTGGAGCCGAAAGACTCATTATTTCAAATTTTTCCAAGAGCGGCTCAAAATTTAAAGACATAAAATTTTGCAGCAAAGAGCCCCTTAATATTTTAAGCGAAAATATGACCCTTTCCGCCCTCAATACTCTGCTTAACGTTTTTAAGAATGAAGAAGAAATAAATAAATATAAGGGCGTAATTGTGCTTCACGGCACCGATACTTTAAGCTACACCTCTTCACTTCTCGCTTTAGCCCTTACCCACATTAAAGTACCCGTTCTTTTGGTATCAGCGAAGCTGCCGCTGGAAAATGAAAACACTAACGGAAATGAAAATTTTAAAGCAGCGGTAGAACTCATTATGAATGGCATAGAGCCTAACGTTTATGCCGTTTATCAAAATGATGATAAAAACGTTTATCTGCATTTCGGCTCAAACCTTACACAATGCAGAAACTTTAGCGATGATTTTACGAGTAAAAACAGTATAATAATAAACAGCGATACTAAAGGCAGAGCCTTTAGAACAAAAAACAATATTTTAAAGGATATAAACACCCTTAAAACCGGAGTCCTTTTGATAGAGCCCTACTCTTGCCTTAATTATTCACATTATAACTTAGATAATGTAAAATGCGTAATTCACGGCTCTTATCATAGTGAAACCGTATGTGTTGATGGTAATGACACTTCCATTATAACCTTTGCTAAAAAATGCAAAGAAAGAAATATTCCGCTCTTTGTTTCTCCGCTGAGCAAAACCAATTATGTATCAAGCGCCGAAGCTCTGAATAACGACCTTATTCCGCTAGGTTCCACAACCGAAGCCGCTTATACGAAGGCAATTTTAGGCGTTTCTCTAGGTCTTAGCGGGCAACCTTTAAAAGATTTTCTCAAAAAAGATATAAACTATGAAACGGACTAAGCAAGCCTTAGTCCGTTTCTTTTTTATATTCTGCAATATCCTGTATATCGCAACCTAACGCCTCACACAGTTTATCTATGGTCTTTGTTTCTACATTTTCGTTATTCTTTAACCTGCGAACTGTTTTACTGTCAATTCCGCATTTTTCTCTTAAAACATAGGTTGATATATTTTTAATTTTCATGGTCTTCCAAAGTCGGTCAAAAACTATCATATAACCCCTCCTTGACAATACTTATTATGGGGGTTATAATCATAATTATTAAGGGGATATAATCCCCATATAAATTAATAGGGGGACCTTATTTGGATATATGCACCTTCTTCGGACACAGAGATACGCCAAAAGATATCTATAATAGCCTTAAATCTTCAATAATCAACTTGATAGAAACAAATAATGTAAGAACATTTTTGGTTGGAGATAAAGGAGAATTCGATTTTTTAGTTATAAAAGCATTAAAGGAAATTTCCGAAATTTATCCTATTAATTTTAGCGTGGTTTTAAGCAAACTGCCTAAAGATAATCAATTTTCAAATATTTCATTACTGCCGCCCGATTTTGAAAACTTTCCACCAAGATTTGCTATAGATAAAAGAAATGAATACATGTTAAAGCAATCAAAATATGTTATTTGTTATATAAATCATTATATGGGTGGCTCAGGAAGGTTTGTCGAAAAAGCAGAAAAAGGCGGCAAAAAAATTATATATTTAGGCAAAGCAAAAACGGACTAAGCAAACCTTAGTCCGTTTCGTTTTTATTTCTCTATCTCCCTGAAAAACTCCAAAACTGCCCTTTCATAGCCATCTCGGTCTTCTAAATATGACATTCCGTGTTCGGCGCCGGGCACAATAAAGAGTTTTTTATAGCCCTTTGCCGCCTTAAAGTTTTCATAGGTCATCTCTATCGGCACAAACTTATCATCGGTGCCGTGAATAAACAAAACAGGAGTTTCAGAATTACTTAAAGACTCAGTGGTTGAATAAGAATCCCCCGTTTGATTAATTCTTCTTCGGCAAAGGTCATTTGCCGCAGCGCTATAAAGTCCATAAGGAATTTTTAAATTATTATTTGCAACGTGGCGCCAAATAGCGTTGGGCGAAGTAAAACCGCAGTCGGCAATAATACCGCTAACGCCACACTCCGCCGCCTTTTCGGCAGCCATTAAAACGGTTGTGGCGCCCATTGATATTCCGCTAAGATAAAGTGGAATTTCAGGGTTTATTCTTTCTTTCACCCACTTTGTCCAGGCTATACAGTCAAACCTTTCAAGCAGTCCGAAGCCCATATATTCCCCACCGCTATTCCCCTGAGCTCGTTGTTCAGCAAAAAGAACTGCGCAGTTATTTTTAAGCCAAAATGCCGCTATGGCGCCAAAATCCTGACTCCATAAAGAACGCCAGCCATGCATAGCAACAATCACTCTTGTGGGATTATTGGGACAGTACCAATGCCCTACAAGACTAGTTTCATCATCGCTTTTAATTTCTATTCTTTCCATTGGAATTTCTTCGAGTGCCTTAGTAGCTTCCATTAAAAGTTCTGCCATTTCAGACAATTTTTCGGAACCGCAAAGGCGCTTTTTACCGCGTTCAGTTGTCTTTGGAGTTTCCCTATTTAAAGCAATTTCAACAAGTTTTTTAGCGCTAAAAGCGTAGGCCGCCGCTACTGCAGAGAAAAAAGCGGTAATAGATGCGCCGATTAGAAAATTCTTCACCTGTTTTTTCATACCATTCAACTCCTTTTCTAATTTTAAAATACCACACTTTTCCCCCTTTATCAATTAATATTTCAAATAAGGCAAAAAAGTCTTGACTTTTTAATAATATTTTAAGAAAATTAAAGTATGATGTGTTTTTAAAGGAGATTTTTATGGGAAAAGGTAATTTTAAGGCGCTTTTGCCTATCGGCGCATTTTTACTTCTCTATCTTGGAACAGGAGTTACATTTGAATATATATTAAAAATTCCAATGGGTTTTTATAATGTGCCCATTATTGTAGCATTTTTAATAGCGCTTCTTATTGCCTGCTTGCAAAATAAGAAGTTAAGTTTTGATGATAAATTATCGGTAATGTCTAAGGGTGTTGGCGATAAAAATATAATCACAATGCTTTTAATTTTCCTCGCTGCAGGAATTTTTGTGGGGGTTACAGGCAGAAGCAGTGCCGACAGCGTTGCCTATTTCCTTTTATCCCTCATACCACCAAAATTCTCGGTTGCGGTTATATTTATTGTTTCGGCCTTTGTTTCGCTCGCAATGGGAACATCGGTTGGCACCATAACCCTTATTACCCCCATAGCCGTTTCTTTATCAACTGCCACAGGTTTTTCAATGCCTATATGCGTGGCATCGGTTGTGGGAGGTGCTATGTTTGGAGATAATCTTTCCTTTATTTCCGATACCACCATTGCCGCCTGTAATGGTCAGGGATGCAGTATGAAAACCAAATTTAAAGAAAACTTCCTTATCGCACTTCCTGCTGCAATAGCCGCCTTAATTCTAATTATTATTTTAACATTAGGCACCGATATTTCCTATAACGCTAAAACCGATTATAACCTTATTCAGATTATCCCCTACATTTTAGTTTTAATAGGCGGAATAATTGGAATAAATGTGTTTACAGTTTTAATCATTGGCATTATTTCGGGCGCTCTTATTACTCTTCTTACCACCGAAACCACATTTTATGCGCTTCTAGGTAATATGGGTAGCGGCGCTTCTGGTATGTTTGAAACGGCATTTGTTGCTATTTTAGTATCGGCTATTTGCGCACTTGTTAAGGAGTATGGTGGCTTTACGGCACTTCTTTATCTCATAAAAAAGGTCTTCCGCGGCAAAAAAGCAGGAATGCTTGGAATGGGACTTTTGGTTGGCATTATGGATATTGCAACCGCCAATAACACCGTTGCAATAGTTATGGCAAACCCGATAGCCAAGGAGATGAGCGAAACCTATGGAATAGATAACGGAAAGGCGGCAAGTATTCTCGATACATTCTCCTGTATCTTCCAAGGTGTTATACCCTACGGCGCACAAATGCTAATAGCCGTATCGGCGGTGGCAGAGCTTGGGTACAACATTTCGGCATTTGAAATAATCCCTCTTCTTTTCTACCCATATATGCTGCTTATTAGTTCACTTCTCTTTATAATCTTCGAAAAAAGAAAAAAGGCATAAATTAAACCCGTAAGGAAATTCCTTACGGGTTTTTTATTATAATTCGATAATTTCAATAGAATTGATTTTAACCTCATCAACAGGCTTATCGGCTGTTCCTACAGGTACATTTGCTATAGCATCAACTATATCCATACCCTCAAAGGTCTGGCCAAATACTGTGTGGCGGAAATCAAGCCAGGGGGTGCCGCCAAGAGCCTTATAATCTTCAGCACTTTCTTTCGGGAAACCGTTATCAGCAAGGTCTTCCATTTGAGAAAGCATAGCAGCGGGGCACTCACTCGCCTGAACAATAAAGAACTGGCTTCCGTTTGTGTTGGGGCCCGCATTTGCCATTGAAAGAGCTCCTCGAATGTTATGAAGAAGCGGAGTGAACTCATCTTCAAAGTTCATTCCCCAAATGCTTTCTCCTCCGCAACCGGTACCTGTTGGGTCGCCACCTTGAATCATAAAGTCCTTAATAACGCGGTGGAAAATAAGACCGTTATAATAACCATTTTTAGCATGAGTTATAAAGTTTTCGGTGGCTTTAGGGGCCTCATCTTTAAATAATTTAATCTTGATATCACCCATGGAAGTATGCATAACAGCAACTGTATCTTTAGTTTCGGGTTTATTTGTTTGATAGCTCATAATTTTCTCCTTAAATTAAATTTACTAGGTTATTTTACCACTTTATCCCTAAATTTACAAGTCCTTTTAAATTTTTTACTTGTAAAATACCATATCTTGTGTTACAATAACCTCATATTAGAAAAAGAGGTAGATTTTATGAAATGTCCTTTTTGCAGCACTGAAGACAGTAAGGTTATCGATTCTCGCCCAACCGATGAAGGCGCAAGAATCAGGCGCAGAAGAGAATGCCTTGCATGCGCTAAGCGTTTTACAACCTATGAAGTAATTGAAAGTCTTCCCATAATTGTTATCAAGAAAGATAAATCTCGCGAAACCTTTAACCGCGATAAATTAATGAACGGTATTTTAAGAGCTTGTGAAAAAAGGCCGATTTCCATAAACACGCTTGATAATATGATAGATGAAATTGAAATAACCATTCAAAATTCACTTGACCGCGAGGTTACAAGCGATAAAATCGGCGAACTCGTTATGGAAAAGCTTAAAAATATTGATGAAGTTGCCTACATCCGCTTTGCTTCGGTTTACCGTAAATTCGGCGATATTAGCACATTTATGGATGAACTTCATAAATTACTTGATAAATAAGATAAAAAAGAGCGCGAAAGCGCTCTTTTTTTGCTTAAAAGACTTGTTTTTTTCTAAAAAATTTGAGATAATATATAATTGATAAATAATATAGTTTTATTAAGGGGAATTTTAATGAACGAATTTGAAAGAATGGCGGAATTGCTTTTGCCAGAAATTACTAAAACACCCGAATATTATGAAGAAATGTATCCCGCAAGAAATTTGCCCGAGGGCGCGCGAGTTGTAAGAATAGCTCCATCCCCCACAGGCTATCTCCATTTAGGAACACTCTTTGCGGCTCTTGTTAACCGCATTACCGCAACCTCAAGCGGCGGCATTTTCTTTACAAGAATTGAAGATACCGATAAAAAGAGAGAAATTGAAGGCGGTATTGAAAATATTATCGGCGGACTCGACCGCTTTGGTATTGCCATTGATGAAGGATTTATCAGCGGCACCGAAGAAAAGGGTAATTATGGTCCCTATAAGCAAAGCAACCGTGCTGAAATTTATAGAACCTATGCTAAAAAATTAATCAAAGAGGGTCTTGCCTACCCCTGCTTCTGCACAGCAGAAGATTTGGAAAAGGTAAGAGCCGAGCAAGAAGAGAAAAAAATCAGAACAGGTTACCATGGCGAATATGCCAAGCACCGCAATATAACGGTTGAAGAGGCCGAAGCCTTAATAAAGGAAGGCAAGGAATTCGTTGTTCGCCTTAAGAGCCCCGGCAATGAAGAAAACCGCATTACATTTGAGGATGGCATTAAGGGTAAAATAGAAATGCCGGAAAACGATGAGGATTTCGTTATCTTGAAATCAGATGGTATCCCCACCTACCATTTCGCCCACGCGGTTGATGACCATCTAATGCGCACAACACATGTTATCCGCGGAGATGAATGGATTTCCTCTGTTCCGAAACACATTCAGTTATTTAAACTTCTTGGCCATAAGGTGCCGAAATTTGCCCATGTTGCTCCAATTATGAAACTTGATAACGGAGCCAAGCGCAAAATTTCAAAGAGAAAAGACCCCGAAGCCGCAGTTCAGTTTTTTGCAGAGCAGGGCTTTATGGGAGATACTGTTCTTGAATATCTTATGACCATTGCGGCATCCGATTTTGAGGATTGGCGCCGCGCAAATAAAGATGCTTCTTATAAGGACTTTAAGTTTAACCTTAAAAAGATGAGCGTTTCGGGTGCCCTTTTCGATGAAAACAAGCTTTTAGATGTAAGCAAAAATAAAATTGCCGCTATGAAGTCATACGAAGTTTATGAAAAACTTACCGCTTGGGCAAATGAGTTTGATAAAGAATTCTATGCTATCTTAACCGAAAACAAGGAATTCACCCTCAAAATGCTCTCTATCGACCGCGATGATGCAGCAAAGCCCAGAAAAGACCTTGCAAAATGGAATGAGGCAAAAGAATATTTCTCATTCTTCTTTGATTCGCTTTACACTCCTGATTTAACACTTCCCGAGAATATTGAAAAGGCGGATGCCACAGCATTCTTGGAGGAATATATTAAGGTTTATGATAAAGCCGATGACCGCCAAGCTTGGTTTGATAAAATTAAAGAAATCGCGCCGAAACTAAATTTCGCAAGCGAAACCAAAGCATATAAAGCAGAGCCTGAAAAATATAAAGGCCATGCGGGCGATTTAAGCTCGGTGCTTCGAATTGCCGTTACAGGCAGGCGCAACACCCCCGATTTATGCTCAATTATGCAGACCTTAGGGGATACAGCAATAGAAAGAATTAACGATGCTATTAAATTTTACAAGGGGTAAATAAGATGGAAGAAATTAAAGACATTGAAGAATTAAAACCCTCCAATTTTATACACGATTTTATTGATGAAGATTTAAAAGAGGGCGTTTATAATAAGGTTCAGACCCGTTTCCCGCCTGAGCCTAACGGTTATCTCCATATTGGTCATGCCAAGGCTATTTGCATAGACTTTGCAACGGCCGAAAAATATGGTGGCACATGTAACCTCCGCCTTGATGACACCAATCCCACCAAGGAAGACACCGAATATGTTGATGCAATTAAAGAGGATATTAATTGGCTCGGATTTAATTGGGACAACCTCTATTTCGCATCCGACTATTTTGATTATATCTATGAATGCGCTCTAAAGCTTATTGATTTAGGGCTTGCTTATGTTGATGAATCAACCCCCGATGAAATTCGCGAAATGCGCGGCACCTTGACCGAGGCGGGTAAAAACTCCCCCTACCGCGATAGACCGCTTGAAGAAACCAAGGATCTCTTTGCTCGCATGACCAAGGGCGAATTTGAAAATGGCGCAATGGTGCTCAGAGCAAAAATTGATATGGCTTCTTCCAATATTAATATGCGCGACCCCGTAATCTATAGAATTTTGCACGCCCATCATCATAGAACAGGCGATAAATGGTGTGTATATCCTATGTATGACTTCGCGCATCCTTTATCCGATGCTAAAGAGGGTGTTACCCACTCTTTATGCTCGCTTGAATTTGAAAACCACAGACCGCTTTATGATTGGTTCTTAAAGGTTTTAAATATCCCCACACCACCCCGCCAGATTGAATTTGCAAGAATGAATGTAAACTATACTCTCACAAGTAAGAGAAAGTGCTTAAAGCTTGTAAATGATGGCTTGGTATCGGGTTGGGACGACCCAAGAATGGCTACCCTTTGCGGTATGCGCCGCCGCGGTTATCCTGCAGAAGCAGTTAGAGAATTTGTTAATAAAATTGGCGTTTCAAAGGCTTACAGCGTTATTGATTACGCTTTATTAGAGGCCTGTGTTAGAGATAACCTAAACCTTAATGCCGATAGAGCAATGGCCGTTCTCCGCCCCTTAAAAGTTATCGTTGATAACTATCCCGAAGGAAAAGAAGAGGAGATTAAGGTTGATATTAATCCAAACAATTTAGAGCTCGGCAAAAAAACCGTTACCTTCTCTCGCGAACTTTACATTGAGCAGGATGACTTTATGCTTAACCCACCCGGAAAATATTTCAGACTTTGTCCTGAAAAGGAAGTAAGATTAAAGGGCGCTTACTATGTTAAATACGCTTCTCATGAAGAGGATGAAAACGGAAATATCACCGCAGTTCATGTAACCTATGACCCCGAATCATTCGGCGGAGAAACCCCCGATGGCAGAAAGGTTAAGGGAACACTCCATTGGGTTAATGCAAATAACTGCGCAAATGCCACCATCCGCCTTTATGATAGGCTCTTCAATGTTGAAAACCCATCCGATGAAGAGGGTGTTTCATCCTTTGCAGATAACCTAAACCCCAATTCTCTTGAGGTTCTTGAAAACTGCAAGGTTGATGCGGATTTAATAAGCGCTAAGGCAGGCGATACCTTCCAGTTTATGCGCCAGGGTTATTTCTGCCTCGATAAAGATTCTTCTTCCGAAAATCTTATCTTTAATCGCACCGCATCCCTTAAAGATTCTTTCACAAAAAAGGTGTAATAATGAAAGTTCAGGAAATTTTTTCATATTTAAATGAGCGTTTTCCTTTTAATACTGCCCTTGATTTTGATAATGTTGGGTTGCTTATCGGCGATAAGTCGGCAACCGTTACCAAGATTGTTGTTGCACTTGATTGCACCTTGGAAGTGGTTGAATTTGCAAAAGAACTGGGCGCCGAGCTTATCATTACCCACCACCCCGTTATTTTTACAGGTTTAAAATCGATTACCGAAGAAACAGTAACCTATAAAGCAATTAAAAATAATATTTCGGTTATTTCGGCCCACACTAATTTAGATATCGCCGATGGCGGTGTTAATGATGCCTTATGTGAAGCTTTAGGCCTTACAAATATAGAAAATCTTGTTTGCGAAGATGGTTTTATTATTCGCAAGGGCGAATTAAATGCCGAAATGAGCGCAAAGGATTTAGCCGAATATTCCGCCAAGGCGTTATCGGCTAATGCGCGCTTTAATGATGGTGGAAAACTGATTAAAACCGTAGCGGTTTGCTCGGGATCAGGCTCGGATATGCTTTTTGATGCTATAAATTCAGGTGCTGATGCGTATATTTCCTCAGAAATTAAGCACAATGTGTTTATCGAGGCTGCTAATAATAATTTTACCGTTATTGATTTAGGCCACTATGCTACCGAAAAGGTGATTGTGCCGAAACTTTGCAGTATGCTAAAACTCAAATTCCCTGAACTTGAATTTAGTTCTTATGAAAACGAAATTGTTAAATATTCAAAAGGTGTTTTATGATTGAAAACTTTTTAACCGTTGCGGCACAGGTTTTATCATTATTTATAATGATTTTTATAGGCTTTTTGCTTGGTAAAGCTAAGCTTATCACCGAAAATGCAACGGCAAGTATATCAAACATTATTTTATATATCGCAACCCCTGCCGCTATTTTACAAGCATTTTTGAATGAAGAACCAACCGCGCAAAAAAATATAAATCTCTTATTAATTGCGGTCTTTGCAATAATTGCTCACTTTGCAGGCATTCTTGTTTCAAAGCTCATTATCCGAAACAAGAATGAAGATACTAGAGCGGTGCTGCGCCTTGAAGCAATTTTTTCAAACTGCGGATATATGTCATTCCCGCTTCAGAAGGCAATCCTTGGCGATATAGGCGTGTTTTACGGCGCTATGTATGTTGCCGTTTTTGGAATTTTCTTTTGGAGCTACGGTGCTTCTATGATGAATAAGGAAAAAACATTTTCCTTTAAAAAGGTTATGTTTAACCCCACAATAATAGCCGTAATTTTAGCATTAATTCTTTATTTGGTGAAACTGAGATTACCCGGTGTTGTAGGCAATGCCGTAACGGCATTAAGCAATCTTAACACACCGCTTCCGATGATTGTTATAGGTTATTATCTATCCACCGCAAGTGTTACGGCAGCCTTTAAGGATGCGAGAATTTATCTTTCAGCATTTTTGCGCTTAATACTAATACCGGCAATTATGCTGGGCCTTATGCTCCTATGCGGTATAAGAGGTATTCCGCTTATAGCATCTATCGTTGCGGTCAGCGCCCCTGCTGCAGCCGCCGGGACAATGTTCTCTATCAAATTTGAAAGGGATACACTCTGCTCGGTAAACGCAGTAACCTTTACAACCCTTTTATCAATACTCACTATGCCGCTATTTGTGGCAATAGCTCAGTTGTTTTAAACAAAAAGCCAAGAGTTAAAACTCTTGGCTTTTTAATTTATGAATTACTTTGCTCTACAACAAAATCTATATTTTCTATTTGCTCAATTTTATTTAATGTTTCATTTGAAATTAGAACTGTTTTAACATGCAGTAAAAGTCCCACATGTCCCGCAGCAGTGCTTTTAGGAGATACAACATCAACAATTATTTCCGAATTTAAAATTCCTTTCAATTCTTTCACTACTTCAGTTGTTTTTTCGGTATTTGAAACTTCTATGTAAAACACGGTTATAGATTTTCCCTTGCTTTCGAAAAAGCCAAATAAGACAACCGTAATAACCGAAAGAATTGTGGTTATTAATGCCCCTAAATAAAAGCCATATCCAACTGCAATTCCTATTATTGCTGTTGCCCAAAGGCCTGCCGCAGTTGTAAGTCCCGTAATAATTGTGCGGTTTCTTACCATTATCATTCCAACACCCAAAAAACCTATTCCCGATACAACCTGCGCGGAAATGCGAAAAGCATCGCCCGAAAAGGAATTAGTTGCAGCGAAAAGACCTATTAAAGAGGTAAGCGCCGAGCCTATGCATATAAGGATATGTGTTCTAAGGCCTGCGGCTCTTCCGTGTTTTCCTCGCTCAAGACCGATAATTCCGCCAAATAATGCGGCAAGAAATATTCTAAGTATTGCCGACCAAATATTAAATTCACTTAAAAAGCCTAAATCAAACATTTATATAGCCTCCTTTTTGTATTGATACATTCTATCATATAAATAATTCAAAAACAATACCAAAAATTACCCAATTTTTACGATAAATTTCCATTAAAAAAGACCTATTTTTAAATAGGTCTTTTTTATTAATTCATTCCAACTTCCGAAAAAAGAACCTCTATGTTTTCCTTTAGCTTCGGATATTTTTCAAGGGTTGGATGGGCTCTTATTATGTTTTCAGATGCCTCTTGGGCAAGTTTTAAAATTTCGGTATCTGCAAAGATATCGGCAATTTTAAATTCAGGAAGTCCATGCTGGCGGCTTCCCAAAAAATCTCCGGGACCTCTGAGTTTCAAATCTTCCTCGGCAATTTTGAAGCCATCAAGGGTTTTGCAAAGAATTTTAAGCCGCTCATTATCGGCATTTCGGCTTATAAATATGCAAGAGCCTTTATATTTTCCACGGCCCACTCTGCCCCTTAACTGATGAAGCTGCGACATTCCGAAATTATCGGCATTCTCTATAACCATGATTGCGGCATTCGGAACATCAATTCCAACCTCAATAACGGTTGTTGAAATAAGCAAATCTATTTCGCCCATAGAAAAGGCCTTCATAACCTTTTCCTTGGCGGTAGCGCTCATTTTTCCATGCAAAAGCCCCAATTTATAGCCGCTAAATGCACCCTCCTTTAAGGTTTTAAAAAGATGCTCGGCAGATACCTTTTCACTCTCGCCCTCACTCACAAGCGGGCATACAATATAACCCTGTCTACCTAAAGCAATATGCTTTTTTATATAGTTATATGCTCGCTCACGCTTTGCTTCATCTACCGAAAAGCTTTCTATCGGCGAACGACCTTTTGGATATTCATCAACAATGCTTATTCTAAGATCGCCATAAAGCGTTAAAGCCAATGTTCTCGGAATAGGAGTTGCCGACATAACGAGGGTGTGTGGATTATCCCCCATCTTGCCGAGCGCCGTTCGCTGATTAACGCCGAAACGATGCTGCTCATCGGTTATAACAAGGCCTAAATTTTTGAATTTTAACTCCGCAAAAATAACGGCATGGGTGCCAACAACAATATCAATTTTTCCACACTTTACACCCTCCAAAATTATTTCCTTTTGCTTTTTAGTGGTTGCGGCGGTAAGAAGAGCGCAGGAAACAGAAGTGTTTTCAAAAAAGCTTGAAAGTGTTTTATAATGCTGCTCGGCTAATATTTGGGTTGGTGCCATTATAACCGCCTGATAGCCATTTTTAGCGGCGCTATACATAAGCGCGGCAGCAACAAGGGTTTTACCTGAGCCAACATCGCCCTGCAACAGCCTGTTCATAGGAGATGTGCTTTGCATATCGGCAAAGGCCTCTAAAACGCATCTTTTTTGGGCATTTGTTGGTGTAAAAGAAAGGAAAGAATAAAACTCTTCAGAATAATCTTCCTTTAACTGAACATTAGTAAGGCCCTTATTAATATTACCAAAATAATTCATACCCGTTTGCATCAAGAAAAGTTCTTCAAAAACAAGCCTTTTCTTAGCGCGTTCGAGCGATTCACGGCTTTTTGGGAAATGGATATTGAAAAGAGCAAACTTAATATCACATAAATTATATTTTTTAAGTATATCTTCGGGTAAATATTCGGTAAAATCGGCAACCGATAAAGCAGTTTTAATAAGGCTTCTAAGAGCATTAGAGGTAATGCCCTTGGTTTGCTTATAAATAGGCATAATAACATTATAATTCTCAGGATAAATTTCGGGAGCCGACATTTCTTTCAAATAAATCCCGCCCGAAAGCTTACCAAAAAACAAATATGTATTATTCTCTCTAAGAGATTTTGCCTGATATTTTGTGTTAAACAAAACAATATTAACAATTTCCCCATCACTCAAAATATTAAACTTATAAAGGGTCATATTCTGCCTTATATAATGCTCGGTAACGGGTGTTATAATCTTCCCCTTTATGCAAACCGTATCCCCCGGCACACACTCGTTTATGGGGGTTATATTGGATAAATCCTTATAAGAACGGGGATAAAAAGACAAAAGAGCGTCGACACAAGAGATACCGAGCTTTTTTAAAAGCTCGGCTCTTTTTTCGCCAACACCCTTTAAATATCTGATTTCTTTAATGTTTGAAAACATCTACATTACCTATTCAATAGAAATAATGAAATAATATATCGGCTGACCGCCGTTTATCAAGGTTATTTCCACCTTGCTGCCGAATTTCTCCTGAAGCTCAGCTTCGATAATTTCGGCCTCCTCATCGGTTACATCCTCGCCATAAATAAGGGTTAGGAATGCGCTATCCTTCTTAAGCATCTGCTTAACAAGGCGCTGCATGGTTTTTGATAAATCGGTATCGGTGAAGGAAACCTTGCCGTTATCAAGAGCTAAAAGCTCGCCCTCTTTAATATCATGGCCATCAAAATTAGAGTTTCTTGCCGCAAATGTAACCTGACCTGTTGAAATGCTCTCGAATGCCTTAGCCATTGCAATAGCATTTTCATCATCGCTAACATCGGGAATATAGTTAAGCATTGCGGTAATACCTTGAGGCACGGTGCGGGTATGAAGAACGATAACCTTTCTTGTAGCTAAAGAAATGGTCTGCTCAGCCGCCATAATGATATTTTTATTATTCGGTAAAACGAATACTGTTTCAGCAGGAGTTGCCTCAACGGCTCTTAAAATATCATCGGTGCTGGGGTTCATTGTTTGACCACCTGATACAACGGTATCAACACCTAAATCTTTAAATAACTGCTCAAGACCGGCACCCGCACTTACCGATACAAAACCTACCGGCTTTGTGGGAGGAACAGACTTGATAGTTTCGGTTCTATCCATATTCTTTGAGGACTTTTTAGAACGCTCATTAGCATCATGCTTCTGACCTTCGTGCTGGTCTCTCATATTTTCAATTTTAAGTTTAACCAACTGACCGAATGTAATACCCTCTTCAAGAGCCTTACCGGGATGGTCGGTATGAACATGAACCTTAATAATTTCTTCATCATCAACAACAACTACGCAGTCGCCAATGGTTTCAAGGAAACTTCTGAGTTCTTTAGGCTCTCTCTCACACTCGCTTGCGCGGTTAACGATAAATTCGGTACAGTAAGTAAAGGTGATTTCTCCCTCAAACTCGCCTGCGGCATTTCTGCCTTCCTCTTCTTCCTCGGGTTCCTCGGTTGTAACGGAGGAGGACTCTATAATAACTCCGTTTTTGAATACCGATAACATACCCTCAAGTATTACAACAAAGCCTCTGCCGCCTGCATCAACAACGCCTGCTTTTTTAAGCACAGGAAGAATTTCAGGGGTTTCGGCAAGGGATATTTTAGCGCCCTCTAAAGCGGCCTCGAAAACGCCTAAAGCATCAGCTGAATTATTAAACGCCTCTTCTGCATACTCTGCCGCTACTCTTGCAACGGTTAAAATAGTGCCTTCTGTTGGCTTCATAACTGCCTTATATGCTGCTTCAACACCAAGTTTGAAAGCATCTTTAAGGTTTTCTGCTGTTACCTCTTCTGCGCCCTTTAAGCCATTTGCAATACCTCTGAATAAAAGAGAGGTAATAACGCCTGAGTTACCTCTGGCTCCTCTTAAAAGAGCAGATGCGGTAATCTTTGCCACTTCGCCTGCAGGCTGATTATTAATTCTTTCGAGTTCTCTTGCGGCATTAGCAATGCTAAGCGACATATTGGTACCTGTATCGCCATCCGGCACAGGGAAAACATTCAAATCGTCTACCTGCTTGCGATTGTTGGCAATATTATTTGCCGCCGAAATTACAGCATCGCGCAGGGTGTTTCCATTAAACAAATAAAACAACTCCTTCTCTAGAGATATTACTCTTTAATTCCATCTACCTTAACGGTAATTTTATCAACAGTAATTCCCATAGATTCAGAAATTACATACTTTACCTTATGAACAATGCTTTTAGCAATTGCATTAATATTCATACCATAGGTTACAATTATATGAAGCTCAACCGAAATTTTATCGGCATTACCTTTAACAATTATTCCCTTATCGGCAAAATCCTTTTTAGATAGTGCGCTGAAAATACGCTGCTTTTTACCGCTGGGTACCATACCCACAACACCGTAGCAGGAAGTTACTGCGGAGCCTATAAGTTTTGAAATATACTCATAGGAAATTTCTATTGTGCCTAGTCTTGTCTCGTAAGATATCATAAAAAATCCTCCCTGAATTTATTATTTAAAGGTTATGTTTTCAAAGCCGAAGAAAATATCATCGGCAGATGCTGAAGAATTAACCGAAATTTTATCACTTGTGAAAAGAACTCCGGTTCTGTAACACACAGGAACTATCGGCATTTCGGAAATGGCGGCAACCGCTATATCGGGAATATTGCCAACACCCGAATAATAAGAGGAAATAACCTTACTCATAACCGATTTTTCTTTTGTTTCCTCTTTTTTATCCTCATCTTTTTTATCGGTTTTATCCTCTTCAGTATCCTTACTCACTTTGCCAAGTCCATAAGCCATAGAGCCCGAAGGAGTAACCAAATGAGAAATATCCATATTATTCGGAATATTGGTTTCGGCTATATACATATCGAAACTGCCCGCCTTTAAAAGCGATTTATATTCCTTAAAGGAAACCTCCCTTACATTAACCGAAATTCCAACCTCTCTCAACTGCTTTTTTATTAGGTTGGCGGCATTCACTCTAAAGATGTTTTCCTTATTAACAAGAAGTGAAAGCGTAAGCCTTTTTCCATAAGAATTAAGCAAATAACCCTCACTATCTTTTTTATTATAACCGATTTCTTCCAAATTCTCAATAGCTATTTTTACATTTGCGCTTTTTTCTATGGTTTGAGCCGTTAAAACAACCTTCCATTCGGGGTTAAAAATGCCTGTTGCAGTTAAAGCGTTATTATAATAACCCTCTTCGCAAATTGTTTTCCTATCTAGCCCCACAGATATCGCCTGGCGGGCATTGGAACTTTTGAATAATCCGAATGTTGTGTTAAGTCCAACATAAACCAAATTATTAAGCGGAATATTAATTCTTTCGCCACTCATTCTTATAATGTTGCAATCGGATAAATCGGTATAGTAATAATCGATTGCTCCAACCTCAACCGAATGCGCAAGCGATTCATTATCCGGAGCATCAATTAAGGTTACCTTTTCAAAGTTAATCTTTCCGCCGTGCCAATTTTTATTGGAATTAAGCGTGGCCTTTTTTTCATCAAAGGTATATCTTCCGCAACCTATCGGTGTTAGAAAAACATTATCCTCATTTTTAAGTTGGTCAGAACCAATTTTAATTATTGGAAATGTAAGCAAGCTGGCAGCATTGGGATCAGCCTTTTTAAGAGTGAAAACAACCGAGTTTTTATCCCTCACACTTGCCGATTCAACAATTTTTAAAGTTGAATTATATTTATTCTCCCCCTCTTTCGCAAGATTAAAGGAGTAAACAACATCATCGGGTGTTACAGGTGTGCCATCTGTAAAGGTGGCATTTTTAAGAATAACTATGCAGTTTTTTTCATTACACTCGGTGCTTTGAGCCAAAACATTTACCGCGGCGAAAGATGAATCAATCTTCACAAGCGGGTCAAAAATCAAGGAGCATAAATTTTTATTAAGCGTGGTCTTTGCTGTATAGGGATTCAATGTATCAACAGAATTATAGGCAAGATTAACCGAATTAGCAACACTTTCGCTCTCGGGTGCGGAAGTTTCAGGCTCTGCCACAGTTTCCCCGCCACAAGCCGCCAAGGAAAAAAGCATAGCTAAAACCAAAAGCAATGCCACTATTCTCTTCATACATTTCCCTCCTTAAATAAAAATTCTTTCAACCTGCGTTGTAAGGCCTGTTTTTTCATCAACCGTAAATATGCAGGCATTTAAAATACACTCGCCATCAGCCAGGCAAAATTTTTGCATATTCTTATCTTTAAGTCTCGATATAATTATATCACTTTTAACACCTAAAACCGAATTTTTAGGTCCTGTCATGCCAAGGTCGGTTATATATCCTGTGCCCAAAGGCAAAATTTGTTCATCCGCCGTTTGAACATGGGTGTGAGTTCCGAAGAAAACCGAAACCTTTCCATCAAGATATAGTCCCAAAGCGCGTTTTTCACTCGTTGCTTCGGCATGGAAATCAATAATTATAATTTTCGCGCCATCAGCCTTTGCGCGCTCTATTAGTTGGTCAGCCGCTTCAAAGGGATTCTCGGCAGACAAAGAATCAAGATAAATCTTTCCCGATAAATTTATAACGGCAACCATGGTTTTACCCATATCATAAAGGCAATAACCGCTGCCATACTGAACATTTGGCAAATTATGTGGGCGCAGTATAAAAGGATTAGAATCTAAAAGCGGATAAACTTCTTCGCGGCGCAAAGAGTGATTTCCGCCCGTTATAACATCAGCACCATAGCAAAAAAGCGAGGAAGCGCTCTGCGGTGTAATACCATTGCCGTCAGCAGAATTTTCGCCATTGATAATGGTTAAATCTATGGAATGGGAGCGTAAAATATTTGGCAACTTTTCTCTTACGGCATCACAACCTATTGAACCGCAAACATCGCCTACGCATAAAATCTTCAAACGCCCACCTCCAAAAACCGCATAATATCTCACAATAATTATTATACACAAAATAAGATTTTTTTCAATATAAATTTCAGTTGACAATTTATATTTCTTAATATATAATAGTCAATGTGCCTAATAAGTATTAGTTATAATATCGAGGTGTCGCCCTCGTCGGAGTTGTGTTTCTAACTCACTTTTCAATACTTTGAAAAGTTCGCCCGTCAACACGCTCCTCCTCTCAAAACAACGCACTCCGTTCGTTGTTTTGTATGTGAGGTTACCATTGCTTAAAAGTTAATAAGTAAATATTTTTATCGAGGTGTCGCCCAGTTGGTAGGGCGCTAGTTTTGGGAACTAGATGCCGCAGGTTCGAGTCCTGTCACCTCGACCAAACACGAATAATCCGAACCTCCGTCTATAGGCGGCGGGTTCGGATTTTCTCTTTCAATAGACTATCCAAATTTTAACTCAAAAACAAACGGAGGTTAGTTTATGAAAGACTTTATTAAAGAATTCTATTATGGCAATATTGACCCGCAAGCTCGCAGTATCAAGCAAAGCAAAGCGGTAATGAAAGAAATGCAAACCTTAAATGAAACCGAAGAATATTTGACCGCCAAACTCAAAGGCGAAGAAAAGAGTAAGTTCCT
>JAZOQP010000029.1:0-9191 GCA_045656145.1 Acutalibacteraceae bacterium
TATAATATGATGTTTTTATTGTAACATATTTATATATAAAAAAGTGAACTAATTGTAAAAAATCGCCCTGCTAATAAAATAAGCAGGGCGATGAGTTTTGCCATATGAACCTAATTATTTAGGATTTTTGATAGCAGCCTGGGCGGCAGTTAGGTGGGCGATGAGAACCAATCTTAAAACTGTACTTAGCAGTACGACCCATACCCTGCTCTATTTTTTTAAACTCTGAATAATAAATCTGCATAGGATGGATAAGGCCAATATTTTTCATCGGTAATTTTTTCGGCCTCATCAACAGGAATTCTCAGCTCATTCATAAGCGGAATTACCTTGGTTTCATAAACCTTGGCTTCCTCTAAATAATCAAGCTTGGCAACGGGAATTGCCTTTTCTAATTTTCCTAATGCATCATAAATATTAATTAAACAAGCATTTAACTTTTTAACTGTTGCCTCTTCAACCGAGCAATCGATATTCTTTATGGCAGTGCGCTTTGAAATAATCGTATCACAAAGGCGCTTTGTGTAACGCTCAACAGCAGGAATTATATTTTTGCTCACCATATCAAGCATTGTTAATGCCTCAATATGTACTGTTTTGGAATAATTCTCAAGATTGATTTCCTTACGGCTTACAAGCTCTGCCTTAGTGAACACACCATTTCTTGCGAAGAGTTCAACGTTCTTATCATCATCAAGATGGATATAGGCGCTAACGGTTGTTGGGAAGTTGCTGAGACCTCTTTTTTCAGCCTCCTCCACCCAATCCTTAGCATAGCCATCACCATTAAAGATAATGCGCTTATGCTTATTATAGGTTTCCTTAATTATAAGGTTAACTTCGCTTACAAAATCATCAGCGGCTTCCAAGCGGTCGGCAAAGCCTTTTAAAACGTCGGCAACGATGCTATTAATAATTGTGTTAGGATCCGATACCGAAAGGGATGCGCCGAGCATTCTGAACTCAAACTTATTGCCTGTAAAAGCAAAGGGAGAAGTACGGTTGCGGTCGGTATTGTCCTTAGGAATTGCAGGTAAGGACTTAGCGCCGATTTTCATAATACCTGCATCATGCTTAATAAACGGCTTATCGGTTGCAATTGAATCTAGAACATCGGTTAATTCATCTCCGAGGAACATTGAAACAATCGCGGGCGGAGCTTCGCTTGAGCCAAGTCGGTGATCGTTGCCTGCCGAGGCTACGGTGATTCTAAGTAAATCCTGATGCTCATCAATAGCCTTAATAACAGCGCAAAGGAAGATTAAGAACTGCGCATTAGTCTCGGGTGTTTTACCGGGATCTAAGAGATTTATACCATCATCGGTAGCCAAAGCCCAGTTATTATGCTTACCGCTACCCGCAACGCTCTTAAAGGGTTTTTCATGTAAAACACAAACAAGTCCATGCTTTTCAGCAACCTTTTTCATAACCTCCATTGTAAGCTGGTTATGGTCGGCGGCGATGTTTGTAGTTGTATAAATTGGGGCTAGTTCATGCTGCGCAGGTGCTGCCTCATTATGCTTGGTCTTGGCAAGAATTCCAAGCTTCCAAAGTTCTTCATCAAGGTCCTTCATAAATGCCGATACTCTAGGTTTTATAACGCCATAATAATGGTCATCCATTTCCTGACCCTTAGGAGAATTAGCGCCGATTAAGGTTCTGCCGCAGAACATAAGGTCGGGGCGCTTATCGAAAAGACGCTTGTCCACCAAAAAATATTCCTGCTCAGGACCCACGGTTGTTGTTACATATTTAGAGGTTTCATTACCAAATAGGCGCACTATTCTCTTGGCTTCTTGAGATATTACATCCATTGAGCGCAAAAGCGGAGTTTTTTTATCAAGCGCCTCACCGCCATAGGAACAAAAAGCGGTTGGAATGCAAAGGGTTGAATCCTTAACGAAAGCATAAGAGGTTGAATCCCAAACGGTATAGCCTCTTGCCTCAAAGGTGTTTCTAAGACCACCCGATGGGAATGAAGATGCATCTCCCTCGCCCTTTATTAACTCCTTGCCTGAAAATTCCATAATAACATTACCATCTTTTGTGGGAGAGATAAAACTATCATGCTTTTCGGCGGTAATACCTGTTAAAGGTTGGAACCAATGGGTAAAATGGGTTGCGCCCTTTTCAATAGCCCAATTTTTCATGGTTTCTGCTACGGTATCTGCTATTGATGGATCAAGACTTTTACCGAGGCTCATGGTCTTTTTAAGGGCAATATAAACATCTTCCGGAAGGCGTTCTTTCATAGCCTTATCGTTAAACACCATATTGCCGAAATATTCGGTTACGTTAGCCATATTTTCCTCCAAATATATATACTTATAAATAGTATATACCTTAGGAGCATAAAAAGTCAATATTTAGTTTACAAACTTGATGTTATTAAGGGAATTATTAACCGTTTCATTTAGGTAATAACCCTCCGGGAAGGTTAGGATTGTTTCGGTTTCTTCAATAAGCAAAAGAATATCCTTCTTTTCCATACCCTGCTCCTTAATTTTCAAGAGCAGTTTATTCGCAACACGCTTTTTAAATTCAGTATCATTGCTCTTTTTTAGCATTTCCGCCACCTGAACACCCGTGTAATTAAAGGTTTCGCCATCAGAATTTAATTCAACGCCGCCAAAAGAATCAATAAGGCTCCATAAAAAATCAAAATCGGCTTTAGAAACGGTGTTTACGGCATAGCCATATTCCTCCACCGCAGCCTCACTCGATGATTCGGGTAAAATCAAAACCGATGTGCTGCCTTTTTCGGCATCAAACCCAAAATATACGCTTTTCCCACCCGAAAAATCAATTAAAAGCCCCCAAAAAAGCGGAGCTTCACTTGTTTTGTAAGGCACATTTTCTACCGAATCATTAACAGTTTTTGATTTTACACCTACGGTTATGGAAAAAGCGAGTATTAAAACTGCGGCAAAGGCTATAGAGCTTACAAAAATTTTAAAATAAATATCAAACTTTTTCTTCATAAAAAACTCCCTTCACTTAATTTTTAGCAAAGAGAACTGTTTTTATACAAAAAAGCCAAAACAGATTATTCTGCTTTGGCTTTAATTCTTTTTATATGCTTTTTTTGATACTTATCAGGCGATAATCCATAATACTTTTTAAATGCCGTAAAAAATGCAACATAGGTTTTATAACCCAATTTTTCCGATATTCTGTTAAAAGGCATATTGGTATTCTCAACATACATTTTGGCTATCTTCATTCGGTATTTAAGAACCAAATCGGAAATATTTTCCCCAAAAAGATTATAAACAATTCTCGCCGCATTTCTTTTACTTGTGTTAAGCAAGATTTCTATAATTTCTGATGGGTTCTCATCTGAAAAATGGTCGGCAAGACAGTTTTCAATTATATATTTTTGCCTCTCATTGAAATGATTGAATTTTTTTGATTCATTTCGTTTTTTCTTAGCTATTGCGGAATTTTCAACCAATCTGAGATTTGAGAAAATATCCATTAAAAAAACAGTGAGAAGCGAATGAATAACATATTTTTTACCTGGAATATCACTTGCTTCGAGTTCAATAATCCTGTTCATAGTGTTGGCAAATACCTTTTCATTTAAGACGGTTATTTTATTTATGCCACTTAAAATTCTGTTATAGAAAAGATATTCGCTATCCTCATTGCAATCATTATTAGGAAAAACCTGAAACGAAAAAGAGTGACGAAGAAACTTACCCTTTGTGTATCTTGTTTGATGATAATTATGCGGAGGTATTATAACAACATCGCCATTTTGTATCTCCATTTCGCCAAACTCTGTTTGAAGTTTAAAATCACCACTTTGTAAATAAAACACCTCAAAACCCGCGTGAATATGAAAATCACTATAGGGAGATTTCTCGGCTAAAACGGTGCTGTTTTGGTTTCCGTAGATATAAAAAGTTGCATCTCCAATGTTTATAAGAGTGCCCTTTGCATTATTCATGTAAATAGCAATATCCATAATTTCACCACACATTAAAAATTTTGCCAAAAATTCATAAAAATTGTCCGTATTTTATCTTTACATTTACTTCATTTTAAGTTATTATACTCTTGAAGGATATATTATGTCAATAGTTATCTAAAACCAAGTATCTCCGCGGGGTGAATCAATTGAACAACAAAATTAAATACTATATGCAAACAACCGCCTCCCACATAGTACTAATGTTTGTTACAAACTCTATGATTCAGGCTTTCCTTTTGCAATGCGGAATTGCCGAAGAAAAAGTGGCAATCTATCTCACAACAATGCAGATAGTAAACGCCGCTGTTACCTTCCTCCTAACCTTTTTTATCGATCGCATAAAAAACATTTTGAGGGTTTACTCATTTTTAACCTTTTCGCAATTAGCACTATATATCTCCTTAATTTATCTTTGCCTTAACCAGTCTCATACTGAAGACTTTAAATTTTTTGCCGTTTTGGCGGCGGGTTGCATTTCAAATATTATGACAGGCATCAATGGCGTTATAGGTTACAAAGTGCCTTACCACATTATAAACATTGAAGAATATGGTGCTGTTTCGGGCAGAGGCGGAATTATTATTGGCGTAATCGGAACGCTTGTGTCTTTAATTCTTTCCTTCTTCCAGGCGAGATTTGATTATTTTAAAACAATGCTCGTTTTCCTTATTATCGGCACAGTTTTAATGGCAACATCCTTTACTATTATCAAATCATATAAACCTCTTTCTACACCTCTTACCTCTCAGCGCACAAAAAACAAAGCCAATATCAATATTTTAAAATATAAGCCGTTTTATGTTCTTTTAATTCCAAATTTCTTAAGGGCCTATTGCGAAGGCATTTTATTTGCGGCAATGACTATGGGCGCGCTTCTTGGCAAAACCAATTCCTCTTCGGGAGCCGTTCTCACAACCATCACTCAGATAGGTCAACTTCTCGGTTGCCTTATTTTCACCATCTGCATAACAAGAATTCGCGTTGGAAAAATAATGCTTATTTCAAGTATAGCCATTTTTGTCCTATCGCCTATTATGTTTGCAGGAAACACAACTCTTTTTTACACAATTTACGCTTTCGTTTACATATTTGATATTTTTATTCAATATGCCGTTCCCGTTTCGGTTACAAAAATTGTTGACTATAATGCAATTGGGCAATACACAACCTTTAGAATGCTAACTCATACAACAGGTATGATTGCCGCTAACGCCACCCTTATCCCCCTTACCCGCATACTCGGCGGACCCATTCTTATGCTTATTGCTGCAAGCGGTATGCTGACAACAGGTATCGTTTACTACAGCTATATGAAAAAAATCAAAAGGGGTTAACCCTTCAAAAAAGGAGAAATAAAAATGAGCATTTATAATCTTGGAAACGACAGAATGTTATGTTGGGATGATTTTATTATCGATACACAGGATAATATCGATATTCAAATGCATCACCTAACCCCTACAGATGATTATATAACATTCGGCAACGAATGGGATGGTTGCTGCAATGGTTACAGCACCTTTGTAAAGGCGGGAGATAAATTTTATCTTTATTACCGCGCTATGCACTATTATTATAATTCCGATGGCACCATTTTCCGCGGATTTAATAAAGCTACTCCTTGGTGCTTAAAGGCAAGCTCTGATGGTAAGCACTGGAAAGATGTTATGATTAACAAGCATGAATATAACGGTGAAACCGTTAATAACATTTTCCATTCCGAAGAAAGAAGCCTTGATAACTTTATTGTAGGATACGATGAAAATCCAAACTGCCCGAAAGAAGAAAAATTCAAAGCGCTTTCAATGGGCGGACCAAAAGATATTTACGGCCACGGATTATATTTTTACGTTAGTGAAAACGGAATTGATTTCACATTAAAGAAAAAACTTGCTCTTCCCGGCTCTTTTGATTCAGCCAACCTTTTCTTCTGGGATGAAAATATCGGTAAATACCGCATTTATTACCGCGGCGAGCACACCAGAGATGCAAGCGATGAGAAATTTGATGTTGAAAACAAATCGAATAACATTGTGCGCGAGGTAAGACTTGCCTTAACAGATGATTTTGAAACCTTTGATATTAAGGGCGAACTTAACTATATTACCTCCGAAGAGGTTCAACAATTATACACAAGCGGTATGAAGAAATATGACCGCGCTAAGTCTACCTATATCGGCTTCCCGATGCGCTATTTAG
The DNA here is from genome assembly GCA_045656145.1 of Acutalibacteraceae bacterium. Classification (GTDB taxonomy): domain Bacteria; phylum Bacillota; class Clostridia; order Oscillospirales; family Acutalibacteraceae; genus SIG565. The sequence continues at coordinate 6,176 of JAZOQP010000029.1, forward strand.
AGCGATGGGATGGCGAGGATAGCTTTAGCGAAATGCCCCTTGCAAAGCGCAGAAAATATATGATAAAGTACTTCGGCAGAGAGGGTTGCGTAACATCTGATACAGGCATTATGTTCTCTAGAGATGGTTATAATTTCAAGCGCTTCAATGAAGCATTTTTAACACCGGGACTTGAAAACAGAAATAACTGGTGGTATGGCGATGGCACCTGTTCAGGTCTTCTCGTTACCGAAAGTGATTTCCAAGGAGCACCGAATGAATATTCAATGTATGTAAGCCGTGGCTACCATATCAGAAGCACCTCTTTACAGCGCCATACAATGCGTTTTGATGGTTTCTTTAGCTGGTATGCTAAATATAAAGGCGGAACAGTTCTCACTAAGCCATTTACCTTTAAGGGAAGCGAACTTGAAATCAACTTTGCAACCTCGGCTTTCAGCGGCATCGATGTTGTTATTTGCGATGAATCAGGTAATGAACTAGAGGGTTATAAAAAATATAATATGTTTGGCGATTCTATCGACCGCAAGGTTAGATTTGAAAAAGATTTAAAAGAACTCGAAGGAAAACCCATAAGAATTAAATTCACTCTCAGAGATTGCCACCTATATTCGTTTAAATTTAATTAAAAGGAGATTTCGAAATGAACATTTACAACTTAGGGAACGACCGAATGCTATGCTGGGATGATTTTCTCATTGATAAAAACGAAAATGTTGAAATCAAAATGCAAACACCCGTTAGAAAAGGTCCTGCTTTCGAGGCTCGCGAGGGTATTGATGGCGGCGATAACAACTATGCATCTATCATTAAGGTTGAGGATAAATACCGCCTTTATTACCGCGCCTGGCGTTGGATTATGCATTCAACCGGTCAATTAGAAAGCCACAAAGCCTGTTATTGTTTATGCGAAAGTACGGATGGCATTAATTTTAAAAGAAAATATCTGCACAAGCATGAATATGATGGCAGCACCTATAACAACATTTTCTGCGATGAAAGACAGGATAACCTTGCTATTTGCTATGATGAAAATCCGAACTGCAACCCGAATGAAAAATTCAAAGCATTCGGAATGCTTGGAGCAACCCACGAGCTTGGCCATGGTCTTGGCTATTGGGTAAGTGGCGATGGTATTGATTTTACATTTAAAGGCAAGTTAAACCTCCCCGGCTCATTCGATAGCTATAATATTGCTTTTTGGGATAAAGAAACCGAGCAATACTTTATTTACTACCGCGGAGAGCACCGTGTTGATGGTAAAAACGGCACCTTTGATGTTGTTAATAAAGATTTATCCGTTTTCCGCGAAATCAGGGTTGCAACAACTAAGGATTTCGAAACCTTTGAAATCTTTGGTCAGTTAGATTACAAGGGCAAAGGCGATGACTTCCAATTCTACACCAATAACATTTTAAAATATCATCGCTGCAAAAATATGTTTATAGGCCTCCCCACTCGCTATGTTGACCGCGTTGCCGATATGCAAAACTTTAAAGATATGCCTGATTTTGCACGCCGCGAATATAAGATTAAATACACAGGTCGTGGCGGCACCGCCCTTACCGACTGCGGAATTATGACCTCCCGCGATGGTTTCCACTTTGACCGCTGGGATGAGGCATTTATAACAGCAGGTGTTGAAAACCACGGCAACTGGTGGTATGGCGACCGCTATTCTGTTTACGGAATCTATGAAACCGAAAGCGAGAAGGATGGCGCGCCAAACGAACTTTCTTTCTTCATTGGCGAAGACTTTATGAGCCAAAAGGGCGATTTTATTCGCTACACCGTTCGCCTTGATGGATTCTTTAGTTGGAATGCAAAATATAAAGGTGGCGAAATTTTAACCAAGCCCTTCACATTTGAGGGTAAAGACCTATCGGTTAACTTTGCTACCTCTATTTACGGAAACTTGAATATTATAGTTTGCGATGAAGATGGTAATGAACTTAAAGGATACACAAGCAATAATCTCTTTGGAGATAGCGTTGATAGACCCGTTCATTTTGAAAAAGACCTTGCCGATTTAGAGGGCAAGCCTGTAAGACTTAAATTCAAAATGAGAGACTGCGATTTATATTCTTTCAAATTTAACTAGCATTTTTAAAAGGAGTATATTGTTATGTCAATTTATAATCTTAAAGATAATAGAATGCTTTGTTGGGATGATATGCTTATCGACAAAGCGGAAAACACCGAAATTCGTATGCACAAGCCGACACCTCGCGAATTGGCTGTTATTGGCGATGCGCAATGGGATGGCGTACATAACCATTACGCAAGCATTGAAAAGGTTGGCGACCGCTACTATTTCTGGCAGCGCTGTGAAACTCCTTATTTTAATGAAAACAGTTATGTAGCACATATATTTCCTAACTGCCCTATTGTCTATGCAATTCACGAAAGCCTTGATGGAAAAACCTTCAAGAAAAAATGGGTAGATAAGCATTTATTTAACGGAAAAATCCACAATAATATTGTACTCGCCGAAAGACTTGATAACTGGGCTGTTTGCTTAGATGAAAACCCTGATTGCGACCCGAATGAAAAATTTAAGGCATTTGGTATGCTCTCCGCCACTCATGAGTTAGGGCACGGCCTCGGTATGTGGGTAAGCCCTGATGGTATTGATTTTACATTCAAAGGTAAATTAAAATTACCAGGCTCGTTCGACTCATTTAACATTGCTTTTTGGGATAAGGATATCCAAAAATACCGCTTATATTATAGAGGCGAACACTCTACAGCTCGGGGCGATGAAGATTTTGATGTTGTTAATAAATCAAGATTTATTGTTCGCGAAATCCGCACCGCTACCACAACCGACTTTGAAACCTTCGATATTCACGGTGAGATTGACTATGACGAGGGTAAAGAAATAATGCAGCTTTACACAAATAATGTTGTAAAATATCCAAGAGCTAAAGATATGTTTATTGCTTTACCTGGCAGATACGCTGAGCGTTGGGATAGTAGCGATAACCTTAAAACTATGCCGCTTTCCGAAATGCGT
>JAZOQP010000030.1:0-2328 GCA_045656145.1 Acutalibacteraceae bacterium
AGAACAAGATGCCGCAGTACCGACTGCGGGCTCATAACCCGGAGGAGAAAAAGAAAGCAGCCGTCTTACGACGACTGCTTTATGGTTGCGGGGGCCGGATTTGAACCGACGACCTCCGGGTTATGAGCCCGACGAGCTACCAGGCTGCTCTATCCCGCGATATTTTAGGCGCTTTTCTTTAGCGCCTAACTATTATACAACATATATTATGCTTTTGCAAGTGTTTTTTATTCTTTTTTAAAAATTATTTTTCTTCTATAAACCAACGCATTGCATATTTACCGTATGTGCGGCGGTATTTAAGGGTATATGGGTCATACCAAAGGCCTGCTAAGTGGCCATCGCTTCTAACAATTGCCCATCCAAAATCCCAATTTTTATCCCTATATGTCATAGGAATCTCGGGAACAACTCTCACAAACGGGCGGGTTTCGGCCACCATAAAGCCTTTTTCGGTATAGTAGTAATGCGGTCCTGTTTCAATAAACACCTCATGCTCCAATGTGTTTTCTGCACCGAAAACGCCTTCACAAACGCCTTTAATGGCAACCTTCATATTAAGTCCGTTCATAGATGCCTCTTCCAAAGCCTTTGCCGAGCCGGAAATTACATTACCATCTTTATCATGGGAAAGAACCTCTTTCCATTTTTCATTTGTTATGAATTTATATGAATAAAAATCGTAAACGAAGTTAATTGCAGGGGCATTGGTGCCTTCTGAATAACTGCTTAGGTTATGCATAAGTTTCATAGGCAGAGGCTCTTTGCCGCCATCAAACATTTCGGGTGGGGGAGCGCCGATGGTTTCATCAAAGCCGTTACCATCTAAAAAGGGTCTCGCTGTAGCTTGGAGACCATTTTGATTATACATAAAATATGACATTGAGGGTCTTTCGCCGAAGCGGTCGGGTAGGGTAACGGGTTGGCGAAGAGTCATCATTGCAGCCATCCATTTATCTTCAATTAAATATGTGCAAGGGAAATCAGAGGTTTCGCGAATTAGCTGATTATTAGGCGAAGAGGTATCAATATGTTCGTTGTGGCGAAATTCGGTATAAATTCTAAGGTCCGCCGCATTTTTTATTGCGGTAAGCAATTTTTCTTCGCTGCCGCCTATAATATTTCTGTTAAAATCAAGTTCTAAAGACACATTTCTTTTTTCCATTTTAAACACTCCTTTTATTTTATTTTACAATATATAAACTCTCCTTTTAATACCGCCAGACCGCTTTTTTTAATTAAAAATGTCCTTTTTTTGCATAAACAATTGATTTTTTTGCATTTTTAATATAGAATTGAAGCGGGGTGATATAATGAATTTTGCCAACAAACAATTTAAAATAAAAATTCAAGGCAGTACCTTTTCTTTATCGCTTGATGATTCCTACATTGCAAAAAATGTATATAAAAAGGATAAGTATAATCCTGAAATAGAGGGCGCACATTATCATCCTATTTATGAAGTTTTTATTGTTGGTGAAAATGCTATCACATTCTTTTCTGAGGGTAAAAAAAGCGAATATAAAAACGGTATTTTAATAGTGCCTCCCTTTATAAAGCATTATGCTGAAAGACTTTCCGATTATCGAATAATGTTTTCTCCTAAATCCGCGGAGAATTTGCCTAATAGCCTTACATTTGTGCCTGTTTCAAAGGATATTTATATGTATGCTGAAAAAATAGAGCAAAATCTATTTAAAAATGAAACCCTTGCCGATGAAAAAGTTGAGGCGCTTTTAAAACTCATTTTTTGTGAAATTGCATCAACTTTTTCAAAAAAAGATAAAGCTTACAGCTCCACCAAGGCTAGCTATTTTGAAAAGATAGAAAAAATGCTCTTTGATTTTCATTTGGATATAACCCTTTCGGATGTTGCTAATGAATTGGGATTGAGCAAAAAGCAAACATCCAGAATAATAAAGAAAAACTACAATTCCTCCTTTGCTGAAATGCTAAGGGAAAGAAGGCTTGATTCTGCGGCATCATTGCTTATTAACACAAATATGACAATAGCCGAGATAGTTGAGAGGGTTAATTTTCCCAGTGAGAGTTATTTTTATAATCAATTTAAAAAAATATATTCCAAAACTCCTTTGGAGTATCGAAAAAGCACTATAAAAAAATAGAATTTAGGCAGTTTCTTAAATTCTTTATACTTTATGCTATTTACTTTATAACTTTTAGATGATATAATAATTCGTTAGATAGGAGTGAATATGATTGTTAGGAAATTTTGTTGTTTTTGGAGATAGCTATTCTTCCCATGCCGATTTTATTCCATCAGGCCACATCCCTTGTTATAATTTAGCTGATGAAAGGGAATGGTAC
>JAZOQP010000031.1:0-100451 GCA_045656145.1 Acutalibacteraceae bacterium
ATCATTTCCGCATTATTTGCCGCAATTATTTGCGTTGCAACATTCTTCATTCAAATTCCCGTTGCCGTTACAGGAGGATATATTAATTTAGGCGATGCATTCGTAATTTTAGCAGGTTTCTTTTTAAATCCCGTATTTGCCTTCCTTGCTGCAGGTATTGGATCATCACTTGCTGATATTTTATTTGGTTATGTAACCTATGCTCCTGCAACTTTTATTATAAAAGGCCTTATGGCACTTTTAATTTCACTGATCTTTTATAAAATCAACCATAAATTTTCAAGTGGTAAATTAATATTATTCAGCGCAATTTCTGAGGTTATAATGATAGTTGGATACTTAATATATGAGGCATTCGTTTTATCATACGGAGTAGCTGCTGTTGCAGCCATTCCGGGAAATGTTTTGCAGGGCGTTTGCGGAATTAGCGTTAGCTTTATGCTTTTAAAACTTATCTCTAAAAACATCAAGCTAAAAAATCTATTAAATTGGAGAGAATAAATGGAAAACATATTTAATCAAGTAAGTAACGCTACTATAGAAATTTGCGAAAAAGCTAATTTAAAAGCAGGGGATATACTAGTTGTTGGTTGTTCCAGCAGTGAAATTTCCGGCGGTGTTATTGGTAAAAACTCTAGTGCTGATATAGGAAAAACAGTATTTGAAGCAATTAATAATGTTATTAGTGAAAAAGGTATTTATTTAGCCGCTCAATGTTGTGAGCATTTAAACAGAGCTATTGTAATTGAAAAATCGGCATTAAAATATGATAGCGAAATAGTAAACGTTATTCCAAAGCCTAAGGCAGGCGGGTCCTTTGCTACTGCGGCTTACGAAGGATTTAAAGAGCCCGTTTGCGTTGAATTCGTTAAAGCTGATGCAGGTCTTGATATCGGCCTAACACTTATCGGTATGCACCTTAAAAAAGTTGCAGTTCCTGTAAGACTCCAAAATAATAAAGTTGGTGAAGCTATTGTTGTAGCCGCAAGAACAAGGGCTAAATTTATTGGTGGCGAAAGAGCAAATTATAATCAAGATTTATATTAAAAAAAGAGAACCATTATTGGTTCTCTTTTTTATGTTTCGGTTTCCATATACTATCAATAAATTTTCGAATTCCCAGCGTTATTGCTATACAAATTGGCCAAAAAGGAGTGAACGGACCAACCCAAAAAGCAATAACAGAACTAGTAGCAATAATTAAATGAATTTTTCCATCTGCCAAAAATAAAGCAAATGCCACAATTAATACACAAAGTGCAAAGAAGCAGGGGAATACAACACCTAAAATTATTAAATTATGCCAATCTTTCACCTGGAGCCATATCCACTTGCAGAAATTAATAATTTTTTCTTTAAATTTCATCAAAATTCCCCTCTTTTTTATACAGTTTAGTATTATTTCTGTTAAAAATCAAGTCTTAAATAATTTATTAATAAATTTTTAATTAAATCTCTCAAAAATATTGACAAAAATTTGCAATAGAGGTATAATTTTAACATATAATTTATGTTTATTGCATAATATTGGAGGTTTAAATGAAACTTCTTGAAGAACGCATTTTAAAGGATGGTAAGGTTTACCCCGGAAATGTTTTAAAGGTTGATAGTTTTATTAATCATCAAATGGATATTAAATTCATTTGTGAGCTAGGTAAAGAGTTTTTTAAACTTTTCAAAGATTCCGGTGTTACTAAAATTGTTACAATTGAAGCCTCGGGAATAGGTATTGCGGCTATTGCGGCTCAATATTTCGAAGTTCCTATGGTTTTTGCAAAGAAATCTAAAACTATTAATATTTCAGATGATTTTTATTGCAGTGAGGTTGAATCATTCACTCATAAAACAACTAATAAGGTTATTGTTTCTAAAGAATACATAAATGAGAATGATAAGGTTCTTTTAATAGATGATTTTCTTGCTAACGGAAAAGCGCTTTTGGGTCTTGCTGAGATTGTAAAATCAGCAGGTGCAGAGGTTGTTGGTGCAGGCATTGTTATTGAAAAAGGCTTCCAGGATGGCGGCAAAATCCTAAGAGAGAAGGGTATAAGAATCGAATCCCTTGCTATTATTGATTCAATGGACGAAAATGGTAGCATTAAATTTCGCTAATTAGGTTATTCGCTGTGAAATACAGCTTATAATAAAAATTTTTAGGAGGAAGAAAAAATGAAAAGAATTCTCGCGGTAGCAATGGCACTCGTATTATTACTTACATTTGCCGGTTGCGCCAACAACACCCCTGCCGGAACAGAAGCTCTCGGCATGAGCGAATCACCTCTAGCAGCTCCTGAGTATGTAGCTGATTTTGAGGTACCCGATGATTTTAAAATCGGTTTCATCTGCTTGCATGATGAAAAGTCTACTTATGACCTTAACTTCATCAATGCTGCAAAAGCAACCCAACAAGCTTTAGGTCTTAAGGATGAGCAGGTAATTATCGTTACCAACATCCCCGAAGGCGATGAATGCTATGTTGCAGCTAAGGACCTAGTAGGTCAGGGCTGTAAAGTAGTTTTCGCTAACTCTTTCGGTCATGAAGACTTTATGATTAAGGCTGCAAAAGAATTCCCCGAAGTTCAGTTCTGCCATGCAACTGGTACAAAAGCTCATACCGAAGGTGTAGCTAACTACCACAACGCATTCGCTTCTATCTATCAAGGTCGTTACCTTGCAGGTATTGCAGCTGGTTTAAAACTCAACGAAATGATCGCTGCAGGCACCATTACTGCTGAACAGGCTAAAATGGGTTATGTAGGTGCTTACACCTATGCAGAAGTTATTTCCGGTTACACTTCATTCTACCTTGGTGCAAAATCAGTTTGCCCCTCTGTAACAATGGATGTTCAGTTTACAGGTTCTTGGTATGACGCTATTGAAGAAAAGAATGCTGCTGAAGCTCTCATCGCAGGCGGCGCTGTTCTTATCAGCCAGCACGCTGACTCTATGGGTGCTCCTTCTGCTTGCGAAGCAAAGGGTGTTCCGGATGTTTCTTACAATGGTAGCACTTATGAATCATGCCCTGAAACATTTATCATTTCTTCTGCTATTAACTGGTCTCCTTATTACAACTACATTATTAAATGTGCTGTTAAGGGCGAGGCTATCGCTGCTGACTGGTGCGGTGGCATTGCAGAAGGTTCAGTTGTTCTTACAGGTGTTAACCTTGATGTAGCTGCTGAAGGTACTGTTGAAGCTATCAATACTGCAATTGCAGGCTTCAAGGCTGGCACTCTTAATGTATTTGATACAGCTAACTTTACAGTTGAAGGCAAAACCTTAACAACTAAGATTGCTGATGTTGATACCGATGCTGCTTACACTCCTGATACTGAAGTTATCGCTAACGGCGTATTTGAAGAATCAAAACATCGTTCAGCTCCTTACTTTGATATTCAGATTGATGGCATCAAACTTCTCAACCAGAAGTTCTAATCTATTAAATTTAAAAGTTCAGGCGGAGCAAAACGCTCCGCCTAAACGCTTTTAAGAATTTAAAAAGCACTATCATTAATGTTTTTTAAATTCTTAAAGACGGAGGTTTTTTATGGAATCGAATGTTGCTATAAAACTAAAAAATATTAGTAAATATTTTAGTGGAATTCCTGCTAATAAAAATATTAATTTAACCATTAATCATGGTGAGATTCTTGCAATTCTTGGCGAAAACGGTAGTGGTAAAACTACCCTTATGAATATGATTGCAGGTATTTATTTTCCTGATGAAGGTCAAATTGAAATTGACGGAGAAGAGGTTGTTATTGCTTCTCCGCGAGATGCATTTAAATATAAAATTGGTATGGTTCATCAACATTTTAAACTCGTTGATGTTTTTTCTGCTACCGAAAATGTTGTTTTGGGTCTTGATGAAAAATACGACCTTAAAAACGCTTCTACCACTATTAATGAAATTAGCCATAAGTATGGTTTTGATATCGATTTCAATAAGAAAGTTTATGAAATGTCGGTTTCGGAAAAACAGACTGTTGAAATCATTAAGGTGCTATATCGCGGTGCTGAAATATTAATTTTGGACGAGCCAACAGCAGTTTTAACGCCCCAAGAAACACAAAAGCTTTTCGCTATTCTTAGAAAAATGAGGGAAGCAGGGAAGTCGATTATCATAATTACTCATAAGCTTCATGAGGTTTTATCAATCTCTGACAGGGTAGCTGTACTTAGAAAGGGCGAATATGTCGGTTCAGTTCTTACTAAAGATACCAATGAGTTAGAATTAACCGAAATGATGGTTGGCGAAAAAATTGTTCTAAACATAAATAGAACTGAGCCTAAAAATCAACAAGAGCGCTTGATTGTTAAAAATCTCGACTGCGTAAATCGTGATGGAATAAAAGTTCTTGATAATGTATCTTTTACCGCTTTTTCAGGCGAGATTTTAGGTATTGCAGGTATAGCGGGTTCGGGACAAAGAGAGCTTCTCGAAGCTATTGCAGGTCTACAAAAACTATCTGATGGCGAGATATTTTACAACAATCCAAAAACAGGCGAATGTGATGACCTTAGGAATAAAAATCCCATTCAAATCAGAGAATTGGGCGTTAGACTTTCTTTTGTTCCTGAAGATAGACTTGGTATGGGTCTTGTTGGAAATATGGATATTATCGATAATATTATGCTAAGAAGCTATTCTAAGGGACATTCTATATTCCTTGAAAGGAAAGCTCCTAAAGACCTTGCAAATCGAATTATTGAAGATTTAAAGGTTGTAACACCCGGTGCTACAACTCCTGTTAGACGCTTATCAGGCGGTAATGTTCAAAAAATTCTTGTTGGTCGAGAAATTTCTTCTTCTCCAACCGTTTTAATGGCGGCATATCCGGTTAGAGGTCTTGATATTAACTCTTCTTATACAATTTACAACCTTTTAAATGAACAAAAGGAGAAGGGTGTAGCGGTTATCTTCGTTGGCGAAGATTTGGACGTTTTACTTGAGCTTTGCGATAAGATTTTAGTAATCGGCGGAGGAAAAGTAACCGGTATTGTTGATGCTAGAACCGCTACAAAAGAAGAAATTGGCTTCTTAATGACTAAATCTGATGATTTAATTGAAAATGAAGGAGGAGAGAACATTGGCTAATACAACTCATGCGGCAAAACAAAAGTTATTTCATATAACTAAACGCGATCCGATGGTTTGGTATAAAGCTATTGGTGTTCGCGCTATAGCAATTATTATTGCCTTGATTTTTTCCTCAGTTATTATAATGCTCTTAACAAAGAAAAACCCCATCGATATCTATATTTCTATGTTTGATGGCAACTTTGGCATTAAGGCAAATAACCCGGAACTTTCTAAACTTAGAATTTGGAGTCTTTTCCAAAATGTTGCTGTGCTATTGTGCGTTTCATTGGCAGTAACTCCGGCTTTTAAAATGAAGTTTTGGAATATTGGCGCCGAAGGTCAGGTGCTTATGGGAGGTCTTGCTACCATAAGTGTTATGATGTTCTTGGGAGATAAACTTCCTTTGCCTGTCCTTATTCTAACAATGGTTTTGGCTTCTATATTAGCTAGTATTATTTGGGCAGTTATTCCGGCTATTTTCAAGGCAATTTGGAACACGAATGAGACTTTATTTACTCTTATGATGAACTATGTTGCCGTGCAAATCGTTTCATTCTTCTTAAAAACATTTGTAAAAAGTGGTTCGGGTGTATTAACTCCATTACCGCAGTATGGTTTGCCGAAGGTTGCTAACCAAGACTATTTGCTAAATATTATTATCATTGCCGTTTTGACAATTTTAGTATATATATACCTCAAATATACAAAACAAGGCTATGAAATTTCGGTAGTAGGTGAGAGCGAAAACACCGCAAAATATATTGGTATTAATGTTAGAAATGTTGTTATTAGAACCCTTATTGTTTCTGGTGCAATTTGTGGCATTGCAGGTTTAATTTTAGTTGGCGGCACCAATCATACTATTAGTACAACAACCGTCGGAGGCAGAGGATTTACCGCAATAATGGTATCCTGGCTAGCTAAATTCAATCCGTTCTTTATGATTTTAACATCATTCTTAATTGTTTTTCTTGAAATTGGAGCGCAGCAAATCTCTACTGATTTCCGTATTCCTCAAGCAATTTCTGATATAGTTATAGGAATTATTTTATTCTTTATTATTGGTTGTGAATTCTTCCTTACCTATAAAATTGTTATAAATAAAAATAGAAAGGGGAATAACTAATGATTGCATTTTTAGTTAGTGCTATTAGACTTGGAATGACCTTCTTATTAGGCTCTACAGGCGAAACAATTACTGAAAAATCAGGTCATTTAAATTTAGGAATTCCCGGCGTAATGTGCGTTGGCGCTTCGTGTGGTTGCTTTGCTGAGTATTTATATTTAGATGCTGCAAAAAGAGCTGCAACTCCTTTTTTAGGCGTTTTATTACCGATTTTGGCCGCAATTTTCGGTTCAGTTATAATGGGTTTAATTTATTGCTTTTTAACAGTTACTCTTAGATGTAACCAAAATGTTACCGGACTCGCACTTACAACCTTCGGTGTGGGTGTATCTAACTTTATGATAGCTCAAACAGGCGCTATTTTTAGCAAAGGAAGCAAATACTTTACTGCTCATTTTGCTTTTGCAGATAATTTAGGTTGGTTCGGAGAATTATTCTTATCATATGGCGTGTTTGTTTATTTAGCAATTATTATTGCTATTCTAACAACATTTGTTTTGAATAAAACTAAAGTAGGCTTACATTTACGCGCAGTAGGGGAAAACCCCTCAACAGCTGATGCTGCAGGAATTAACGTAACAAAATATCGTTATGTGGCAACCTGTATCGGTTGCGCTGTTGCAGGTCTTGGCGGTTTATCATTTGTAATGGATTATTTGAATGGTAACTGGGAATATTGCATCGATGCAATTGGTTGGCTCGCTATTGCTTTAGTTATTTTCACTGTTTGGAAACCCAATGTTGCAATTTTAGGCTCAATTGTATTTGGTGGGTTATATGTTGCAAGTAGTTATATAAAAGGCGTAAGTTTTGCAAATAAAGAATTATTTAAATTACTTCCGTATGTAGTTACAATTATTGTTTTAATAGTAACCAGTATTCGAGATAAGAAGGAAAATCAACCGCCACAAAGCCTAGGTTTATCTTATTTCAGAGAAGAACGCTAATTTTACAGCGGCGCATAAATTTTTGTGCCGCTGTTTTTTATTAAACTTAGTCAGGGAATAAGTGATTTTGATAAAATATTTATACCCACTAAATTTAATCACGAATTATACAAAATGAATATTTTGTATAATTAAGGGTAGTGGTTAATATCATATTTTAGGCTTATATGGGCTTCCTGGCCTCTTTTTACCGTTTTTTCGTATTTTGTCAATATTATGTAATTTTATATTTATTTTATGCATTGACATAAAATATTACATTTAATATAATTAAATATATTTTAATCAGGAGTTTTGATTTTGAAACACGAACAGTTTTTACAGTTACCTTTAGTTATTAGAAACTTTCTTGCCTACAATGAAACTATCAAAGGCAAATCTTCTAAATCTATTGATGAATATGCTCTCGATTTGCAGACCTTCTTTCGATACATTGTATCATCGCGAGGTCTTGTATCGTCTGAAATCGAGTTTGATAATATAGATATTTCTTTGATTGATACCGATTTGCTTAAATCTATAACATTATCAGACCTATATTCATTTTTAGTGTTTTGTAAAAACGAACGTTCCAATAATGCGGCTACACGCGCTCGCAAAGCTTCAACACTTAGAATTTTCTTTAGATATTTAACTGTTCAAGAACATATTTTAGAGGTTAACCCTGCCGAACTATTGGAATCTCCAAAAACTAGACAAAGTCTTCCAAAACACCTTACTTTAGACGATTCCCTAAAATTACTAAATTCAGTAAACGGGACGTATGCCGAGAGAGACTATTGTATTTTAACCCTTTTCCTTAACTGTGGGATGCGTTTATCAGAGTTAGTTTCCTTAAATTTAAGCGATATTCGCTCGGATAATTCAATAAAAATACTTGGTAAAGGTAATAAAGAACGTGTTGTATACCTTAATGACGCTTGTTTGGAGGCAATTAACGCCTATTTAAAGGTACGCCCTAATGAAGGTGTTCCCGCAAACTACAAAAATGCCTTATTTATAAGCAGAAATAAGCGCAGAATCAGCAATAAAACCGTTCAACATATAGTTAAAACCTATTTAGAAAAAGCAGGTCTTGGCGATATGGGATTTTCAACCCATAAACTTCGCCATACAGCCGCAACTTTAATGTATCAACAAGGCAATGTTGATGTTAGAGTTTTAAAAGAAATTTTAGGACACGCCAATCTTGGCACAACTCAAATTTATACTCATGTTGCAAACACTCAAATTGAAAATGCTATTAACGCTAATCCTTTAGCAAAGGTTCGAAAAAAGGATGATAAAAAAGATACTAAGTGATTAATTTTTTATTACAATAACCCTATATTAAAATTCAATAAAATTAAACCCTCGATAATTCGAGGGTTTTTCTTTTATAATATTATGCAAACAAGACCGTTACAACCTTCATTGATTACCCTTTCTAAGGTTTCTTGAAGTCTTATCCTGGCATCAGTTGGCATATGCGAAAGTTTTGCATGTAAACCTTCGTTTACAAGTTCATGAAGTGATTTACCAAATATATTGGAATCCCAAATTTTAACAGGATTTTCTTCAAATTCTTTAAGTAAATACATAATTAAATCTTCGCTTTGCTTTTCAGAGCCAACAATTGGGCTTACTTCGGTTGCGATATTAGCCTTCATCATATGAATTGATGGCGCTGAGGCTTTTAATCTAACGCCGTATCTTCCGCCCTGTCGCATAATTTCAGGCTCTTCTAAGGCTAATTCCTCAATTGATGGCATAACTATTCCGTATCCTGTGGCCTCAACCTCATCTAGAGCATCTTTAAAGCGCATATATTCTTTCTTTATTTTAGCCAAATCAATTATGGTAGATAGAAGCTCGTTTTCGCCATTAATTTTAATGCCTGTTGATTCTTCTAATATTTTAAAGAAGAGATTTTTGCTAATACTTATATTAACTGTGGCGGTGCCGTTGCCCAAATCTATGTTTTTTATATGAGTATTTTCAATATGTTCATTATCGCAAAGACTTGTTTTAAACTGACCAACATCACATATTTTATAAATGTTTTCGCTCGAATTTTTAATCGTTTCTGTAAGCCTTGAACGAAGCCAATGATTAACAGGCAATGAATTAATCCACATAGGAAAACCTATATCAATCTCTTTAATTGGAAACTCATATAATATTTTGGCTAAAATATCGTGAATATCTTCTTCTGAGAGGTCTAAACAGTTTATCGGTAATACGGATACCCCATATTTAATCGATAGCTCCTTGGCTAAATTTTGAGAAAATTCACTATTAGGATTTAAGCAATTCAGCAAAACTATAAATGGTTTATTAATTTCTTTTAACTCCCCTATTACCCTTTCCTCAGCTTCTTGATATTCTTCTCTTGGAATTTCACTAATTGTTCCGTCAGTTGTTACAACTAAACCTATTGTAGAATGCTCTGTAATTACCTTTTTTGTACCAATTTCAGCCGCCATATTAAAAGGAATAGGTTCATTATACCAAGGGGTCATAACCATTCGAGGCTGCTCATTTTCGATATATCCCAAAGAACTTGGAACAATGTAACCAACACAATCAATTAATCTAACACGGAAATTTGTTGCCTCATCCAAATTGATTTCAACGGCATTTTCAGGAATAAATTTCGGCTCAGTTGTCATAATAGTTCTGCCCGAAGAAGATTGCGGGAGTTCATCATTTGCGCGTTCTTTTTCAAATTCTCCGCTTATTTTCGGCAAAACAGTTTTCTTCATAAATTGCTTAATAAATGTTGATTTACCCGTTCTTACAGGCCCAACTATTCCGATATAAATATCCCCACCTGTACGTAAAGCTATATCTTTATAAATGCTAGTCTTAGTTTCCATAAAAAAATCCTCCGGTCTTTTTCCTTTTGGTAAAAGGTATGACCGAAGGATTAAAATTATGACAATTATAAATCACAATTAAGAAGGTCTTCAAGAGTTTCTCTTCTAACTGCAAGATAATCGCTGCCATTTGATAGCATAACTATCGGAGGACGGGCAATTCTATTATAATTGCTTGCCATAGAATAATTATAAGCACCGGTTGTGCAAACAGCGAGAATATCTCCGCGCTCGGTTTCGGGCAAAGTAACATTAGGTTGAATAATATCTCCACTTTCACAACAACGACCAACAACATCACATTTTAAGGTTTTTTCTGCATTTGCCTTGTTGGCGATATATAAAGTATATGGGGATTCATATAAAGCGTATCTTGGATTATCGGTCATGCCGCCATCCACCGATACATAATTTTTATAACCTGTAATTCTCTTAACGGTGCCTACAGTATAAAGAGTCATACCTGCATCGGCAACAATGCTTCTGCCCGGCTCTAAAAGAATTTTAGGCATTTTTAGTCCCAAAACTGATACCTTTTCCTTAACAAAAACCGCAACCTCTTTAATGTTTGCCGCAATATCAATTGTTTCATCAGAATCAAGATATCTAACTCCATAACCGCCGCCCAAATCAAGCTCTTCGGTAACAAAATTATGAGTATCAAGCATTTCTTTTATAAATTCCAGCATAATTTCGGCGCCGCGAAGGAAAGTATCGGAATCAAACACCATTGAGCCAATATGACAATGGAAACCGCTTAATTTGATATTCTCAAACCTTAAGGTTTTTGCAACGATTTCGGACGCCTGACCTGTTTCAATAGCAGTACCGAACTTAGAATCAACCTTACCTGTATTAACGGCTTCATAGGTATGTGTATCAATACCGGGAGTTAATCTCAAAAGGATTTTTTGGATAACGCCAAGTTTATTAGCGGCATTATTAATAACCTCTAATTCTTCATAGTTATCAACAACAAAATATCCAACACCGTTTTTAATAGCAAACTCAACATCTTCATCGGTTTTATTGTTGCTATGGAAATATGCTTTTTCAAGCGGAAAACCTGCTTTTAAAGCGGTGAAAATCTCACCTGAGGAAACTACGTCTATATGCATATTTTCTTCATTTACAATATTATAAATTTTCTTAAAAGAGTTTGCTTTACTTGCATATAAAACAGCGAAATTTTCGCCGTATGCTTCTTTCATTGCATTATAATAAGTTCTGCAATTAAATCTAATGCGGTCCTCATCAAGCAAATAAAGAGGTGTGCCGTATTTTTTAGCAAGGTCAACTGTATTTTGCCCTGCAAACTCCAAAACTCCATTTGAATTAATATTAATATTTTCGCAAATCATTGTTATTTAGTCTCCAAAACAAACGTGTTATAAATTGCCTTAATAGCGCTTACATAGTCTTCATCATTAATACCGATGATTATATTAAGTTCACTTGAACCCTGATCTATCATACGAATATTAATATCTGCATTAGATAGGGCTGTAAAGAGTTTTGCAGCAGTACCCTTGCTCTTTTGCATACCATGACCTACAACAGCTATTAACGCCAAATTATCATAAACATAAACTGAATCCGGGTTAACCAATTTATTAATTTCTTCAACTAACTCATGCTCGCAGTCCTTAATAAATGATGATTTTAATACGATTGTCATAGTATCAATGCCTGAAGGAATATGTTCGAAATTAATATTACGTTTTTCGAGCAGTTCGAGAACCTTTCGAGTGAAACCAATTTCACCGTTCATCATATCTTTTTCGATATAAATTGCTGAAAAACCTGTTGTTCCTGCGATACCTGTAATAATTGAATTATTAGCAGATTTGGTTGACTTCTTAACAATCATAGTGCCAACATCTTCAGGACGATTAGTATTCTTAATGTTAATCGGAATACCTGCGCGTCTTACAGGGAAGACAGCATCCTCGTGTAAAACAGTAGCACCCATATAAGATAATTCTCTTAGTTCGCGATAGGTAATTTCAGCAATAGGCTTCGGATTATCAACAATTCGCGGGTCTACCATTAAGAAACCTGAAACATCGGTCCAGTTTTCATAAATATCAACACCAATAGCTGCTGCTAAAATTGAACCTGTAATATCCGAGCCTCCGCGTGAGAAGGTTTTGATATTTCCATCATAATTGAGACCATAAAAACCAGGGAAAACTGCATATTCTGCAGAATGAGCAAATTTAGCAATTGCTTTATAGGTTTTATTAAAATCAACAGTTCCCTGTTCATTAAAGAAAATGCAATCGGCAGTATCAATAAATTTAAAACCTAAATATCTTGCAAGAATAATAGAATTTAGATATTCTCCGCGGCTTACAATATAATCGAAAACATTTTCATTTTTGAAATTTTCTTTAATCTTTTTAAATTCATCTTCTAAAGAAAATTCAAGATTAAGCTCGGAAATAATATTCTTATACCTTTCTTCAATTTCAGCAAAAATTTTGGTTGCTTTATTAATATCAGGTAATGAATTAGCGCATGAAATAAGCAAATCGGTAACCTTTATATCATCCGAAAATCTTTTTCCCGGAGCAGAGGCTACAACATATCTTCTTTCTTTTTGAGCTTTAATAATATCGGCAACCTTTTTAAATTGCTCGGCCGAAGCTAAAGAAGTTCCTCCAAATTTTAAAACTTTTACCATATAAATCTCTCCCTAAAAAATATAGCAGTTTGAGTGCGAACCCTAAACTGCTATCTGACTACAAAATATAAAACAGATATCAGATAGCACTCCGCAAAAATTTGCGACAACAATAAAGGTATTAACCCGTATTGCCAGAACGGCCCCGGACACAGACCGACTTCGGCACTCTCCCCTTTTAGTTCCGCAACATTTTGCCCAAAATTTACACGAAACCTACTGATGAAGAAATGCTCCTCTATCAAAGACTATTAGATTTTATCACATTACTATATATATGTCAAATACTTTTTTTAGTTAAAATAATAAAAATTGACATTTTTATATAATAATGTTAAAATAATTTAATAGAAACGTGAGGTGAATCTTAATGGATGCAGACAGTCGAAGTATAACTCCTTTGGGGCGTCAGCAAAATGAATTTAATAATCTGTTTGTATTCTTTATGAGCAAGCAGTAAATTTATTTTTCTGATTTTCCAAAGAGAACACTATTATAGGAGGACTCTTATGGAAGAAAAGAATATTTTAATTGAAAACACCATTCTAAATTTAATAGAATCAAAAAAATTCTCATCAGTTAAAGATGTTTTAGTAACCATGAAAAGCGTAGACATTGCGGCACTTTTAGAGGATGTTAGCCGTGATGCGCTTATCAAGGTTTTTAGGCTATTACCCAAAGAGCTTGCAGCGGATACATTTGTTGAAATGGATTCTGATCTGCAAGAACAACTTATTGAGTATTTTTCAGATCGCGAACTTAAGGCCGTTATGAGCGAGCTTTATGCAGATGATGCGGTTGATATTATCGAAGAAATGCCCGCAAATGTTGTTTCAAGGATATTAAAGCAAACATCATCTGATATGAGAAAAGACATCAACGAACTTTTAAAATACCCTGAGGATAGCGCCGGTAGCGTTATGACAACCGAGTTCGTTAATTTTAGAAGCACTATTACTGCAAATGCAGCCATAAGCATCATTCATAGAACCGGTATTGATAAAGAAACAGTTAACACCTGTTATGTAACCGATGGAAGAAGAAAACTTTTAGGCTCTGTTTCTCTACGCTCATTAATCATTGCTAATCCCGAAGAAGAAATTTCCGAGATAATGCAAACAAATATTATAACCGTTACTACCGATACCGATAAAGAAACCGTTGCTAATCTTCTAAAAAAATATGACCTTATTGCCCTACCTGTTGTTGATAATGAAGAACGCCTTGTTGGTATTATCACTATTGATGACGCTATCGATGTTATTGAAGAAGAAACAACCGAAGATATCGAAAAGATGGCGGCTATTTTACCAACTGATAAGCCATATTTAAAACTTGGAATTTTTGAAACAGTTAAAAAGAGAATTCCATGGCTTTTGCTTCTTATGATTTCTGCCACCTTTACTGGTATGATTATATCAGGCTTTGAAGCAAAACTCCAAATGTTCCCTGCCCTAATTGCTTTTATTCCGATGATAATGGGCACGGGCGGTAACTCAGGCGGACAATCTTCAACAACCGTTATTCGTGGTTTATCCCTAGGAGAAATCGAATTCAAAGATATTTTTAAGGTTATTTTTAAAGAATTGCGAGTGGCGCTTGTTTGCGGAATAATTTTAGCAGCTGTTAATTTTGTTAAAGTTTTACTTTTCGATATTGGTTTACTTGGAACTGAATTTATTGGTGGAATTCGCGAAAACATTATTGTTAGCTTAACTCTTCTTGCAACCGTGGTTATTGCTAAAATTGTGGGCTCTGTTTTACCGTTAATTGCCGAAAAAATAGGTCTTGACCCCGCTGTTATGGCAAGTCCTTTCATAACAACTATTGTTGATGCAATTTCTTTGCTTATTTACTTCTCAATTACCGTTTTAATATTAATGTAGAAAAAACCCGAAAGATTTTTCTTTCGGGTTTTAAGTTATTTTTTCGAACTGTTTCTTTAGTTTATGTATTATTCTTTTTTCTAAACGAGAAATATAAGATTGCGAAATACCTAAGGAATCGGCTACTTGTTTTTGAGTTAGTTCTTCATTGCCTAGTAATCCAAACCTCATTTCCATAATTTCTTTTTCTCTTTTTGGTAAATTTGAAATAAGATTTCTTAATAAATTTTTTTCATCATCTTGTTCAATGCTTTTTCCAATATCTTCATTTTCGCTTCCTAATACATCAGATAACAATAATTCATTGCCATCCCAATCAACATTTAAGGGTTCATCTATTGAAATTTCTCCGCTTCTTGCGGAGTTTTTTCTTAAATACATTAGAATTTCATTTTCAATACAGCGAGATGCATATGTTGCAAGCTTGATGTTTTTTTCAGGGCAAAATGTGTTAACGGCCTTTATAAGACCTATTGTTCCAATTGAAATCAAATCCTCAACAGATGCAGTATTAGTATCAAATTTTCTTGCGATATAAACAACTAATCTTAAATTATGAACTATAAGCAGTTCTCTTACCTTCCCTTTTTCATTATTAAAATCACTTAAAAGTTTATTTTCTTCTTGGATTGTTAATGGTGGTGGTAAGGTTTCGGGACCGTTTATATAAAAAATTCTTCTTAAAATTTTATATTTTATTAGAAGTTTTACTAATTTATTTTCAATTTTTAACAGCATAAGATCTTTCCTCCGCATATTCTAAAATTTCAGGATTTAAAATAAGTGAAAATTCACTATCTAGTTTTATTTCACAAAGTGCTAAAATCGGCTTTATGAGCGTTATTTCGTTATTTTCAATTAGTATCTTCGCTTTATCAATTCTAACGCCCTCGAGCAATTTTGAGCCTCCTACAGTACCACAAGGAAGCAATCTATAAAAATTAGGAAATTCCGAAGGATTTCCACCTAAAAATTTAACGCCATCATCTTTTGAAATAAAAATCACTTCGGAATTACTTAAAATATCTTTCACAGAATTTCCCGTATCAAAAATTGCTTTAAATTTCTCTTTTTTGCCACAAAATTTTAAAATAACTTCTGCCCTTTTTGCTTTTAATGCATTCTTTTTTAAAATAGACTTAAATATTTGAATAAAAAAATAAAAAACAACTGTTAAAATAATTAAGGATATTGGAGAAATATCAAGATAAACCACCGAATTGTTTATCACTATTGTATTTATCTTAAATAACATCCAAATTGCAAACATAGCGCCGCAATAGAGAAAAGATGATGCAAAAAGCGTTAAAATATTGCGAAAATAACTCTTAAACGATTTAAATCCAATTCCGATAAGAATAATTATTGCGGCACTAAAAAGCCTTACTAGAGCATTTTTAAAAGTATTAGAGTTTTCATAAAATATGTAAAAAGAAAATAAACTCCCAATTAAAGCTCCAATAATAATTCTAAAATTTTTATATCTTATTTTGTTTATCTTGGCGGTTAATAAAATTAAGAAATAATCAATAATTAAATTGGTAACCAGTAAAACATCAACATATATAATCAAATTCTTCCCTCCTAACCCTATTATAAAGCAAGGAGAATGAATTTTTTGTCAAATAAAAAAAGCATTGCAAGAAAAATTCCTGCAATGCTTAAAATTTAGTAACCAAATGGGAAATCGAATGTTCCGTTATTATTTTTCGAATTTTCATCCTTTGAATCATTATCCTTTGAATTGTTATCCTTTAATGATTCATATTCATAACTTGAAGTGCTTTCTGCTCTTAATAGTTCTACTTCAATATTTTTAGAAGTTTTTGAAACCGCTGAGTAAATAGTTAATATAACTTTATCACCGGGTTTTGCAGCTTCAATAATTTCAAGAATGGTTTCGCCCTTTAAAATTTTAATATCGTTAACGCCTGTGATAATATCGCCTTCGCTTGCCTTTCCGTAAAGTGGACTTTCAGCATTAATTTCAGCGAGTTTTAAACCACTAATATTTGAGCCGTTAATTTCGGCGGTTACAGAGTCAATCTCGGTATAAGAAACGCCAAGTTTTGCTCTTGAAGTAACGGTGCCATTATTAATTAATTCCTCAACAACAAATTTTACCGTTGTGGTTGGAATCGCATAGCCAACACCCTCATATTCATCGCCGACAAGTTTAGATGAAGTGATACCAACAACCTGGCCGTATGCATTAACCAAGGCTCCTCCCGAACTTCCGGGATTAATTGCTGAATCGGTTTGGATAAGCTTTGAAGAATAGCTTGTTGTGTTAGCAACTCTTCTATTTAAAAAAGATATATAACCTCCTGTTATTGATGAACTTGCAGTAGCATCATTAGGTCTGCCTATAGCAAAAACCTCTTCGCCAAATTTTAATTCATCGGAATTGCCGAAAGTTGCAGGATAAAATCCTGAAGCATCAACCTTTAAAACGGCTAAATCACTGCGTGTGTCTCCTGCTACAAATTTTGCTTCATAAATATTGCCATCGTATGAATAAATCTTAAATTTAGCAGAAGGAGTTTCCATATAAATATGGTCATTTGTGATAATATAACCATCTTCGGAATAAACAACACCGCTGGCATACCCTTTAATTCCCTCTTTATCATAAACCGCAATACCAACAACCGATTTATTAAGTTCTTCATATACCTGTTCAGCCGAAAGTTTCTCATTGTTTTCGGGTTTAGCAGCAAGGTTTAAAGAAGGATTTTTAGGAGAGATTGAAACAGCATTTTTACCGGCATAATATCCTAAAGAAGCTACAACAGTTAAAATTAATGCAAAAATGATAAGTAACGCAAAAATTTTAAATCCTTTTTTATTTTGCTTTTCGGAAACGGTTTCTATAGGGGTAATTTTAACAAAATCTTCGATTTGCTCGTTATTAACGGGAATTTGAGTAGTGTTAGCAGTTTCTTGCTCAATAACAATTTCCTGTTCTTCGATAATCTCTTTCTCGTCAATAATATCAGATTCTTCGAGGATTTCTTCTTCCTCAATAATTTCGGTTTCTTCGGCAATTTCGTTTTCTATTGTAGAATTATCGTTCTTTTCTTCAATATTTTCATCTAAAATAACTTCGTTTTGAACTTCTTCATTTTCAAAGAAATTTTGATTATTTTCCGTCATAAAAGGATATCCTCTCTAAAATTATTTTGGTAATAGAATTTTAAATGTTGTAAATTCTCCCGGAGTGCTTTGAACAGTAATTTTTCCTCCATGAAGAGAAATGATTGTTTTAACAATAAACAAACCTAGACCTGAACTGTTTTTATTATTAGAGCGAGATTTATCTATTTTATAAAATCTATCAAAAATTAGGTCTATTTGCTCTTTTTCTATACCCTCGCCCGAGTTTTTAATAACAATTTCAACCGAATTTGCATTATTATTTGTTGCAAACTCAATTGTTCCGCCCTCATTTGTGAATTTAACGGCGTTATCCACAAGATTATATAGCACCTGATAAATCAAATCAAAATCAGCGCAAATTTCAGTTTTTTGGAGCGTATCTAGGCCATTAATTTGTAAATTATATTTTTCAATAATATTTTCTCGGCTTAAAACAACATTGATAAGAGACGCTGAAACATCAAAATTAGTTTTATTTAAAGTTAATGTTCCCGATTCAAGCCTTGAAATATTTAACATTGTTTCAACAATTCTTGAAAGGCGCTTAACCTCTTCGGATACAATTTTTAAGTATTCATCCTGTTTATCTTTTGGAATAGTGCCATCTATTATTCCATCGATAAAACCTGCTATTGTTGTCATGGGAGTTCTGAGTTCATGAGAAACATTTCCAATAAAGCTGCGGCGCATTCCTTCCATTTTTGAAAGTGAATCGGTCATATTATTAAAGGCTAACGATAACTCTCCTATTTCATCATCAGAAACAACAGGAACCCTTTTTGAAAAATCGCCTTGCGCCATACTTTTTGCCGCAATTGACATTAGTTTTAGCGGTTTAGTTTGATTATATGAAATCGTAAACACCGCTAAAAACATTAAAATAATCGGAACGAACGCAGAAATTAAATAAATGTTAAACAAACTTTTTAGAAGTGATTTTAAAGAAGAAGTTGAGGCTGTTGCAAATACATAACCATATACGGTGTCATCATTCGCTACGACCTTTTTGGCAGTAACATAGTGGTCATCCAAATAAATTCCGTTTAATTTATCAACTAAGCGATATTTATTTTGATTAATCTTCGCTAAAACATCCATTGAAATAGTTTTTTTGGAATGAATACATCGCATTTCAGTTTGGAAATTTCTGCAACCGCAAACCACTATTTCGCCTTTGTTATTGCAAACAAAAATATCCATATCGGAAATTTCATTCTGAATGCTAATTATATTATAAATATTCCTATTAAAATTAATCGAATTTATATCAGCTAAAACAATCCTCGAAACCGAATCGCAATTTTTAGAAAGAGAATCAAATTTTTCCCTTGAAAAATAATTTGCAACGGCAAACGAAAGTATACCTATTGTAACTGTTAAGCTAACTAGTATAATAGCCGATGTTGTAAAAAAGAATTTTTTAAATAATTTCATTATAACCCTTATTTCAATTCGAATTTATATCCAACGCCCCAAACGGTTTTTAATTCCCATTTGTCAGATACGCCTTCTAGTTTTTCTCTAAGTCTTTTAACATGAACATCAACGGTTCTGGAATCTCCATAATAATCAAAGCCCCAAACCTCATCAAGAAGTTGATCTCTTGTAAAAACTCTATTAGAATTGCTAGCTAAATGATAAATCAACTCTAATTCTTTAGGAGGAGTATCAATTACCTTACCATCAACAATAAGTTCATAGTTAGTAAGATTAATGCTCAGCTTATCATAATTTACTTCCTTAGTTTGATAAGCGTTATCTTTAGCACTTCTTCTAAGAACAGCTTTAATTCTGGCTACTATTTCTTTTGTATCAAAAGGTTTAGTAACATAATCATCTGCGCCGAGTTCTAAACCTAAGACTTTATCGAAAACTTCTCCCTTAGCAGTTACCAAAATTATTGGAACATCAGAAGATTTTCTTATTTCTCTGCAAACCTGCCAACCATCAAGCCCAGGTAACATAATATCAAGCAAAATTAAATCAGGCTTTTCTTCTTCATTTAATTTAACTGCTGATAAACCATCATTAGCAATAACTGTTGAAAAACCATCTTTTTCAATATAAAGCTTTAATAAATCGCAAATATTGGTATCATCATCTACAATTAATATTTTTTCGGTTGCCATATTACTACCCCTTTCCTACTTATATTTTACAATAAAAAAATTATTTTTTATTAATAATGTGTTAATTTTAAAGAAAAACCGCCCATTAATATGGGCGGTACGAATATTTATATTATGTAAATATAATTATTCTGCATCAGCATTTTCTGCTTCCTTCATCTTAGCAAAGCACTCGCTGCAATAAACCGGACGGTCATCACGCGGAATGAAGGGAACCTTTGCAACTCCACCGCAAGCATTGCAGGTTGCTTCGTGTAATTCACGCGGAGCTCTGCCGGCATTCTTACGTTTGTCGCGGCAAGGTTTGCAACGCTGGGGTTCATTTACAAAGCCTTTAGACTCATAGAATTCCTGCTCACGAGCGGTGAAAACGAATTCTTCGCCACAGTCTTTGCAAACTAAAGTCTTGTCCTCAAACATCTTTGTTACCTCTCTCTAGATTTTCATTTTACACAGAAAACTGTGTTATATAAAAGCTATTTAATAGCCTTTATTTTGTGTCTTAAGCGCACCATTGCATTATTAACCGCCTTTGTATCAACACTTAATTTATCAGCAATGGAATCATAGGAACCATTATTAAGAAATTCACATAAAACTTTATATTCAAAAGCAGATAATGTATTTTGAATTTTTTCAATAAAAATCATACATTCTTCTTTTTCGATTATCAATGATTCAGGAGTGATTTCTATCGGTTTTTCATATTCCTCAAAAGGAATTGTTTCAGAACTTGGAACCTGTTTTTTATTAAAAAGCTTTCGATACGCAGTTATTAATCCGCGCTCAATACAGAGATTAGCAAATGTTGAAAAAGATGAAAGAGTTTCATCATAAACATTGATTGCAGAATATAGAGCTATAATACCCTCTTGCACCATATCATCAATATCCGCAAATGGACAAAGCAAAGATGCTTTATGCCGAATAATGCCTACATATTTATTGATCAATATATGTAAAAAATTATTATCGCCCGATTTGATCAGCGAAACAATTTTTTCATCAGAAAATTGGCAATAATCCATACTTGCTCCAAAATAAAAACTATATAGATATAATAACTTATATTATAATATTTGTCAAGCATTTTTATATTTTTTAAAATTTTACCAATTTTTTTGTATAGAATAACGAAATTTTGCAAAACTTTCAATTTCTTTATTTAATTTTCTTAAAATTACCTACCGTTTCATTTACTGTTTCACAAAAAGAAAAAGTATTATCGTATTTTATTAAAATATTCTTTAAATCAATTATTTGGTGTTTATTAATAACGCAAATTAAAAGCGATTGTTCGCTTCCCTTAAAAGATCCGATAGCCGATAATTTCGTTGAGCTGTGATGAATAATGTTGGTTATTTCTTCTGTAATCTCATTTGGATGAGTTGTAATTATAGTAAATTTACATTCCCTCTTAGTTCCTTTGATAATATAGTTACCGATAAAGCTTGAAATAAAGCAATATAGAACACATAAACAAACCGGTTTATAATCATAAATTAATCCGTTCATTTCATTTGGTTTTGCATAAACAAAAAAAGAAATTATCGCAACAATAGTATTTAAAATAAATGTAATCCAAAAGAAATTCAGCTCAGGTTTTTTAAAACTTAAATACTTTGAAATTATATCTGTTCCGCCTGTTGATGAGTTTATTCTAAAGCAAACTCCATAAACAAAACCGCTTATAACGCCGCTTAAAATTACAGGAAAAATTGTGTCATGCCCGCCTGCATTATATTGAAAATCAGTTAACCCAATTTTTTGTAGATAAAGAAAAAACAGTGAATAAGAAATGCAAAAAACAAATGAGCGTTTAGCAAACTCTTTATCAAATAAAAAATAAGCTAAAAAACAAAGCGGAATATTGATTATAAGCGACATATAACCAATACTAAAACCTGTTTTATATTGAATCATTGTGGCAATTCCGTTTAATCCTGCAGGAGCAAATCCATTTTCAACAATAAAAAGTTGATAATTAAAGGCTAAAAGAACCGCAACCCCAATTATAGCTAAATAACAACCAAGTTTTATATTAATTTTCATAATTACACTCCCCTTTTAATTTGATTATACAATTAAATTTTTATGGCTTCAATTAAAAATCAATTACCTGTATACCATTAATACAAGAGTAATAAAAAAAGACAGTCAATAACGACTGTCTTTTTTATACCGTACCAAAAAAATAAAAAGCCACTTCAAATGAAGTGGCTTTTGGAGCGGGTGATGGGAATCGAACCCACACGACCAGCTTGGAAGGCTGGGATTCTAGCCATTGAACTACACCCGCAAAAATCGGCAAGAAATATAATAACACAGTTCTTGCCGATAGTCAAGCAAAAATTTAAAATTATTTGAAGTTTGCAATAAATTCTTTATTATAATCAAAATTAATTTCTTTAATATCAGCACCAACATTTTCAATTATAATATCAACTGCTTTATCTTCAATGAACTTTCTTATATTTGTTCTAAGCTCTCTTGCACCTGCTTTTGCATCAGCTGAAAGCTCAGCAATCCGCTTAGAAACGCCTTCGGTAAAATTAACCTCAATATTTTTCTCTCTCATTACCTTTGCAAAATCATTGAGCATTAGTTTTGCAATTTCATTAAGAGTAATTTCATCTAAGGGAGAGAACACAACAACTTCATCAATTCTTGCGATAAATTCAGGTCTTAAAAATTCCTCAAGAGCCTTAATTGCTTTTTCTTTAGAAATATCCTCTTTAGTCTTTTCAAATCCTGCAATACCGCCCTTTTGATTACTGCCTGCATTAGAGGTCATAACAATAATAGTATTTTCAAAATTAACGGTTCTACCCTGTGAATCGGTAATACGTCCATCATCAAAAATTTGAAGAAGAATATTTAATACATCCGGATGAGCCTTTTCAATTTCATCAAACAACACAACCGAATAGGGCTTTCTTCTAACCTTTTCGGTTAACTGCCCTGCTTCATCATAACCAACATATCCGGGAGGCGCGCCAATCAAACGAGAAACTGAATGCTTTTCCATATATTCCGACATATCAATTCTAATCATTGTTTCGGGAGTTGAGAAAAGCTGCTCGGATAATACCTTTACAAGCTCGGTTTTACCAACACCTGTAGGACCAACAAAAATAAATGAAGCAGGTCTACGATGCGGAGTTGTTTGAACTCTTGAGCGTTTAACCGCATTTGCCACAAGATGCGCTGCATTATCCTGGCCAATAATTCTTTCTTTAATTTTCTCCTCTAATGAGGATAATTTAACCAAATCACTCTCTTGAATTTTAGAAGCAGGAATTCCTGTCCATAACTCTATAACCTTTGCAACATCGAATTCTGTTACAAGATTATCGGAAGCCGGTTTATATAAATCATCTGCTTTTTTCTTATATTTTTCAAGATTAGAACGGCTTAGAGCTAATTTCTCATAATCAGGATTTTCTAAATCGTTTTCAAGAGTTTCGATTTCAATATGACAATCTGCTATTTTTTTATTGATTTCATAAAGTTCATCAATGTTTTTATTTGCAAGACTTGAACATGCGCATGCTTCATCCAATAAATCAATGGCTTTATCGGGTAAAAATCTGTCATTAACATATCTTTCGGAAAGCAAAACAATCTTTTCTATTAAATTTTCAGGCACTGTTACGTTATGAAATCCCTCATAATATCTCTTAACACCCATAAGGATATTAATACTATCTTCAATAGAGGGTTCCTCAATAGAAATTGGCTGAAAACGGCGTTCTAGCGCGGCGTCTTTTTCAATATATTTTCTATATTCTTTGAATGTTGTGGCGCCAATAACCTGAATTTCACCACGCGATAGAGCGGGTTTTAAAATATTTGCAGCATTCATTGAGCCTTCCGCCGAATCTCCGGCACCTACAAGGTTATGAATTTCATCAATAAAGAGAATAATGTTACCCTCACTCTTGATTTCATCAATAAGCCCCTTTACTCTGCTCTCAAATTGACCTCTAAACTGAGTTCCCGCAACCAGACCTGTTAAATCCAATAAAAGTATTTCTTTATCAAGAAGTCTAGCAGGAGCCGAGCCATTGGCAATTTTCAATGCTAAACCTTCGGCAATTGCTGTTTTGCCAACACCTGGTTCGCCTATTAAACAAGGATTATTTTTTGAGCGGCGAGATAAAATCTGAATAGCACGATAAAGCTCATTATCTCTGCCGATAATAGCATCAAGTTTTCCCTCTTTAGCTTTTTCGGTAAGATTTGTGCAATACTGATTTAAAAACCTTCTTTTATTTTTTGGTTTTCCTTTCTTGCTGTCCTTATCATCGTTTTTTTCGGTATCCTCGGCCTTTTCGGGAGCGGCTGTACCGAAAATATTATTTAAAAATGGGAAAGCAGGCGCAGTTCCTAAATTAAAAGAATCTTCGCCATCCTCGGATAAAGACATAATATCCATAAATTGATCGCTCATTTGCTCAATATCTTCATCCGAAATATTCATTTTTTTAAGCATATCATCTATCGGTTTTATTCCCGATTCTTTAGCGCACATTAAGCATAATCCTTGCGGCTCAGATGATGGATTGGAAGGATCTGAAATAAAAACAACCGCAGGGCGCTTTTTACACTTGTAACACAATTTCATTAAAAATCTAAACTCCTTTTAGATAAGAAAACTAGCTGGTAAAATTTTAGCGATTAATCCAAATATTACCGATGTATCAACAGCGGTTTGAGTGAATATAAAGAAACCGCCTGTGAGAGAAATAATAATCTTTGTTATTATGATAAAAATTAATGCAAATATTATACCCTTAATTAGTCCTAAAACGCCTCCTAAGAGCTTATTAACCTTACCAACAATACTAAATGAGAAAATCTTATTAACGATTTTTGCAAGGAATTTCGCGAGGAAATTTAAAACCAAGAAAAGAATCAGGGTTGTAATTGCTTTTAAAAATGAAATTGCAACCGGCTTTACAACATCATTATTAATTTTAACCGCAACATCTTCACCGGGTTCAATAGAGAATGATGAAAGATCGATACTGTTTTTTATAAATGCGGGTAATGGTTCAATAATATTTTCTTTTATAGTTTCTTCCGTAGAAGATGCAAGATTTTCAACCGAATTATTAATTGATGCTGTTACGGTTGGTTCAATAGCCTTTTCGTATGTATATTCAGCAATGGGTGCACTTAGAGAAACAGCTAAATAAATAGCTAAAATCACACCTACAAATTCAATAACTGTTTTAACGAAACCTTTTTTAGCACAAATAAAAACAAATAATAAAACTATAGCAACAATGATAATATCTAAGATAAAATTCATAATTAAAACTCCTTAAAAAATAATTTTCTTAATACCACTATCAATAACGGAAGCAACCTCTTTATGAGAAATAGCAGAAATATATTTAGTGCCGAATTCACATGAGGTTTTTCCTTCAAATTTTCCGTTTAGAGTATATAAGTAAACATTATTTTCGCTCAAAATATAAATATTAGCGCCCTTAAATTCTAAATAATCTACCGTGTTATTGAAAGTAAATGTGCTTTTTTCTTTTCCGGAAGAATCAAACACTTTAATAATATTTTCATTTGTATTACCCGGTTTTTCAAAAACTACAAGTGAATTAGAACCATAATTTTTAATAAGGGAAATACTGTTTTCTCCCGAAACAGTTGCTGTTTTTGATTTTCGCCATGTAAAGAAATCGATGGTATTTTCGGTTATACAACTAAATCCTTTAGTGCCGCTTTGATTTAGACCTAAAATAAGTTCATTATAAGTAAATTCCGCTTTGGGAGTTGCTGAATTATAATCCAAAACAAAAACCTTTGAAACAAAGCTTCCCCCAACCGCCGATACACCTGAAACTGCAAGTTTTTTACCGTTAGAAGATAAAACTAAATCGTTAATAATATAGTCAGCACAAAACCATTCATAGATTTTTTCGTTTTTCTTATTAAAAACCGTAACTTGAGAAGTGTAACTATCCGAATTAGTTGCAATTGCGTAGGTTCCGTTTCTAGAAATTGTTGCACATAAAATCTCATTTTCAGTAGCGCTGGATGTTAGCTCCTTACTTAAATTATAAATGCTATATTCTTTGCCCGATTGATTATAAAGAAGAGTTCTACTATCCGATACACAAAGAATTGGAGATTCAAAACCATGCTGATAAGAAAATATATTCTTACCATTTGTATTATAACACTCATAATTAGCGGTTGAAACCAAAAACAAATGATTTCCTTGTGAAACTGATGAGTATAGTTTACCGCCTGTAAGTTTAACAGGATAATCACTTCCAAATTTAATAGAGGCTTTAAGGTTTGCTGCCGATTCAATAATACCTGTTGGAGTGATTAAAGAAACTATAAATATTACAATAATTAAAAAAGCAACAGTAACAGCCGAAGCAAAACGGCGGTTTCTAATTTTAATTTTGTTGCCTCTTATAACATTAATTTTTCTTTTCTGAGGCGAAGTACCAGTTTTTCTTCTTTCGTTAACCCGAGCAGGTTTGCTTTCCCTCATTGAAATATCATCAGGCATAACGTTCTTAACAGAACGCCTATGTTTTTTAATATTTTTCTTTTTATATTCAGGCAACAGTTTCACCTCTTTTAGTAAATTACTTTATTTAAAAACAAGCCTTTTGCAGGAGCGGTAGCGCCCAATAGACTTCGGGATTTGCTTAAAATTAAATCTTTTGTATCCTGTGGGTTAATTTTCCCTGCAGATACATATAGCGCTGTTCCCGCAATTATTCTAACCATATTATATAAAAAACCATCTGCGGTAACGCTTAAAATAACAAAATCGCCTTCTCGCTTAACCGAGGCATCAGTAATCGTTCTGACCGTGTCTTCAACCGTTCTCTTGCTGGAAGAAAAGGCTTCGAAATCAAATGTTCCTATAAGTTCCTTGCAAAATTCATCCATTAAATTTTCATTTAATTTATTCGTAACCTTGCAAGCATACCTCGCAGAGAATGGGTCGATAATATCCCCATCATAAAAACGATATATATAATTTTTAAATTTCGCCGAATACCTTGCGTGAAAATCGTTTGTTACTTTTTTACAGGAAAAAACGGCTATTTCTTGAGGTAAAACAGCGTTTAAACCCTTAACAATTCCATCTTCGGCTATATCTATTGGTGCATCGAAATGGCAATAAAACTCATTTGCATGAACGCCTGCATCGGTACGACTGCAGCCTGTAACACTAATTTTAGTTTTAAACATACCGCTTAGTTTTTCGCACATAACTTCCTGCACAGTTATGGCATTGTTTTGAACCTGCCATCCATGAAAAGAAGTGCCATCATATGAAATTTTGAGTAAAAATCTACTCATAAAAAACACCTACATAAAAATATTTAACAAAATAACCCCTGATAATAAAACCAGATAAAATATTAATGCAAGAAAATCTATAAATGAAAATCTCAGTTGTTTTAGGCGAGTTCTTCCCTCTCCACCGTTATAACAACGGCTTTCCATAGCCTCGGCTAAATCATAAGCTCTTCTAACAGATGAAATAAGCAAAGGAATAAGAATTGGAATTATTGCTTTAATTTTACTAGTTAATTTACCATTTTCAAAATCGGCACCTCTTGCTTTTTGTGCATTCATAATCTTAACCGTTTCTTCGATGAGAGTTGGAATAAATCGAAGCGCAATAGTCATCATCATAGTCATTGTATGAACCGCTTTGCTAAGCCCTAAAAATTTAAGGGGCGAAAACAATTTTTCAATACCATCGGTAATGTCATTAGGAGATGTTGTATAGGTTAAAACTGAGCTGATTAAAATCAAAAGAACAACTCTAAGCGCCATAAAAATAGAGCGATTAATGCCTAAATCCGTAATTTTAATTATCCAAAAACCTAATAAAACATTGCCCTCTTTAATGTAAAAAAGATTAATTAGTGAAGTAATAATTATAATCGGCAAAATAAATTTTAAATTTTTAAGATACATTTTAAAAGGTATTTTTGAAATTAATAAAACGCATAAAATTGAAAATGCCGTAAAAAGCAAAGCGAACATATTTGTAGACACAAAAATAATAACTATCGAAAAAACTGTTAATATAAGCTTTGTTCTTGCATCTAATTTATGGATAAAAGAATTTGCGGGAAAATATTGACCGAAAGTAAAGTCATTAAGCATTATTTTGCACCGCCTTTCAAAGAAAGAATAGCCTTCGCAGCCTCTTCGACGGTGATTATGTTACTATCTATATCAATGCCGTTTTCTCTTAGTTTTAAAATAACCTTTGTTATCATAGGCACATCAAGTCCGCAAGATAATAGCATCTCTCGATTTTTAAATATCTCCTTCGGTGTGCCATACATAAACCTTTCGCCTTTATTCATTACAAGAATTTTATCGGCAATTAAGGCCATATCTTCCATTGAGTGAGATATAATAATGACTACCGCGTTATTTTCTTCGCGATAATTTTTGATTATATTTAAAATTGTATTTCTTCCTTCGGGGTCTAAGCCTGCAGTTGGCTCATCAAAAACAATAATCTCCGGCTTCATTGCTAAAATACCTGCAATTGCTACACGGCGCTTTTCGCCACCCGATAAATCGAAGGGGGATTTATCGAAATATTCATTTGGGATTCCTACTAAAAAAGCGGCTTTTCTTACATTTTCATCAATTTCTTGTTCGGAAAAACCAATATTTTTAGGTCCAAAAGAAATATCCTTGTATACCGTTTCATCAAAAAGCTGATACTCAGGATACTGAAAAACAAGACCTATTTTAGCTCGTATTTGAGAAATTGAAAGTTTATCATCCCAAATATCCTTGCCGCAATAATATATATTACCACTCGTTGGCTTAATAAGGCCATTCAAATGCTGAACAAGGGTTGATTTACCAGAGCCTGTATGACCAATAATACCTAAAATTTGACCCTTATCGGTGTCAAAAGACACACCCTTTAGCGCATCAACCACAAAAGGTGTATTTTTTGAATAGGTATATGTTAAATTTTCAACCTTTAAAATGGACAATTAGGGTTCCTCCCATTATTTTAAGACCGATAAAAGAGCATTTGCAGTATCTTCAACCGAGATAATACCCTTTGGAAAATTTAAACCTGAATCGGCTAATATATCAATTAACTCGGTGGTCTGAGGGATATCAAGACCACACTTTTTTAATAATTTAATATTTGAAAAAACTGTACTTGGCTTATCATCAGCCAAAATTTTACCATCATCAACAACAAGAATCCTATCAGCAAAAGCGGCATGCTCCATAAAATGTGTTATAAGGACTACAGTTATCCCTTTTTCTTTATTTAGAGCGTTTACTGTTTTCATAACCTCCAGCCTTCCTTTTGGGTCAAGCATAGCGGTAGGCTCATCTAAAACAATACATTCAGGTTCCATTGCTATAATTCCTGCGATAGCAACTCTTTGCTTTTGACCGCCCGAAAGATTATGGGGAGCGCTTTTTGCAAATTCAAACATATCAACACTTTTTAAGGCGTTGTCTACTCGTTGCCTAATTACCGATGGCTCAATTCCAAGATTTTCAGGTCCAAAAGCCACATCATCCTCAACAACCGAAGCCACAAGCTGATTATCAGGATTTTGGAAAACCATACCAACACATTTTTTTATGTTAATATCATTTTCTTCATCAAGAGTTGACATATTGTTAACTGTAACGCTTCCGCGTTCGGGTTTATAAAGGCCGTTCATAAGCTTTGCAATAGTAGACTTACCCGAACCATTATGACCTAATATAACCGTAAAACTTCCGCGCTCAATATTTAAATTGAAATTTTCTAAAACGGTTGAAAAAGTATCCTCATCGGTTTTATACCTATAGGTTACATTCTCAAAACTAATAATGCTGTCCAATTAATTTTCTCCTATCCAAACGGTAGTTGAGCCTGCGGGTAAAACTATATCTTTATTAGTTACTTTCAGACCAATCTCATCGGTAAACACTTTGCCTTTTTTACCGTTTGCAATGTAAAGATTTGTTATATAATTAAGAATTGTTGGCGAAATACCGGTTGTATAAGAATTCAAAAAGAAAAACAATGGATTATCACTTAAAATTTGACCTGTTAGCTCTAACAATTCGGATATTTGCTGTTCAAGCTTCCAAATTTCACCATTAGGGCCTCTTCCGTATGAAGGCGGATCCATAATTATTGCATCATATTTATTTCCGCGCCTTATCTCTCTTTTTACAAATTTTACACAGTCATCCACAAGCCAGCGAACATTACATTCGGAAACTTTAGATGCCACCGCATTCTCTTTCGCCCATTGAACCATACCTTTAGAGGCATCAACATGTGTAACCGAAGCACCTGCTTTTAAACAAGCAACGGTTGCCCCGCCTGTATAAGCAAACATATTAAGAACCTTTATTGGCCTGTTTGCTTTCTCAATAAGTTCCATTGCTAATTTCCAGTTAACAGCCTGCTCAGGAAAAAGTCCTGTATGTTTAAAACCCATAGGTTTTAAGCGGAAAACTAAATCTTTATATTTTATCGACCAAACATCAGGAACTTTTTTTAAAGGCTCCCAATATCCTCCACCTGAATTTGAACGATGATATATAGCATGAGCATCAAACCAACGCTTGTCCGTTTTTTCGGTATTCCACATTACAGTTGGGTCGGGGCGTATAAGAATAATATCTCCCCAACGCTCCAACCTTTCTCCACAGGTGGCATCAATTAATTCATAATCAAAAAAATCTTCGGTGTTTCGCATTGTAATATCCTTTAAATTAAAGTTTGTTGAAGAGTTTCAGGCGCCTTAATGCCTAAATGCTCATAAGCAAGTTTTGTAACGCATCTTCCTCTTGGAGTTCTGGTTAAAAATCCTATTTGCATTAAATACGGCTCATAAACATCCTCTATAGTCACACTCTCTTCACCTAGTGCTGCGGAAAGTGTTTCAAGACCTATTGGTCCACCTGAATAGGAATGAATAATAGTTGATAAAAGTCTTCTATCAAATTCATCAAGACCTAATTCATCGATTTCAAAGCGCGATAAAGCCTTTGAAGCTACTTCTTCGGTAATTTCTCCATTATATTCAATCTGAGCGATATCTCGCACTCTTTTTAATAGACGGTTTGCAATTCTAGGAGTTCCACGCGAGCGAGAAGCAATTTCTAATGCCCCATTATTATCAATTTTGATTCCTAAAATGTTGGCCGAACGCTTAATAATTTCTGCAAGCTGTTCAGGTGTATACAACTCTAAACGAAGCAACACTCCGAAACGGTCTCTTAACGGTGCGGTTAACTGACCTGAGCGTGTTGTTGCTCCAACTAAAGTAAAATGCGGTAAATCAAGACGTATTGAACGAGCAGCAGGGCCTTTCCCGATAATTATATCAACCGAGAAATCCTCCATAGCAGGATATAATATTTCCTCGACGCTGCGGGAAAGTCTATGAATTTCATCAATGAATAAAACATCGCCCTCACTTAAATTAGTGAGAATGGCAACCAAATCCCCTTGTTTTTCAATTGCAGGGCCTGAGGTTACCCTTAAATTAACTCCCATTTCTCTTGCGATAATGCTCGAAAGAGTTGTTTTACCAAGTCCGGGAGGTCCATAAAGCAAACAATGGTCTAGCGCTTCTTTACGCTGCAAAGCCGCTTTAATATAAATTGATAAATTTTCCTTCGCCTTATCCTGACCAATATATTCATCAAGACATTTAGGTCTTAAAGAGACCTCAACTTCAGAATCATCGGCTACATATTCGGGCGCTACGATTCTATTTTCAAAATCCATTTCCTGCATTTTTTACACCTGCCTTGATAAGATTTTAAGCGCTTCTTTAATAAGAACATCGGTTGATAATGAAGTATCTAATCTGCCGACCGCTAAAGCTGCATCACTAGCCGAAAAACCAAGAGCGGTTAAAGCAGCAATTGCCTCTGAAGAATTTGTTGAAACAACAGCATTGCCCACCGAAGAAACATCTTTAGAATTATCGGTTATTATACTTCCTGTTTTATCCTTAAGTTCAAGAACGATTCTTTGAGCAAGTTTTAAACCCACCCCTGATGCCGCAGTTAAGGTTTTCGCATCATTGCTTGCTATAATTAACATTAATCTATCGGCTTCAAATTGAGAAAGGATTGCCATACCTATTTTGGCTCCAACACCATTAACCGAAGTTATAAGCTTGAAGGCTGATAATTCCTCAGGAGTTGAAAAAGCATATAAATCAAGGGCGTCCTCTTTAACCGATAAAAATGTGTGAACAAAAATTTCAGAATTTATAGGCGGTAATTTATAAAATGCATTTTTTGTTATAAAGCATTTAAAACCAACACCCGAACATTCTATAATTATAAAATCGGGGTCGGTAAAGGTTAATTTACCTCTAAGAGTTGAAATCATATTTTACCCTCCATATAAATTTTTCCAAAGGTGGAATTTGAATAGTTAGCATGGCATATCGCAATAGCAAGCGCATCGGCGGTATCATCGGGTTTTGGAACTTCTTTTAATCCGAGTAAACTTCTTGTCATTTCCATAACCTGATGTTTTTCGGCTCTGCCATATCCCGTTACCGACTGCTTAACCTGAAGCGGAGTATATTCAAAAATGGGAACACCGCATTTTTTTGCTGCCAAAAGAATAACTCCTCTAGCTTGGGCTACATCTATTGCAGTTGTAGTGTTTGTGTTAAAAAACAATTTTTCGATACTTAATGCATCGGGCTTATATTTTTCTACAAGCGAAATTATGCCATCGTAAATTTTAGAAAGGCGCTCAGAAAATTCGGTTTTTGCCTTAGTTGTGATTGCTCCGAATTCAAGCGGTTTAAAACGAATTCCATCGGAACTAATAACACCATATCCAATTATTGCGTAACCCGGGTCAATCCCTAAAACTTTCAAATCACAATACCTACCCTATTATATTCTATATTATTATAACACAACTTATTTAAATGGGCAACACAAAAATACTTATTTTTTTCAAAAATTTCCATTATTTTTCAAAACAGTAAAAAGTGAGGAAACTAAAGAAAAAACGAGGAAAAACGAGCATTTCAAAGTTTATTATAAAATGATAGGATTTCCCCTCAAAAATTTGCTTAAAAATATAAGAAAAATGTTGACTTTTAGCGTTTTTTGTTCTATATTATTTCTATATATTTAAAATGCAGCACTATGTGTCCGCAAAGGAGGATGCTTTAATGAAAAAGAATATTGTAGAACTTAAAAACATTTCGGTTTCATTTGATTCTGAGCAGGTTTTATCCGACCTAAATCTTTCTATTGAAGATAAAGAGTTTATCACTTTATTGGGACCTTCAGGTTGCGGAAAAACCACAACCTTAAGAATCATTGCAGGTTTCGTTGAGCCGGATAGCGGCGAAGTGTTGTTTGATGATAAAAAAATTAATGGTGTACCGGCTTACAAACGCCAGGTAAACACCATTTTTCAGCGTTACGCCCTCTTCCCTCACTTAAATGTTTATGAGAATATTGCTTTCGGTCTTCGCCTTAAGAAAATGAAGGAAGAAGATGTAGATAAAAAGGTAAAAGAAATGTTAGCACTTGTTAACCTTACAGGTCTCGAAAAGCGTAAGGTTGACACAATGTCGGGCGGTCAGCAGCAGCGCGTTGCCATTGCTAGAGCTATCGCAAACAATCCTAAGGTTTTACTTCTTGATGAGCCTTTAGCAGCCCTTGATTTAAAGCTAAGAAAAGATATGCAAACCGAACTTAAAAAAATTCAAGAACAACTTGGAATTACTTTTATTTTTGTTACACATGACCAAGAAGAAGCCCTCTCAATGTCTGATAGAGTTGTTGTTATGGATAATGGTAAAATTCAGCAGGTTGGTACCCCTCAAGATATATATAACGAGCCTAAAAATGCCTTTGTAGCCGATTTTATCGGCGAATCCAATATTCTTGATGGCGTTATGCTCGAAGATTATTTAGCCGAATTTTCGGGCAAAAAATTCATATGTCTTGATAAGGGATTTGAAAAAAATGAAAGCGTCGATGTTGTTGTTCGCCCTGAAGACGTAGATATTGTGCCCTTAGAAAAAGGAATGCTTGAGGGTATTGTAACTTCAATTACCTTCCTAGGCGTTCATTATGAAATAATTGTTGATATTGGCGGCTTTAAATGGATGATTCAAACCACCGATGGCGTTAATGTTGGCGATAAAGTTGGTTTATACATTGAGCCCGATGCAATTCACATTATGAAAAAATCTGAATACTCGGGTAAATACGGTGATTATAGCTCTTACAGCGAAGAAATCGAGCATCTCTCCGATATAGAGGAGGATGTAGAGTGAAGAGAAAAAGTATCGGCAGCAGAATAGTTGCTGCGCCATATTATTTGTGGGCTGCAATTTTTATAATTGTCCCATTACTTATGATGATTTACTACACCTTCACTGACTCCTCCGGAGTTTTCACTCTTGCTAACATTACCTCTTTAGGTAAATATAAAAAGGCATTCGGACTTTCAATTCTTTATGCATTTTTTGCTACCGTTATGACCTTTTTAATCGCTTATCCGTTAGCATATTTTATGACGAAAATGAAGGTTAGCTCTCAGCGCATTATTTTAATGCTGGTCATCTTCCCTATGTGGATGAATTTTCTTATCAGAACATATTCCTGGATTTCAATTCTCGCAAACACAGGTCTTATTAACACATTTTTATCTAAGCTTGGTATTGGTCCATTAAAGTTAATTAACACTCCCGGCGCCGTAATTTTAGGAATGGTTTACGACTTCTTGCCTTATATGGTTTTACCAATTT
Organism: Acutalibacteraceae bacterium; assembly: GCA_045656145.1. Taxonomy (GTDB): domain Bacteria; phylum Bacillota; class Clostridia; order Oscillospirales; family Acutalibacteraceae; genus SIG565. The sequence goes on from JAZOQP010000031.1 coordinate 34,682, forward strand.
ATACAGCTATGACCAAAATTGACCGTTCTTTATTAGAAGCCGCCGAGGATTTAGGCTGCAACCGATTAAAAACTCTAAGAAAAGTAATATTCCCTCTCACACTTCCAGGCGTTATCTCCGGAATTACTATGGTATTTGTTCCATCTGTCAGCACCTTTTACATAACCCAAAAGTTAGGTGGCAACAAAACCTTGTTTATTGGCGATGCAATCGAGTACCTCTTTAATTTAGGGCCTGAATTCTATAATGTTGCTTCGGCAATTTCACTAGTGCTAATGGTACTTATTCTTATTTGCCTAGCCATTATGAACCGCTACTCTGATGATGAGGAGGGCGTGATTATATGAAGACGATTTCAAGAATTTACACAGCCCTCATTCTTATGTTTCTCTATGCGCCGATTGTTGTAATGGTTATTTTCTCTTTTAACTCTTCAAGCAGTGTTTGGGTTTTTGAAGAATTCTCGTTTGATTGGTATAAAGAACTTGTCTCCAATTCAACAATGCTCACAGCTTTAAAAAATACTCTTATTATCGCCATTCTTTCAGCTTTCATCTCTACAGTTATCGGAACTGCGGCAAGTGTTGGAATACTAGCGCTTAGGAAAAAGGTTTCCCAAAGCCTTATAATGTCAATTACAAATATCCCGCTTATGAATGCCGATATAGTTACAGGTATTTCTTTAATGCTACTTTTTGTATTTATCGGAAGACTTATTGGAGTAAATGAATCTCTTGGCTTTATAACCGTTTTAATAGCGCATATCACATTTAATTTACCATATGTTATTTTATCGGTTATGCCAAAACTTAAACAAACCGATTCAAACCTTTCAGAAGCTGCATTAGACCTAGGGTGCACACCTTTGCAAGCCTTCTTTAAGGTTGTTATTCCGGCAATTTCTTCGGGTATTTTTAGCGGATTTATTATGGCATTTACCTTATCTCTCGATGATTTTGTTATAAGTTATTTCACTTGCGGGCATTATCAAACACTTCCAATAGTAATTTACAATATGACCAAAAAGACAGTAACGCCCGATACCTATGCCCTTTCGACTATTATGTTCGGAGTAATTTTTATTTTGTTAATGCTTTATAACGTTATTCAAAATAAAAACACCGAAAATAAGGGGGTTAAAAGAAGATGAAATTAACTAAACTTTTTTCTATAATATTAGCTTCCCTCTTAATTTGCAGCATTTTTTCAGGCTGCGGTTATGAATATGCCGAACTTTCTCTCAGAGGAGAATACTCCAAAGAACTTGCCGGCACCACACTTAATGTTTATAACTGGGGCGAATATATTTCCGATGGTGGAGATGATTCGATTAATGTGGAACTTGAATTTGAAAAATTAACAGGAATTAATGTTAATTACACAACATTTGATAGTAATGAAACAATGTATTCTCAGCTTAAAAACGGTGGTGTATCTTACGATATTATAATTCCTTCAGATTATATGATTGAGCGCTTGAAAAATGAAGATATGCTCAAAAAAATTGATTTTTCAAAAATCACTAACTATGATTTGATCGATTCGGAATACAAAAACATTTATTATGATATAAATAACGAATTCTCTGTACCATACAGCGTTGGTATGGTTGGCATAATTTACAATTCAGCTATTGTAAAAAAGCCGGTTGACAGTTGGTCTATTTTATGGGATGAAGACTATAAAGATAATATTCTTATGTTTAACAACCCCAGAGACGCTTTTGCTATTGCTCAATTTATGTTGGGTCAAGACATCAACTCGTTAGATAAAAGTCAATGGGATAAAGCCAAAGAACTTTTAATTTCTCAAAAACCTATTCTTCAGTCATACGTTATGGATGAAGTTTATGGGAAAATGGAAACAGGCGAAGCGGCCATTGCCCCATATTACGCAGGAGATTTCTTAACAATGAAAGAAATCAATCCCGACCTTGAATTTTGCTATCCAAAAGAAGGCACAAATATATTCGTTGATGCAATTTGTGTTCCGAAATCTTCGCAAAATTATGAAGCCGCAATGATGTTTATTAACTTTATGCTCGAGCCCGATATTGCCCTTGCAAACGCCGATTATATAGGATATGCAACTCCTAATATTGCGGTTAGAGAAAATCCAGAATACTACTATTATCAAAACGAAATTTTATATCCCGATAAAGCTAATAAACCTAAAACTCAATATTTCACCGATATCGACCCAGAAACCAGATTTTATTATGAAAATCTTTGGATAGATATTAAACTGGATTAAAAAAAGACTTGAAGTTCATTAACTTCAAGTCTTTTTTATCTTGCAAGTGGATGGAATTTCTTATATGCAGATGCATATTTATTTTTCATAATTTGAGCATAAACCTGCGTTGAAGAAATATCGGCATGACCTAACATCTCTTTAATATCGGATAATTGAGCGCCATTCTCCAAAAGATGAGCCGCAAACGAATGGCGAAGAGTGTGCGGAGTAATATCTTTTTTAATTTTTGCCTCTGTTGCATACTGTTTAATAATTTTCCAAAAGCCTTGGCGTGTCATTACTTGTCCATTCATATTGGTAAACAAATAATCGTTTTCTTCATCAGAAACCAAGAAAACTCTAACGCTGTTTATGTATTTTGAAATAGTTTTTACAGCATCTGGATAAATCGGAATAATTCTTTCATTTTTATCATTTTTTAAATGCAAAATACCGATATTAAGATTTATATCGGATAATTTAAGCGAAATTAATTCCGAAACCTTAATGCCCGTTGCATAAAGAAGTTGTAACATCGCCTTATCTCTGCAACTTTTAAAATCATTTCCTGCAGGCTGATTTAAAAGGGTTAAAACCTCTTTGTTGGTTAATATTTCAGGAAGTTTCTTTTGGGTATGTAACTGAGAAATTTCCGACATTGGAGATTCACTCACATATCCCGCAGATACCAAATATTTAAAATAGCAACGAAGAGAAGCTACAGTTCTAGAAACAGAAGCTTCACTTTGCCCATTAGCTAACATATATTGAGTATATTTTTTTATAAAAACAGAATTAATATCAGAAATCTTTTTAGAACTAAATGTATTGCAATAGGTTTCAAATTTAGAAATATCGCGAGAATATGAATCAACTGTGCTATTAGAAGATTTTTTCACATTTATTAAAAAATCGGTAAATTCATTAATATAACAATTCATACTCTCACTTCCTTTTCTTTAAAAATTAAACAGTCCTAAAAAAGAGCTTGACATTAATGCGTCAATTATTGCCGATAAAAGCAACAATAAAGCAGATAATGAAAAGCGTTTATAATAATTTTGGAAATTGCTTGATAAATTAACCGAATAAGATTTTGGCATTGAAATTTTTAGCAAAACCGAGGAATATGTAAAAGATGTTTTACTACAAAGAATCAATGCAAAAATTAAAACTATGTTTACCGGAATAAAAAACAACGCATTAAAAGCAATACCTTTTAAAAGATAATTTGAATAAATATATCCGGTATAAACGCCAATTAATGAACCCTTAAAAAAGATTAAAAGCGGAATCAAAACAACACCAATCAGCGAAGTTCCGCTCAAAAAAACAAATAAAAAAATCGGTAACGAATCCAAAATAGATTTAAAGGCAATAGTAATAAAGCTGCTCGAGTTTCGAGATGATAAAAAGCTTGAAAAGTAATCTTCTGAAGCTTTTTTAATCGGCTCATAATCCCTAACTAAAAAACATCCTATAATTAATCCAAAAACAAAAAATAATAGAAAAACGATATCTAATATATTATTTTTTAATCTTAAAAACACCCTACTTATGTTAAACCTAATAATTGCAGATTTTCTCATTTCTCTCCTCCGTTCATAAAAATATATGAAACGAAGGGACAAGATATTCCGAACACAATATATAGGTTTTAATTATATTGCCGATGCAATATAATGTGTTTTGATAGGTGTTATGTTACCTAAAGGCAAAATAAAAAATCACACTGAGTGCGATTTTGTCTAAGAGAATTGCCTTGTTTAATACTATTATACACCTTTTTTAGATTATGTCAACAAGAAATTTTATAAAAATTAATATTATGTAAACTAATTATGTAAACCGCACTATATATTGAAAATTTTTGAAATTAGCATACTATAATTTGTGTTTTTATTTCAAAAAAATATTGATTTATATTTTTTAATATGATATAATCACTTTCGAAATATTATTTAAGGCGGAAAAATTATGGAAACTAAAAAAACTGTTGTTATCACAGGGGCTTCAAAAGGCATAGGCGCACATATGGCGATATATTTCGCCGAGAATGGTTGGAATGTTGTTATAGGATATAATAATTCGGCTGAATCAGCATTTTTGCTTCGAAATTCCCTAACGCAAAACGGTCATTCGGTATATGCACATAAAGTTAACGTTACCAATAAACTTGAAGCCGATTTGCTAATTAAAGAAGCTATTTATAAATTTGGTAAAGTTGATGTTCTCATTAATAATGCCGGAGTTTCTTCACAAAAACTTTTCACAGAAATCAGCGAGCACGAATGGAACGCTATGTTAGATGTTAATTTAACCGGTGCCTTCAATTGCTGCCAAGCAGTACTCCCCCATATGATTTCAAACAAAAACGGAAAAATTATTAATATTTCTTCGGTTTGGGGAATTTGCGGCGCTTCTTGCGAAACTCATTATTCTGCAAGCAAAGCAGGCGTAATTGGTCTTACAAAAGCGCTTGCCAAAGAAATGGGACCAAGTGGAATAACTGTTAACTGCATTGCTCCGGGAATTATTGATACCCAAATGAACGCCCACTTAACTCCTGATGAATTAGCTGAATTTGTTAACGATCTACCAATCTCAAGAATTGGAAACACTTTAGAGGTTGCAAAAACAGCATATTTCTTAGCTTCAGACGGTGCCGATTATATAACAGGCCAAACAATAGCGGTAGATGGTGGCCTTACAATTTAATTGCAAACAAAAAATCAGTAGGTCTTACCTACTGATTTTTTATTTTAGTTCTGCTATTGTAACTCCGTTTTCGCCTTCACCAAAGAGTCCTACTCTAAAAGTTTTAATAAATTTATTATTGCGCAAATATTTATGAACCGCTGCTCTAAGCACTCCTGTTCCCTTGCCGTGAATAATAGTTACCGAATGAATACCTGTTACAACAGCGTTATCAAGAAATCTTTCGAGTTCAATTAAAGCCTCATCGGAAGCTAATCCTCTAATATCAATCTCGGTTGAAGCATTTCTATCTAAATTAGATGGAGTTTTAACCGAGAGCTCAGCCTTTTTCTTTGGCTTTTCTTCCAATAACATAAGGTTATCAAATTCTACCCAAAGTTTCATATTGCCCGCAGCAATCAAAGCTTTCCCCGATTTTTGCGAAATTTCACTCACAATGCCGTTCTTTTCAATATCCATAATCTGAACCGAATCACCAACAAGAAGCGCTCGCGGCAATTTATAGTCTATTCTAAGGCGCTCTTTAACAGGGTTTGATTCATCAAGAAGCGAATTAATTTGATTTTTAGCAATTGATTTTGCATTTCTTAATTTTTCAGCGGAATTTTCTTTATTAAATTCCTTTTTGATTTCTTCAAGTTCATTAAGAAGCGCATTTGATTTATATCTTGCATTATCAACTATATATGATGCATCAGTTTTTGCCTTCTCTAAAATATCATCATATTTCTTTTGGGCTTCATCTAATTTTTCATCAGAAACTCTTTTTTGCTCAAGCAATCTTAATTTAAGATTTTCAACATCTTTTAAACGCTTTTCGGCTAAAGATCGCTCCTTCTCAAGAGAAGAAATAATGTTTTCAAATTTTCTATCTTCTTCACTTATCAGGGATTCGGCTTCTTCGATTATATTTAATTCGAGACCTAGTTTTTCCGAAATAGCAAAAGCATTAGAGCGCCCGGGAACACCCACTAGTAGTTTATATGTAGGACGAAGGGTCTCAACATCAAATTCACAGCTTGCATTCTCAACGCCATCGGTTGTTAGTGCATAGCTTTTTAGTTCTGCATAATGGGTTGTTGCAGCAATTCTGGCGCCTTTAAATTTAAGCTTTTTTAAAATTGCGGTAGCAAGCGCTGCGCCTTCAATCGGGTCGGTACCTGAGCCTAATTCGTCTATTAAAACAAGGCTAAAAGGAGTTGCTTTTTCAATAATTGAGATAATATTTACCATATGAGATGAAAATGTTGAAAGAGACTGCTCAATACTTTGCTCATCTCCTATATCTACCAGAATATTATCAAAAACAGAAATTTCGCTCTCATCATCGCAAGGAATCATTAGCCCACACATCGCCATTAATGTAAGCAAACCGAATGTTTTTAAAGTTACGGTCTTACCGCCCGTATTAGGACCTGTGATTACAAGGGTACTATAATTCTTACCAAGCGTTACCGAAATCGGCACAACTTCGTTTTTATCAATCAAAGGATGCCTTGCTTTTTTTAAATTTATAACACCCTTAGAATTAATTTTTGGTAATGTAGCTTTCATTTTATATGCTAAAGAAGCCTTACCGAAAATGATGGCCAATTCATTAATAATTCTGAAGGAATTTTCAATTGTTTCGCCGTGTTCAGCCACCAAGGCTGATAATTCGGCTAAAATTCTCTCAATTTCGTCCTTCTCCTTACCCTTTAACACCCTAATATCATTGTTAATTTCAACAATAGCCATTGGCTCAATAAAAAGTGTTGCGCCGGAAGAGGAAGTATCATGAACAATACCGGGGAAATTACCTCGGTATTCATTTTTTACGGGTACAACAAATCTGCCATCACGCTGAGTAACAATATTTTCCTGCAGGAATTTAGAAGATTCTCCCCTAACGGTTCTATCTAATTTCTCGCGAATTTTATTGGTTGCCGCGGAAATTTTCCTTCTTATATTATAAAGTTCATCCGAAGCATTATCGGCAATAGATTCATCATTTTTAATACAAAATAATATTTTTTCTTCTAAAAATTTATTAGGAACAAGATTATCAAAATAGCCATCAATACAGGTTTTTTCGGAAATATTTACATTCTCTCTCCAACTTTTAAGCGTTCTTGTTACCTGTAATGTGTGTGCAACCGATAGCAATTCACTTTCATTAAGCACACCGCCATAAAGTGCTCTCTTAATTGCATCGGCATTATCGGCCGCCTGAGATAAAGATGGCATAACGCTAAAGCCTAATAATTTATAGGCCGCAAAGGTTTTATTAAGATTGTTGATTACTTCATCTTCATCAAAACTCGGCGTGATATTCCTAGCTTTTTCTGCCGCGGATGCCAGCGGAATTTCATTAGATAACATTTGTAAAACCTTATCTAATTCCAAGGTTAAAAAATCTTTATTTTGCAATTTATATACTCCTATAAAAGTGATTTAAAGAAATTTAGTGTTTGATAATTGCGGTCTGTTTGAAAAATAACAAATTCTTCGGTTATTTTGCTGAGTTTTTTTGCAGAATCTTCAGGAATTGTAAAGTTAAAAATCCTTTTAAAGTCAGAATAAACAATATGCCTTAGGGTTGCCAATAATGTTTTATCAATATAGGCGTATCTGCCTTCTGTTTCACATTCTCGGCAACAAATGGAGCCATCCTCATAATAAAAGCACATTATATCATCTTCAAAATTGCCGCATTCAGAACAGGCTGATAAATCAGGCATATATCCCGAAATAGATAAAATTCTCAGTTCAAAAACCGATTTTAAAAGATAAATTGATTTATTGTCCTCTGCCAAAAAGTTTAAGGTGTTTAGGATTAAGCGAAGTTGTTCTTCGGCGTTTGTATCCTCAGGCACTAACTGAGACGCGAGTTCACAAAAATATTGAGCAAGACTTAATTTTAAAATATCAGAGCTAATTTTAAAAAAGGAAGAAATCAGCGTTGCTTCCTTTACCTTATATGTATCTCCCGATAATGTAAATAAAAAATCACAATAACAAAATAAAGATGTTGATGCGTGATTTTTATGACTACTTTTTTTAGCCCCTGATACGAAAGCGCGAACTATTCCGTAATCAGCGGTAAGAATTGTGATAAGGCGGTCATTTTCCTTGACATCCATCACTTTTATCACTAAACCCTTGCTTGTTCTTTGCATTAATATCCTCCCGGGTTTTCAGTTTTGAATATTCTATAAATTCAAGCGGTGAGCCGCTGCTTATAAAATTATTCCAAGCCTCATTTATATTCATAACTATCCCTCCAAAATTAATGTTTACTGAAAGGATAAAATATATTTAAGGAAAAATATTACTAATCGAGTCCAAATGTGTGAAGAAGAGATTGCCTGTTTCTCCAGTCTTCCTTAACCTTAACCCATAATTTAATATTTGCTTTTATACCAAAAAACTTTTCAACATCGTGTCTTGAAAGGGTTCCAATTCGCTTTAGCATTTCTCCGCCCTTACCGATAATAATGCCTTTATGGGAATCTTTTTCGCAGTAAATCACCGCTTCAACTTCCAAAACAGGTTCATTATTCTTAGAGTCGCGTTCAAAAAAACGTTCAATATCAACCGCAATACCGTGCGGAACTTCATGAGATAAAATTCTAAGAAGTTTTTCTCTGATAAGCTCAGCAACAATAGTTTTTTCATTTTGGTCTGTAACGGCATCATCAGAAAAATAATGCACCGACTCTTTAGAAAACTTTGTTACCTCTTCAACAATAATATTTACGCCATCTCCGCTTTTAGCTGAAAAAGGAATAACCGCAGAAAAATTAAAAACTTTCATATATGCATTAATAATTTCAAATAAATCTTCCTTGTTTTCAAGCAAATCGATTTTGTTGATTCCTAAAATAGCAGGAATTTTGCGTTTTTTTATGTTTTCTATAAGTTCTAATTCTGCAGGCGGTAAATCATCTGCCTGAAATTTAAAACGCGGCACAGCCTCAACTATTAAAAGAGCCGCATCAATGTCAGACATTCCCTCGCCTACCGCTTTAATCATCTTCTCTCCTAAAACATTTTTAGGCTTATGAAAACCGGGTGTATCGATAAAAACGAGTTGTGTTTCCCCTGAATTTTTAACACCCATAATCTTTGTGCGGGTGGTTTGGGGCTTGTCCGATACAATGGAAATTTTTTCTCCTAAAATCTTATTAAGTAAAGAAGATTTACCAACATTTGCTCTGCCGATTATGCTAATAAAAGCCGATTTTGTAGCCATAAATTCTCCTATTCTTTAACTATTGCTAAACCTAAGTTTTCTAAAATTGCCTCTTCTTTTTCTCTCATTAAAGCAGCCTCTAAGCCACCTTCAACATGGTCATAACCTAAAAGATGAAGCATTGAATGAACGGTTAAAAATGACATTTCACGCTCTAGAGTATGACCATATAAATCAGCCTGAGCTACTGCATGTTCAACCGAAATCACAATATCGCCAAGCATTTTATTAGAAGTTTCAGGGTTAGTATCATAAACACCATCAACACCCAAAGGGAAAGACAAAACATCGGTTGAATTCTCAATATTTCTGAACTCTGTATTCATCTTTTTAATTTCTTCATCATTAACAAATGTAACGTTAACTTCCGCATTTTCTTTAAAATTTTCGGAATTAAGAGTTGCAATACAAGATTTTCTTACAAATAATCTAATTCCCGTTGGAAGTTTCACTTCCTTTTGTCTATCTGAAATATTTACCTTAACCTTAATCATTTTTCCTCTTCCTTTCTTCATTCTTTTCATACGCTTTAATAATTTCCTGAACAAGTTTATGTCTTACAACATCTCTACCTGTTAGCCTGTTTATTGAAATACCTTCAATATTTTTAAGAATTGAAATACACTCTTTAAGACCGGATTTTTTACCTGATGGTAAATCGATTTGTGTAATATCGCCCGTAACCACGATTTTAGAATTAGCGCCAAGTCTGGTTAGGAACATTTTCATTTGCTCAGTTGTTGTGTTTTGAGCTTCATCGAGAATAATAAAACTATCCTCAAGAGTTCTTCCTCTCATATAGGCGAGTGGTGCAACTTCAATTTCTCCTCTTTCTTGACATCGAGCAAAATGTTCGGGGCCGAGCATTTCATAAAGCGCATCATAAAGCGGTCTTAAATATGGGTCTACCTTTTGCTGCAAATCTCCCGGCAGAAAACCAAGGCTCTCCCCTGCTTCAACCGCCGGTCTTGTTAAGATTATTCGGCTAATCTGCTTTGAACGGTAAGCAGTAACCGCCATGGCAACCGCTAGATATGTCTTACCCGTTCCTGCAGGGCCAACGCCGATTGTAATAGTATTATTTTTAATAGCGTTAACATATTTTTGCTGACCAAGAGTTTTGGGTTTAATGGGTTTTCCGCGAGAAGTAACAACAATACATTCTGCATCCTTTAAATCTTCTAAATTTTTAATATCCCCATCATCAACCAAAGAAATAACATAATCAATATTTTGAACTGAAATTGTTTCTCCCTTTTCTATTAAAGAAATTAGCCCATCAATTACCTTTGCAGCATTCTCAACGTCAGTTTTCTCTCCTGAAATTTTCAAGATGTCATTATGAGCGGTAATAACAAGATTATATCTTTTTTCAATAACATTAATATTTTCATCAAAATTACCGAATAACACAGCAATATGTTCTAAATTTCTAATTTTAATGATTTTTTCCGTAGTTTTTCACTCTCCACATAAATATTTAATATATTATAACATAAATTTTTCTAATTTAAAACATTAAATAAAATTTTTTCTTCAATTCCAATATTTTTTAAAAATTTAATCTCATAAATTAATGTTAGTTCATCATCTTTTTCTTGAATGTTTCTTGAAATCACCTCATACTTATTTGTTAATCTATTGATTTCTTCACGCATATCTTCCTCAAGGCTTTGTAATAATGCATCTCTTTCAATTTCGAATTTTGAACATTCTAAAAAATAATAGGTTTCAGAAATCATTGAAACGGGCATCTTTTTGCCAAAAAGAAAAAATGTTTTCAAATTTTCTTCCTTTTCAAAATTACCTTTGATTCTCCCTAAGGAAAGTGGAATTTTGAAAGTGAAAAACTCCAAAATATATTGTTTTTTCAATTCCCCTGAGCGCTCTGTTTTTTCTCCTGAAAACCTGCCATTTACTTCGATAATTTCTGAAACCAACGCCTTAATTTCGGCTTTTGATTTAACAAATTTATTGTTAAAATCAACCTTATTTGTTCCTGAAACTAATATATCCCCTTTTTTAACAACATCGCCCTTTTTAAAATTCGCATAACCCGATTCAACCATTATATCGGTTATTATTCCATCATAATCAGAAACTAAATTTGTTGGAAAATTTTTTTCATTATTAGAAATTTCACTAACATTAATAGTGATTTTCGAACCTTCAATATTAAAAGAACACCATGCTAATTTTTCATTTTTTAAAAGCATTTTCTCTCTAAAAAGTTGAGAGTTAATTTTAGAAATGCGAGCTCCGTTTTTTACCCCAATTTCCTTTGCGTTTTTCATGATTTCTTCGGCATCAACATAAACATTACCTTCTATTTCAATATTCCAAATAAATAAGCTTAAAACGCTTAAAATCAATAAAAAAATCGATATTCCAATTGGTATACCGATTCTTTTAAAATATCTTTTGATAATAAATTTTATTCCCGCTTTTCTAACTATTTTAATCCTAAATTTGTTTTTCTCTTTTAGGTTTTTTATTTTTTTAAAATCAGTAACTAATATACTAAAAAATAATGTCTTATCTTCGCGCTTTATATCCCAAAACGGCATTTTATTAATAGATAAAATATTCATAAGTTTTTCGGGGAACTCCCCCGAAACCGAGATTGTAACATAACCTAAAATATATCTTAAAAAATCAATAAACCACATATCATCACCTTATCAAAAATTCTACCGTGTGAATTTTACCTTCAATAAGTATCTGATTATCATTAAAACCTATTAAATTAAAGTTTTCACCACTAAATAATATACTGCCTTTTTTGAAAGAAATTTTAAAAACAGTATCCTCATATTCGGTAATTTGGCAATTCCCTTCAATACTGCATTTCTTACCATTTGTGATAAGCCTTGGTATAGGCGCAGTAACTTCAGATGGAATATCTTCTAAAAAATCAAATAGATTAAATTTGGTTTTCTTTTTTGAAATTGAAGTTTTAATTTTTTTACCCATTTCGCACCTAGCCTTCTAAAACAAAATATGAATTCATTTCTTTTTTAATTCATAATATTTGTTTTGGGTGAAACAAATGAAAAAATTTTTAAATAATTTTACTTATATTTTTAAATTTGGAAGCATTTTAATCATTTTTTTAGCTATCATAAGATTTCCTGAAATTGCAAAAGCGGGAGCAAAAAGCGGAATAATAATTGCTTATGAAATAATCTTACCCTCTCTCTTCCCAATGCTTTGTGCATGCTTAATGATTAATAAAAGTAATTTAATCGATGAAATTCCAATTTTTAAAAAGAAAAACTATTTGAAAAATTATTTTTACGTAGTAATAATTTCAAATTTAGGCGGTTATCCTATAGGCGCTAAGGTTTTAAATGAACAGTTTAAAAATAAGCAAATTTCAAAAAAAGATGCAAATTTATTGCTTTATTGCTCGGTTAACCCGGGGCCCGCATTTACAGTTTTGGTGGTGGGATGTGGAATTCTGAACTCACTTAAAGCAGGGATAGTTATTTATATTTCTCAAATATTATCTTCATTGGTGATTTTTTGCTTAATTTACAAATTTTTAGAAAAAAACTATAATGAAATAAATAAGAAAAAACTTAATTTTAGCGATATTTTTGTTGATTCGGTAAGCGATGCGAGCTTATCAATTTTAAATATATCGGGATATATAATTTTTTCTTCATCAATTTTAGAAATAATTAACTCGGCTGATATAAATTTATCCTTTATAAATTACTTTTTTGAAATCACAAATGCAATACTTTCCACTAAAAATATTTATATTCTTTCAATTATTCTGTCCTTTGCTTCTTTTTCAATTTTATTTCAAATAATATCAATTGCAAAAGCCTTTAAACCAAATTTTATAAAAATCGTTGCCTTTAAAATTTTAAATTGCATTTTAACTGTAATTTTAATAATTATAATTTTAAAAATATTTCCCATCAAATTTGAAACAATGAGTAACTTATATGGCAAAGTCTTGACAAACAATAGTAATAAATTAGTTTTCACTTTAATTTTTATATCGACTTTCATAAGTTTTTTGGTTAGCATAACTAATGAAAAACTCTGCGGAAAAATTTCTAAAGATATTTTTTAAATTTATATTGACAAAAAGCATTTTTATGGTATAATTGTTGAGTATTCGGTGGATGTAGCTTAGTTGGTTAAAGCGCCAGTTTGTGGCACTGGAGACCGTGGGTTCGAGTCCCATCTTCCACCCCACAACAAAAAGGCTTTGGTAAATCACACCAAAGCCTTTATCTAAATAAAAATCACAAATTTAATATTGGGGTGTCGTCAAGCGGTAAGACACAGCACTTTGACTGCTGCATTCGTAGGTTCGAATCCTGCCACCCCAGCCATGTTGAATGTTCATAACGGACTTGACCGTTATGAACATTCTTTTTTTGAGAAAGTTTTGGGTATTAGGGACAACCCTAACAAGTGTGGATATCCATCCACGATGCTTGCAAAATTGATTGCAATAAAAAATGTTTTGTGATATAATAATAAAACAAATTTATATTAGGTGGTTATGATTGTGAAAAAGTTTTTATCTTTTTTTCTATGTATTGTTCTATGTTTAGTTTGTTCAGCTTGTGGGGATTATAGCGAAAACCAGTCTAACATATCTAGCTCTGATACCAATTCTACAATAGAACTTATAAATCAAGAAAATGTAAAAATCTCTTTCAGTGGCACGAGCAAGGATATCGGTATTGGAGAGGGTATATATCTATTAGTGGAAAACTCTCGCTCTGAAAGTATAATTGTCAACATAATAGAAGTATCTCTAAATGACATTATGCAATCTGTAATACAACCTCAAATGCCACTTCATTTAACTTCACCAGGTAAAAAATCTACTCAACCTTATGTTTTTACAAATATAAAAGATTTAAACGGTAAAGCACAGTTTAAAATCAAAGTAATGAATGAGAATTTTGAAGAATTATTTGTTAGCGACTTCGTGGAAGTGTCTTTTTAAATCCGTTATGAATACCCGCACCAAAATTACACTCCATTTTAAATGGGGTGTTTTTTATTAGCTTTTTAAACAGGATGAGAACCGTAGGTTCGTCGAAGCTGTTGAGAAACCGCGCCAGGGTTTCTCAAACTGCGAAGTCTCGAGCACATAAATTTTTTCGGTAACATTCGCAATGTTCAAAAAAATTAATAGCGCAGAGTATCCTGCCACCCCAGCCAAAAGTCCAAGAACATTATGTTCTTGGACTTTTTATTTTTTCACTTTCCAATGTACGCCTGCATAATATATATAAGCAAATAAATTTGAGGTGCTTATATGAATAAATCAATAGATGATTACATAAACGAACTTATAAAAACCAGCAAGAGAAGTAAATTCAAAGAAACACCTGTAATTTCAGAAGAAATTTCTAATGTTGTTTTTGGATATTTACTGATATCGGTATCACATTCGCAAAACACTTTTCCTGTAAGTAATGCAGAATTTACTGTGTTTGATAAAAACAAAAATATCGCCGCAAACGGCAGAACCGATTCTAGCGGAAAATCGGATAAAATTAAACTCCCTGCAATCCCTAAAAGTCTTAGTGAATCTCCCGGAAATGAATTAATTAATTCCGCAGTTTTTTATGATGTTGAGATAAAGGCCGAAAACTATATACCATTTACAATAAAAAATATACCTGTTTTTGAAGGTGTTACAACACTTCAAAATTTTGATATGACTTTCTTTTCAGCCTCCCCTAATGGTCTGCCGCAAACAATAAATCTGCCTACAGAAAACAGTTTATGAGGTGAAAAAATATGCCACAAAATTTATTGCCAACAATACCTGAAACAATAACTGTTCATCTTGGCAGACCTGATAGTAATGCCGAAAATATAACAGTTCCTTTTACTGATTACATTAAAAATGTTGCTTCAAGTGAAATATATCCTACATGGCCCGAAAACGCCCTAAGGGCAAATATATATGCAATAATCTCCTATGCTCTCAATAGAGTTTATACCGAATGGTACCCATCTCGCGGTTATAATTTTGATATAACTAATACAACCGCTTTCGACCAAGCTTTTGTAAAAGATAGAGATATTTATGAAAACATTAGTAAAATAGTTGATGAAATTTTTAATGATTATGTAGTGCGCCAAGGTGAAGTTCAGCCTTTATTTACTCAATTTTGCAACGGAACTACCTCTAAATGCGCAGGACTCTCTCAATGGGGCACCGTAACTCTAGCTGAAGAAGGATTAACCCCATATTCAATTTTGCAAAATTATTATGGCGAAAATATCGGAATTATTGAAGATGCTCCTGTAAGTGAAATTCCTGAATCTTATCCCGGTTCGCCATTAATAATTGGTATGGCCGGAAATGATGTTGAAATTATCCAACGTCAACTTAACAGAATTAGAAGAAATTATCCTGCAATACCTGAAATTAGAGCTCGCTTAGGCGTTTTTGACGCCACAACTAAAGAAGCAGTTATAAAATTTCAGAACATATTTAATCTTGGCGAAACCGGCGAGGTTGATAAATCAACTTGGTATAAAATCAAGGAGATTTATAATGGTGTTAAGCGATTAAGCGAGCTTACAGGCGAAGGACTAAGCATTGAAGAAGTAACAACACTTTATGAATCTGAATTAAGCCTTGGCGCCACGGGATATCCTGTTACAACAATACAATACTATCTTAATATTATCGCCTATTTTAACCCAAATCTTAACATAATTCCTATTACCGCTATTTTTGACAATGCAACTCAAAATGCAGTTGCGCTTTTTCAAAGTGAATACGGTATTACTTCTACGGGTATAGTAAACCGAGAAACTTGGAATAAAATTACAGGTGTTTATAGCGAAATTTTAAGAAGTCAACCTGAGGGCTACCAAGGGAATTCAGCAAAACTTTACCCCGGATATTTTTTAACTCCAGGCGCTATTGGAGATAATATAGTTGACCTACAAACATATCTTTCATTAATTAGCCAAACACTAAATAACATCCCACAAGTTACTATAAACGGAGAATTTGATGAGCAAACTAAAAATGCCGTTATCTCATTTCAAGAAAATTACGGCTTAATTCCAACAGGGTTTGTAGGCCCTTTAACCTGGCAAAAAATTGCTCAAATTTACGATAATATTATTTACGATGAACTTTAAATTTAACAAAAATTAAAATAGTAATTGGTAATAAAATTTCAAAAATTAATAAACATAAATTAAAAATATCGCTTTTTAAAACAACATCTAAAAAATTTAAATTGCAAATTATTAATAATATTGCAGCCGTAAAAAATACGGCTGTTTTTATTTTAACATACTCTACCGCTAAATTTATCGTTATGGCACATTTTATTAGAGTCGAAAAGAAATAGACATAATAGGTAAAACCGTCTAAACGGCTAAAATTCCGCCCAAAAGATACTAAGCTTGTAAGGGTTGAATATGGATATTCAACCACCTTCGCAGTAGCCGAACCCAAAACTAACATTATATTTAAAACATAGGTTAAAATTATTAAAAATCCAAATAAAACTCCAAGATTTAATATCCTGTTATTTTCTTTATTTTTTAATTTTAAAAGTAATAAAAATGGAATTGTCAATTCGCCAAAGCTATGAATAAAAAAAGTTAAACTTTGCCTTACAATATCCTTAAAATTGAAGTCTTTTATCGTTAAATCAGTAAAAGTTAATTTGTTAAACGAAGCAACAAATACTAAAACTAAAATTCCTAAAACTATAAAAAATGCATATAGCGAAAAAAGATATAAAACACGCCTTTTCATAAGTCCCAATAAAAAGGATAAAAGCACAAATAATGTTGATATTATAAAACGAGGGGTTTTAGGCAATCTAACCGCATCAACAAAGGTTATATAATCATTAGCAGATATAATAAAAACTATAATGCAAAGCAAAAAAATCATTACTTTTAATACGGTGTTCGGCAGAAATTCAAATTTAGAAATTTTATAAAAAACTGCCATTAAAATAATTGTTGGAATTACCGAAAAAGCAAGCGAATAAATAGCTGTTTCAACGCCGATTCCTTTAGGAAAAACAATAACCGTATTTCCTAAAAGGAATACTGCTATTAGAAATATTTTATGCTTTAAATATAATTCTTTACTCATCGACGTTCTCCGCAACGTTAAATTTTTTATTTCCATCAACTACAATTTTCTTTGGTTTTTCACCTTGTTTTAAAACAGAAATTAATCTTGAATTTATACCTTTAAGTTCAATAATATCGCTAATAACATAACCTAAAAATTCATCACTTTTTTTATTTATGATTTCATTAGTAAAATTTTTAGCCAAAAGAAAATTGGCAGAAAGACTAATTTGCGAATTTTTTAAAATTTCAGAAATAATCTCCTTAGAAGAGTAATTATATAAAGAAGATTCGCAAATGATTAACGAACAATGATAAAGAGAAAATTCTTTGGAAAAATTCAACTGTGCATTATTTAACGCATCATTAAAATTTCGCCCTGAACCATTAATATATAAAGGTTTATACCCTTCTTCTCCGTTATCAGAATCCTCTTTAACGGTTTCTAAAATTATTGTAATTTGATTTTCTTCTCCAGATAAATAGAAAGCCGTAACAATGCTTCTTTTTTCAGGCTCCAAATAGTCGGAATATTTGCAACCCGAGAGAAAAACTGAAATTGAAAGTAAAATTATAATTAACTTTTTAATCATTATTTTGCCTTTGCCTTATTATATTTTTAGTAAACGCTTTTTGTCTTTTAATCATTTTCCACCAAGGACTTCGAATAATTGTATCTTTAAGGCTATTTTGAGAAAATTCACTTACAGTAAGCAAGTAATCGACACCAAATGAATCTAGTGAATATAAATGCATTCTTAGAATCGTGAGGCCAATAAACAACCCGAAAACTCCCAAAAAAGCTGTTAAAACTACTAAAATTATCTTAGAATAAACAACCGCTAATTTTAACCGAGGGACCATTAAACCTGAAATACCGCTCAGTGCAACAACTATTAAAATCGGCGCACTAACTAAATTAGCATCAACCGCTGCCTGCCCCACCACCAAACCTCCTACAATGCTTAAAGCATGGCCAACACTTTGCTGCATTCTAATTCCTGTTTCTCTTAAAATTTCAAAGATTAATATTAAAATTAAACATTCACTACATGAAGGAAAAGGAACGCCCTCCCTTGCCGATGAAACCGATGCGTAAAATGATGCCGGCAAAAGATTTGGATGAAAAATTGTAACTGCTAAATAAACAGCAGGCAGCAAAACAGAAATATGATAGCAAAGATACCTTAAGATTCTTCCAAAAGATGAATATAAATAATTTTGATAATAATCATCATCCGACTGAAAATTCTCGGTAAATAGATATGGAATTGTAAGAACAACAGGTGTTCCATCTACCATAATCGCTATTCTGCCTTCCAGCAGTCTTGCGGCAACTATATCAGGTCTTTCGGTGCTGCCTACAGTTTTAAAAAGTGAAAATTTATTATTATTTATCAATTCGTTTATATAGTTAGAATCCAAAACACCATCTATATCAATTTTCTTGATTTTTTCAATAATATTTTTTATTGTTTTTTCCTTAGCAACCGAACCTAGATAGCAAACAAAAATATTAGTTTGGGTTTTGCGCCCAACAATCAATCTTTCAAAACATAAATCGGGTGTTGATAATTTTCTTCTGAGCATTGCAGCATTAAGCATTAAAGCTTCATCGAATCCTTCGCGTGGACCTTGTAAAATTCTTTCATCCTGAGGTTCGTTTATGCCTCTGGTGCGCCATCCTTTTGTATTTACGATTAGACATTCGCTTGTATTATTGAGCAAAATCACAGTATCTCCAAGGTTAATAGCGCCAATTAAATCATATAAATTATCGCTTTTTGATACCTCATTATTGAATAAAATTTGTTTTTCAATATAATCAATAATTTCTCCTTGAGAGTTTACAACATTTGTTGTAAGAAGAGGTCTTATTAAGCCATTATTTAACTTCTCGGTATCAACCATACCATCGAAGAAAATTAATGCACATTTAAAATTTTCATTCCTGTCAACCTTTAGTTTCCTAAGGCGAAAGGTTGCATCTTTTTTAAATAAATCTTTAAAATAATTGATTTTATTTTCTAATTCTAAGTCTAGTTTTTTACCAAATAAATCATTCACATTATCCATAAATTTCACCAAGAATATTTTAGGAAATTTTTAACAGAATATGCAAAAAACCTTAACAAACAATTTGTTAAGGTTTTTCAAATTAATTCATTTTTAATTTTAATCTTAATTTATCAGAAATCATTGCAATAAATTCACTATTAGTTGGTTTACCCCTATCATTTTGGATGGTATAACCGAAGTATGAATTTAAAACATCAATATCGCCTCTATCCCATGCAACCTCTATTGCATGGCGGATTGCTCTTTCTACCCTTGAAGATGTTGTGTTATGTAATTTTGCTACGGTTGGATAAATAATTTTAGTAACCGAATTTACAACCTCATTATTTGTTACCGAATAAATAATTGCTTCTCTTAAATAATGATATCCTTTAATATGCGCAGGCACACCTATTTGATGCAAAATTTCAGTTACGGTAATTTCTAAATCATATTTTGAGGCGTTAACAGAAGGTTCCGCAAAATCAGAAGAATCTTTTGAAAAATAAGCAATCCTATCCGCAAAGGAATTGATATCAAAAGGCTTTATAAAATAGAAATCAGCCCCTGCCTCTAAGGTTTCCTTTTCAAGTTTTGGATTATCGTAGCTAGACATTGCCGCAATAAAGGGTTTTTGCCTTAAATCAGAATTATTAATATTATCAAGTACTCCAATAATATCAAGATTCGGCATAAACACATCAGCAATAACAATATCCGGATGAATTTTAGAAATATTATCCAAAACCTTAAAACCATCCTTATCGCAAAGTGTAACACTCATTCCTCTTCCTGTTAATACCTTTCCTAACGCGTTGCCGAGTTCGGTTGTTTTATCAGCAACTAAAACCTTTGTTTTCTTAGTCATATTTTATCAGCTCCTTTAAGTTGTTGTCCATATATTACCATAGAATTTCTAATAAATCAAGAGTTTTTTCAATAATTTTGGAAAATATTTGCAGATTTTTGGGAAATTTATTGGAACTATTTTTTAAATTTACTGAAATTTAAAAAATAAAAGCAGCCTTAGAAGGCTGCTTAAAAAAATTAATCACAATCAAGCATTGTCTTACCCTTGCCGCAAATCTTTTCAAAGACATTTGTAAATTCATCAACTGCAAATGTTACTGATGGGTTATTTATCAACCCTTTAATTATATCCGGAGCTACAGTTGAAGCCCCAATACCATAATCACAAAGTTCAAGAACCTGTTGAGAATTTTTAAAACTTGCTGCAAGAATTTGAGTTTTAAAGTTATTATTTTTGAAAATATCATGCATTTGCTTAGCTGCCGAAATTCCGTTTGCGCCAAGATTGTCAATTCTATTAACATAAGGAGCTGCATAATCAGCACCAGCTTTAGCAACCAGATATGCCTGCATTGGCGTATAAATAGTTGTAGCAGTAATTTTATAGCCTTCTTTTGATAGGGTTTTCATGGCGCGAAGGCCCTCTTGAGTTGTAGGAATTTTAATAAAAGTATTGATTCCTAATTCTTCCACAATCTTTTTACCCTCAGCAACCATACCAACCGAATCTTTAGAAATGACCTGAACGTGAAGTTCAACATCATTACCTATAAATTCTCTTATTTCTTTAAGAGCTTCATAAGGTTTTTTACCGCTTTCAGCAAGAATTGAGGGGTTTGTTGTTACACCATCTATTGAAAAATATTTATAAATTTCTTTGATATTTTCAATATTAGCATCGTCAATTAGTAATTTCATTTGAAAACTTCCTTTTTTAGTTATAAACTTTTGTTATTTAAACGCTCGCCTACTGCTCCGCCCGGATGAATTAAAGCGAACTGCTCTTTTTGATAATCGGTTTCTTCAATTATTCCTGCCTGAAGTGCATGGAATAACATAATTAAAGCGGTTGTGCTTGTTGTTCCCTGCATATTATATTTATCGGTTTCGCGGTTAACATGCTGTTTAATAACAACATCTGCCATCTCAGCTAAAGGAGAAGCAAGATTTTCAGTAATAGTGATTATTGAAACACCTTTTGCTTTACAAATATCAGCAATTGGGAAAAGTTCTTTAGTGCTTCCGCCGCGAGAGGCAAATAACATAACATCTCCTTTTTGCAAATAGCCTGTTCCGCCATGAACTGCTTCTGCAGGGGAAATAAATTTTGCGGGTCTTTCAATGCAGCACATAAGGTGTGCGAAATGTTGACAAGCAATACCCGAATGACCACAACCCGAAGCACCGATTCGAGTTGCATTTGATAACAATTCTATTGCCTTAGCAAATGAATCAGAATCAAAATATTCCTTCATTTCCTTAATGCATTCCGCCTCGATATCATAAGCATTTTTAGCAGCAATAATTGCATTTTCACTTACCATTTTTACATACTTCCTTCCGAAAAATATTTTCGCATAAAAATAATAATACTTTTTCAAAATTTTTTCAATTCGCATTTCTTACAATATATTGGTAAAATTTTGTAATTTAATAACAAAATTATATAAATATATAAATAAATAGTTGACTTCTAATAGTCTTAACTGTATTATAAAATCAAGTAATTATGAAAGTTGGTGTTATTTTGAAAAAGAATCAAATAATCAAACCCCCATTCTTTGAAATCGGACCGAAATCCTATCTTTACGGAGATGATATTCTTGAGCTTGCTTTAGCAGCTGACAAGGCATCGGAAAAATACGATGTTGATATTATTTTCACAACTCCGCTTGTAGATATCCGCCGTATCAAAGAAGCCACAAAACGCATTCATGTTTTTGCTCCGCACATGGATCCAATTTATCCCGGAAGAGGTCTTGCAGATACTCTCCCCGAATCATTGGTAGCTGCGGGTGCAGAAGGCGTAATGCTTAATCACTGCGAAAAGCCTTTAACATTTGAGGTTTTAAAGGAAACTATCGCAAGAGCCGAAGAGGTTGGCCTTACAACAATAGTTTGCGCCGATTCTATGGCAGATGCCAGCAAAATTGCAACCCTTGCTCCCGATATTATAGTTGCTGAGCCTTCAGAACTTATCGGAACAGGTGTGAGCGTTGGCAAAGAATATGTTGAAGCCGCAACAAAGGCTGTAAACGATGTAAACCCTGATATCCTTGTATTAACCGCTGCAGGTATTGCAAACGGTAAAGATGTATACGACACTATTATCTCAGGTGCCGATGCAACAGGTTCTTCTTCTGGTGTTGCAAAAGCCGAAGACAGAGCCGCAATGGTAGACGAAATGATTTCATCTGTGCGCAAAGCATGGGATGATCTTCATAAATAATTAAAAAATTTTTAAAATCTCAGGAGGAAACTAAAATGGAATTTAAAGTTTTTCAGAAAGAAATTGAACTACAGTCACGCGGTTGGATACCCACCTTTCACGATGTATCCCGTGAAGTTATTGACATTGTAAAAGAGTCCGGTATCAAAAATGGTACAGTTTGTATCGCATCTCATCACACCACCTGCTCAGTAATGATTCAGGAATGCTCACATGACCTTGATTCTTTTGATTTAGAATATTTACAGCACGACCTTCTCGATATTATGAGAAAAATGATTCCCGATTATACTAATGAAGGCGATTATCGTCATCCGGGACCTATTCATGCACAGTTTGGCCGTTGGGTAAACGAACCCGGCAACTACACAAGTATGAATACTGATGGACACCTCCGCAGCGTATTCTTCGGCAGAAGCGAAACTATGACAATTAAAGATGGCGTTTTAGATGGTGGCGAATTTGCTCATATCTATTTCATCGACTGGGACCACGTTCGCGCTCGTCGTCGTCAGCTTAATGTTACCGTTATGGGTACTACAGATGACATCAATGATCGCAAGTGGAACAATGGTGAAGTTGTTAATACCCTCCGCAAGTTTACTGATGAAGAAAAAGCTTACGATATTCACTATGATTTGCAGTTAAAGAAATAATTTCGGAGGAAAATTCTATGTTAAAACCAGGTTTTATTCCCGCGCTCGGCACTCCCCTTAATCCTGATGGCTCATTAGCCATCGAAAGCTTTAAAAAACATATCGATGACCAAATCAAAGCAGGTGCTGTTGGTCTTCTTTGTATGGGTTCAATGGGTAGAGAGGCTTTCATTAAAGCTAGCGTTTACCCCGAAGTTGTAAAAGCTGCTATTGAAGCAAATGCTGGCAGAGTTCCGCTTTATGTTGGAGCTATGGACACCTCTATTGAAAGAGTAGAAGAGAAAATTGCTCAGTTTGACGATATGCCGATTGATGGTTTTGTTTTCACAGCTCCTTTCTATGGCGCTGCTTCTCCTGTTCAAATTATGAACTTCTTAAAAGGTGTTGCTAAGGTTACAAAGCACAATATTTTAGCTTACGACCTTCCCCCTACAGTTCATTCCAAAATTACATACGATATGGTTTTAGAGTTAATTGAAACTGTTCCGAATTTTATTGGTATTAAAACAGCTGATACTCAAATGCTTAGAAAGTTAAAGCTTAATCCTAATGTTTCTGATGATTTCGTTATGGCTTATTCTGGTCTCGACACATTTGATATTGCTTACAAATGGGGCATTACAAACTGCCTAGATGGTATGCTTTGCTGCACTCCTAAAAATACAAGCAAAATGTTTAAGGCCATGGAAAACAATGACTATGATACCGCTGCTGAATGCTTAAATAACATCGTTTCTTTAAGAGATTGCTTTATTGATAACGTTCTTTGGCCGTCGTTCACTTATTCTATGAACGTACTCGGTTATGAAGGTGATTTCCATCCTTCTCATAACCCTACAAACAGTGACGAACAAAAAGCAAATGTTCTTGCTGAAATGAAGCGAATTGGAGAACTTTAAGGAGAAACATTATGATTTTTGATTCTTTAAAAAATGCAAATCAATATGCAGCTTTAAATGAACGCATTAATAAAGTTTTTGAAGCTGCTAAAAATTATAATGCCGAAAATTTCGTTAAAGGACGAGTTGATATCGATGGCGATACTATCTATATGAACTTTGCCGAATATGAAACCAAAGAAAAAGAAAATGCTATTGCAGAAGCTCACAAAAAGTATATCGATGTTATGTGTATGATTGACGGAACCGAAACTATTTATGTTAAGAACACCGAAAAGCTTTCTAACATAACACACGAATATACCGAAGAAAATGAAGCACTTTTGGCCGATGTTGATGATGATATGATCCCTGTTCGTTTAGAAGCAGGAAGCTTCATTATCCTATTCCCTCAGGATGCTCATGCACCGGGTTGTGTGGCTGAAAATAAACAAAAAATCAAGAAAATTATTGGAAAAGTTTTACTGGAGGGTTAATCTTATGAAGCACCTTTATTCTAGTATAATTTACGAAAATAAACTTCCTCAATTACGTGCTCGTCAATCAATGTTCCCGGGAATTTGCCGTCTTTCCGACGGCAAAATTCTCGCTTTACATCATATGGGTCAAGCATTTGAAGCAGCAGATGCAACCACCTATGTTTCGTTCAGCGAAGATGAGGGTAAAACTTGGAGCGAACCCAAAAGAATTTTCGATAAAGAAAGCGAGAAAATCCCGCTATCTGATAACTGCAAGCCTACCCTTTTACCTGATGGAAAGGTTATTGCAATTGGTTATCAATTTGAACGTCCTGACCCTGATTTACCGGTAGGAAATCCTGAAACAGGCGGACTTTT
Organism: Acutalibacteraceae bacterium; assembly: GCA_045656145.1. Taxonomy (GTDB): domain Bacteria; phylum Bacillota; class Clostridia; order Oscillospirales; family Acutalibacteraceae; genus SIG565. The sequence continues at coordinate 59,680 of JAZOQP010000031.1, forward strand.
ACCTGACGAAGTTTTCTTCACAGTTTCTGAAGATAATGGCGAAAATTGGAGTGAAAGAGTATCAGTTAACACCGCTTGGCAAAACAGCACCGAGGCCTCTGCTCCCATAGTTGTTTTGAGTGATGGAAGCTTTGCAACACCTATCACAGGTTTTCCAAGATGGGATGGCTCTTCGGCCGGAAAAAATTGCGGCAGAATTCTCCGCAGTTTTGATGGCGGTAAAACCTGGAATGATGATGTGATTTGTACCGAATTCCCAGGCGATGAAGTTACTTGCTATGAGCAACGCATGTGTCAACTCGAAGATGGCAGCATTATTGTTATCTCTTGGAATGAAAACACTAAAACCGGAGAGAGAATGAACAATCATGTTACTGTATCCTATGATAACGGTAAAACCTTTAGCAAGCCTATTGATACAGGTATTAAAGGTCAGGCATCTTCTGTTTTAGCTTTAAGCGGAAATAAATTTTTAACCGTTCATGCTATCCGCCGCGATACCGATGAACCCGGTATTTATTTTTGCATTGCAGAAATTAAAAATGGCAAGTTTATTAAGGAAAAATTTGAACGAGTTTGGACTCCTAACACTCCTATTATTAAAAGCAAGCATATGGCCGAAATTTTCTCCTTTATGAAATTTGGGCAACCGAGTGCTATCAAGCTTTCCGAAAACAAGGTTTTATTAACCCATTGGGAATGTGTTGAAGGTCTTTATAAAACCGTTACCAATTGTTACGAAATATAAACGAAAGAGGAAAATGAATTGTCGATTTTTCTTGCTATTGATTTAGGCACAACAGGTTGCCGAAGTATATTATTTGATAAAAACCTAGACTGTATCTCTTCGGATTACGAAGAGTACGGTCTAATTACGCCAAAAGAGAAGTATACCGAGCAGGATGCTAATCTTTGGTGGGAATTAACACTTAAAACCGCTCAAAACGCCATAAATAAAGGTAATGTTAACCCAAAGGATATAGATGCAATTTCAATTAGTTCTCAAGGTATTACAATTGTTCCTGTTGATAAAGAATATAACACTCTTTACAACGCTATCAGTTGGCTTGATACTAGAGCTGAGAAAGAAACAAAACAAATCGAAAAAGATTTTGGCGCCGATTATATGTTTAAATTATCGGGCAGAGTTTTAAATCCTGATTATACCCTTCCAAAGCTTTTATGGTTTAAGAAAAATTTGCCCGAAATATATGAAAATGCTTATAAATTTTTAATGCCACTCGATTTTCTTGTTGCAAAATTTACAGGTAGAGCTGTAACCGATTTCAGTATGGCAACGGGTACAATGTTATATGACCTTAAAAATTTTTGTTGGAGTAAGGCAATTCTCGATTTTTACGGGATTGATGAAAAAAAGCTTCCCGAAGTTGCTCCTTCTTATGAAAAAGCAGGTTTTGTTTTACCTGAGATTGCTGAAAAATTAGGACTTCGAAAAAATTGTATTGTTACAGTTGGCGCACAAGACCAAAAATGCGCCGCATACGGTGTAGGGCTTAAAGATGGCGTTATGACTATTTCGCTCGGCACTGCTGCGGCTATAGAAAAATTTTGGAAAACCGCCGAAAATGATACATATAAAGGCTATGGTTGGTGCGGATATGTTGAAAACAATACCTTTGTTACAGAGGGAGTTATTGGAACTGCGGGCACCGCTCTTCGTTGGACTCGTGATATGCTATTTAAGGGCGAAGATTACGCTACCATTGATAATGAGGCTATCGCCGCTTTTGAGCGTGGCTCTTCCCTACTTTTCTATCCCTATTTAATGGGTCCGGGCGCTGATGATAACTATCCTGATAGTGAAGGCGTATTTTATGGTATTAATCTTGCAACAAATAGAGGCGATTTTGCTTTAGCTGTTATGGAAGGCGTAGCTTTCCAAATGCGCTCAATTTTAGAAGCTATGAAGGCGTATGGAAATGTCAATTCAATAATACTCTTCGGTGGCGGTGCAAAGAGCGATTTATGGGCAAGTATTATTGCTAACGCTACAGGCTTAGAACTTAAAATTCCCAAAACCTACGAAGCCGCTGGTGCCGGCGCTGCAAGACTCGCCGCAAAAGCGGTAGGAATTGAGCTTCCCTCACTCGATATTGCAAAAACTATCAAACCCACTCACGCAGAAGAATACTCTGCTAAATATAAAAAATATAAAGAAATTGAAAAGAAAATGTGGGCATAGATTTTCAATTTCATATAAATTTAGGAGGAAATTATAATGATTTCAGGAAAAGACACTTTTAAATTCAAACCCGCGGATTTTTATCCCTTTAAGGATACTGCGGAAATTGACCGCGTTCGCAAAATAACCTTCGAGGATATTGTTGCTATGAACGGTAAACACCCGACTGCTCCAAATGCCAGAGTTGAAGTTTATAAGGATGAAGAAGTTGAAATGGCTCTTCTTGCAGATATGGTTAAGCATATCGTAAATTCCGACCGTTATGATAAAAAATGCATTATGATAATGCCAAACCCCTGCCCCACATATAGAAAGGTGGCTTATATGCTACGTGAGCTTGGTGTTAACTGCCGCAATGTTAAGTTTTATATGATGGATGAGTGGGCTGATGAGGACGGCAATGTGGCTCCCCTTACATATAAGGCAGGTTTTGGTAATGCTTTCTATCGCTTTATGGTTTCTAACATTCTTGATTTAGGCTTTAAAGAGGAAAACTTTATTTACCACAGCAATAAAACTACTCCCGATTTCTCTAAAATGTTAGAGGCTGATGGCGAAGCTGATGTTTGCTATTCAGGTCCCGGTTGGCCCGGCCACTTAGCATTTATCGACCCCGTTGAAGATTGGTTTAAACCAACTATGGAAGAATATTTAGCTCAACCTGCAAAGGTAGCTAATTTACATCCGCTTACAATCGCTCAGAACTCTCTACACGGTTCTTTCGGTTGCTCGGGTGATATTGCTAAGGTTCCACCGAAGGGTGCAATGATGGGCCCGAGAGACGCTATGAAGGCTAAGCTTGTTATTGATGACCATACCCTTACTACCGCAGGCACTCATGTTTCTTGGCAGAGACTTACTTCTCGCCTTTGTATCTTCGGAAAACCGAATCAAGAAGTCCCAACTTCTATTTTACAGCTTCGCGATATGCCAACTAGATTTGTTATGAGCGAATCGGGAGCTGCTACCATTAAGGAAGACGATTTCTTCCAGTATTAATTGAGGTAATGAAATGAAAGCAATAATTAATGCTAAAATAATTTTAGAAAACGAAGTTATTGATAACGGAGTTCTAATTTTTAATGATGGTAAAATTGTTGATTTCGGTTCTTCATCAAAAATCTCTGTGCCAAAAGGCGCAGAGGTTTTTGATGCAAAGGGAAACTTTGTAGGCCCGGGTTTTGTTGACATTCACTGCCACGGTGGTGGTGTTTCAGGTTTTTCAATCGACCCTGCAGGAGCCGCACAATTCCATCTAAAAAACGGAACAACCACAATTCTAGCTGCTCTATATCCAACAATTTCTCCGGATGGACATGTAGAGGCACTTGAAAAGATATATTCTGTACAAGCTGATAGCACCGGTAAAAGCATAGGTGGTATATATATGGAGGGACCATATTTAAATGAAGAATATGGCTCTAATATGAATAATAATAAGTGGCGCGGTGAAGCGCATCCTGATGACTACAAAAAGGTTGTTGACAAAGCGGGCACTCAGGTTAAAGTTTGGGCTTTCGCTCCTGAAAGACCCGGCGTCGAGGAGTTTATGAAATATGCAAAACAGGTTAACCCTGATGTTGTTTTCAGTATTGCACACTCTAACGCTACCCCCGCCCAAACCGAGCCGCTGAAAAAATACGGCGTTTTAAATTTAACACACTGTTGCGATGCAACACACCGTCAACCCTGTGAGCCAGGTACCCGAAACTGCGGACCGGATGAAACCTGCTATCTTGATGATAATATGTATGCCGAAATGATTTGCGATTCAGAGGGTATTCACGTAAATCCCTATATGATGAAGTTAATTATGAAAATCAAAGGTAAGGATAAAGTTATTCTTATTTCCGATAGTACAGTAAACGACCCCACAATGCCTATGGGCAGAGAAACTGAAGACCTTAATTTTGATGAAAATGACGGTCTTGCAGGAAGTAAGCTAACCCTTCGCCTAGCAATTAGAAACCTAATTAAACATACAGGAGTTTCCCTTTCTGATGCCTTTAATATGGCTAGCCGCAACCCCGCAAGACTTATTGGTATGGATAACGAAATCGGCACTATAGCCGTTGGCAAAAAAGCTAATTTTGTTATTATTGATGAAAATTACAACATTGATAATGTTGTTTTCGAAGGAGAATTTATATGTTAAAAGCATTTATGACAAGAGCGGATATAACCCCCCCGCTAGGACTTACTTTAGAGGGCTATCCCCACTATCCAAGACATAACACAGGAGCTCACGACCCGCTCTATGCAGCTTGTATGTATTTAAGCAACGGTGAAAATGAGGTTGCATTTGTAACACTTGATTTACTTTTTTTCTCAAAGCAACATGTAGTTGCTGTAAGAAAAGCTGTTGAAGAAAAATGTGGTATTAATGGCGCTAATATTATGATTAGCTGTTCTCATACCCATTCAGGCCCTATGGCATCAAGTAGTATCGACCTTGATACCATTATAAATCAAATTCAGCAGCCTAAAGAATATGTTGAATTCTTAAAGAACAAAATTATTGAAATTATTTGCGAAGCTAAGGAAAATGCCTTCCCCGCCCTTTTTGCTCGCGGTACCGAAATTTGCGGCGCCGAATCTGGTATTGGCGGCAACCGTAGAATGCCGGGGGGTCCTCATGACCCGCTTGTTAGCGTTTGGGCTATTAAGGATACAAATGATGTCATCCGCGGCGCTATGGTAAACTACACATTACACCCAACCTTTATTCATGAGTGGAGTAACGTTTGCACAGCCGATTATCCTTGCTATTTAAAGCTTGAAATTGAGGAAAAATATCCTGAATGTCTTGTAGGCTTTGCTCAGGGTGCATCGGGCAACCAGTCGAGCAGATATTATCGCCAAGGAGAAAGCTATGATGAAGCCGAGCGCGTTGGCAGAACCTTGGGTAAAGCGGCTAACGTTGTTCTCGAAAATGCCCTTTGGACCGATGAATTAGTAATTAAGGTAGCGTCAGAAGAAGTTGATGTTAAACTTCGTGAATTCAAGCCCGAGGAAGTGCTACGCGAGGAACTCGCCCGTGATAAAGCAGCCTACGAAGAGTTATATGCAAAGTATGGTAAATCAACAAATCGTGAAGAATATTATCTTTGGCAAAATGCTAACCTTAAGTGCCTCGGTGCCGAAAATCAGTTAGGTTATGTTATTGCCCGTAACAAAGGACTCAAAATTGATATTTTAGAGGATGAACTTCCTGCTGAAATTCAAATTATACGCCTTGGAGATTTAGTGGTAATCGGTCTACCAGGCGAAATGTTCGTTGAATATTCTATTTACTTAAAGGCTATGGCAGGCTTCCATATGACAGTTATTAACGAACTTTCAAACGGAGACCTTCCGGGTTACCTTTGCACTCCCGAATCGGCAGTTGAAGGTGGTTACGAGGTTGGCGCTTCAATGATTGATGTTAATTTCGGTAGAGAATATATGAATATTATTCTTGATAATATTGAAAAGGTTAAATAGGAGAAATATTAAATGATTTCTTGTACAGAATTTATTCCATCTTACAGTGAACTTTTTACATATCTTGAAAAAAATTATGGAAGACAAGAAGTTGATAGGTTTTGGGAGTTCCTTTTCAAACCTACGGGCGAAGGTATTCCGCTTATTAACTTTATTAAAAAAGATGGCATAAAAGGTTGCTTTAATTATTGGGGCGGCACACTTAACGAAGAAGCTGCAGATTTTTCAATGTATTTAAACGAAAAAGAAGGTTGGTTTAAAATTCAGATGCACCGTTGCCCCTCTAAAGGCAGACTTTTGGAGTTAAAAGATTCCATAGGTATTGAGCCTTACCACGATTACTGTCTTCACTGCGACCATTATAGAGAATCGGTTGAAAAAATTGGACTTGAATATGTTTATGACTTTTGTGGTACCGATAATGCCGCTTGTTCACTTCTAATTTATGACCCTAAAAAGTTCCAAAATAAACTGATTATTGATGAAAATTCTTTGGTTATGCATCGCAATGCCGCAGACAATGAATATTTTCATATGGATTTTCATTCTTCGCTTAATAACGGAATCGAGTATTTAGGCTCAAAGTACGGTGAAGAGGTACTTATCGATTATCTTAAAACCTATACCGAAAATGTATATAAAAAGGTAATTGAGGACATCAAGGCAAGAGGTATTGATGCTATCGCTGATAAGATTAGGGATACCTATAAAACTGAAAAGAGTGAGAATGTTCTAACTCTTTCAAAAGATGGCGATACCCTTACTGTTCAAATTGAGTATTGCCCTGCTGTTAAGCATTTAAGAGATACAGGTAGAACAGTTACACCTTGGTTTAAATTTTCAACGAGTGTTGTAATGTCTACCCTCGCAAAATATGCTAACAAAACCTTTACTATGGAATTCTATGATGATGCCACAGGTAAAGCAAAATACTCATTTAAATAAGGAGAACTATAATGAAAAACGTTAATGAATTATTTTCTCTTAAAGACCGCGTAGCTATTGTTACAGGCGGCAGAGGATTATATGGAGCTAGTATTTCAACCGGTCTTTGCGAAATGGGAGCAAAGGTTGTTATTGCTTCTCGTAGCGGAGATAAGTGCGAAGAGTTCGCAAAAGAGTTAAGAGATAAAGGTTATGAAGCTGTTGGTATGTCATTAGACCTTAATTCCGATGAATCTATTAACAAGCTCGTTGAAGATGTTATTGCTAAATACGGCAAAATTGATATTCTTATTAACAATGCCGTTGATAGAAGTAATCTAACTCCCATGCCCACCGCAACAAGAGAAAAATTACAGGCATCAATGAGCACCAACCTAAATGGTCAAATCATCTTAGCAAAGGTTGTGGTAGATGATATGATTAAGCGCGGAATTAAAGGTAATGTTATCAACATAAGCTCTATGCGCGGTATCGACTGTCCGCATTTCCCCTTCTATCCCGAATCGTATGGAGACCAGCCGGTTAACTATACAACTGAAAAATGGGCAATGGTTGGTCTAACTAAGTTTATGGCAGGCAGATATGGCCGACACGGTATCCGAGTTAATTGCATTTCACCCGGCGGATTTAACCCCGGACTTGCCGACACCCCGGATAAAAAGCAATTTGTTGAGACATATATTGAAAACTGTCCGCTCGGTTGTTGGGCTAATGAGGATGATATTAAAGGTCCGGTTTGCTTCTTAGCAAGTGATGCCGCAGGCTATGTTACCGGCGAAAATCTTGTAATGGATGGCGGATGGACCATCTGGTAAGGAGAAAAATTTATGAAATATGTAAATTCTAAAGGCTATGATATGTCGGTATTTTCTTTAGGTACTGTTCAACTCGGAATTGATTATGGTTTTGGCGAGTTTTCTTCAAAGCCCACTAAAGAGCGTTCCGATGCAATTCTAAATAAGGCAGCTGAGCTTGGTGTTAACACACTTGACACAGCTAATAACTATGGTGAATCTGAAAAAGTTATTGGTACTTGGATGAAAGAAACAGGCAAAAGACCTATTATTGTTACTAAAATTGGACCGTTTGACCATTCTTCACCCGAAGCTCTCAGAGCTGATATTTTAGCTCAAGGAAGAAAATGTCTCCAAGACCTTCAGGTTGATCAAGTGGATATTATCATGGACCATAATTTTGAGGACTATGAGCAAAACCCTGAAATTGTTAAAGAGTGCTTCCAGCAATTAAAAGATGAAGGTGTTATGAAACTCTCAGGAATTTCCGCTTATTCTAAGCATGATTATGGTTTAATTGCTGAATCCGGTTTTGATGTTGTTCAAATTCCGCAAAATATTTTCGATTGGAGCCAAATTGATAACGGAGGTATTCAGAAAATTGCAGATGCGGGTATGTCTATTTATGCTCGTAGCGTATTTTTGCAGGGACTCGTATTTATGAACCCCGATGAACTCCCTGAGCAAATGAATTTCTGCGTTCCGTGGCTTAAGAAATTCAGAGCCTTAGCTAATGAATTTAATATGGAACCTGCTATTCTTGCTCTTTCATTTGTTCTATCCCTCCCCGCCATCACAACAGTTGTTCTCGGTTGCCAAACACCCGAACAAATTGAATCTAACTGTGCAATGATGGATAAGGTTGAAAAACTCACCAGTGAACAAATGGAGAAAATTCACGAAGCCTTTAAAGGTATTCCGATAGAGGTTATCAACCCCGCAATGTGGCCAAATTCTAAAAATCAATAATAAAAAAGCCCTATGCTCAGCATAGGGCTTAATTTTTTATAAAGTTTTTAGGAAATTAATTATTCTATTTGCTAAAATTTGATGTCCCGCATCATTTGGATGAAGACCATCAGGCATAAATTTTTCCTTAATTATCTCCACCGCAGGTTGCATTTTACTGCATTTCCATAAATCAAGAAGCGGTAAAGAGTAAAATTCTGCAACTTCTTTAATTATATTTACATAATCTACAAGAATTGTATCATTTTCGATATGGCGAAGTCCATCGGCTTCAGGAACGGTTTCACGACGGCGATGAAGAGGCGTTAAAACAACAATTTCAGCCTCAGGATATTTATTTAACAACTTATTAAACAATGTATGACAAGCGCCATAGAAAGTGTGTGGGTCGCGGTCCTGCATTGAGCCAAGTTCAGCATCTCCCTCGCCCCAATCATTAGTACCACCAAACACAACTATTACATCCGCTTTTTCTTCCATTCTATCAACGCGCATTATGAAGCTTTCATTTTTAACCTGATTTTCATATTGAAAAACCATATTCTGAATTTTTGTTCCGCCAACACCGTAATTTAAAGATAAAGCACCTGTCATAGCGGCAATGCGGTCAACAAATCTATTTTCAGGGTTTTGAACACCTACACCTTCGGTAATGCTATCGCCTAAAAAAAGAATTTTCTTACCCTTTAATTCCATTTTTATTCTCCTTCTCTGAGATTACCTAATGCTCCACCCGGATGCCACTTAACATATTGCTGAGGAGTAAGTTTAGATTCTTCCTGAAGAAGTATAGATAAGCACTGAAGAATATGTGCCTCAGCTAAAATAGAAGCTCTTGGGGCACGATTTAAAACTCCACCCTCGCGTTCAACGCCGGCAATAAGGGCTACATTAGCATTTTCGGCTAACCAAGAATTTGGAGTTCCTGTAACGGCTATGATCTTTGCTCCATTATTCTTAATTGCAGTTACTGCTGTTTTAAGTTCAACAGTACCTCCACTATTAGAAATAGCAATTACTATATCACCCTCAACTAACTGTCCGCAAGAGCCATGAACAGCTTCAGTTCCATGCAAATAATATGCAGGAGTACCAACCGATGACATAGAAGCAGCGATATACATAGCAACATGTGCAGTTTTGCCGATACCTGTAACATGAACTCTATTGCCATTTTTCTTAGCGGCAATGATTAAATCGGCAGCCTTTCTTAATGCTTCATAATCAATCTTTTCGGTATATTTAGTGAACTCTTCAAGACTTACTTCAATAAAACTTTTTAAATTTTCCATAACACACCTCTAAAAAATGTTTATATTATAATTTTTTTGTTTTAAAATTGCTTTAACCTCTTCTAAGGTTGGCAAACTTGGTTGTGCACCAAAACGCGATACAGTAATGCCTGCAGTACAATTCGCAAATTTAAAAATTGAATCTAAATCTAATCCTAATGATTTTGCAAAGCAAAACGCCGCAACAAAGCTATCTCCCGCAGCGGTAGTATCTGCAACCTCGCCGCAATCCTCGCTATTACCAAAAAGGAGTTTATCTTCAGCCGAATAAACACATCCGCGCTTACCTAATGTGATTAAAACATTTTCAACTCCGGTTTCTCTTAAAGCATTTATGCATTTCTTGATGTTTTCATCAGAGTCAGGGCAAATTCCTGTCATTTGTTCAACCTCGGTTTCGTTTGGAGAAATATAGGTAAGACAGGACAAAAGCTCGGGTTCTATTTCTCGATAAGGCGCAGGATTGAGCATAACCGTAACATTATTTTCCTTAGCATAACCCGCCACAATTTTATTAATTTCAGCAGGTATTTCCTGCTGCAAAATTAAGATATCGTAATTTTTAATATCATCCTTTAAAAATGCAACATCTTCAGGAGTAATTTCATAATTTGCCCCTAAAACAACGATAATTCTATTATCGGTGCCTTTTTCATTTACCTGAAGTTGAACATTACCAACAGCAGTAGGAGCGTTACCGGTTGTTTTTATAAAAGAAATATCAACGCCACTTTCTTTTAAGGACTTTAATAGTTCTTCGCCGTTTGAATCGTTTCCAACTTTACCAACCAGTGTAACATCTGCCCCAAGGCGAGCCGCTTGAACGGCCTGATTAGCGCCTTTACCACCGGGTGCGGTTGCAAATGAAGTTCCAATAACGGTTTCTCCAAGTTCAGGGAATTTCTTTGTTGACACAATTAAATCCATTACAAGACTACCAACAACTAAAATCTTAGGTTTTTTCATAATAATCTCCTATTAAAGTTCTCTGAAATTTTCAATTCTATGGAAGGTTGAATAATTAGCATCGTGGAAGTTAGCCGCATTATTCATTGCGGTTCTGCACAGGTAAATTATATCATCATTCTCAATCGAGAAATCAACATATTGAAGGCCAACCTTTTTAATATCCTCACTACTGAAATCGTAAAGAATTTTCACAAGATTCCAGTTTTCCATATCAGGCGAAGAAACAAGCGCTAACATTGAGCGTCCTACATCTCTGCCATCTTCGGGATGATATGTAGCAATGGAATAGTACTTCTTACCAATTTCATCAAACTTAATCATAAATTTAACATCGTTACCGTTAAATTTAATAGCATGTGAATATTCTAGCGGAGCATCTGGGTCTTCTGCGTTTACTTTATAAGCCAATGCTAAGCCTTTATTTGGAATAGCCTTGGGGTTAATTGAATAACGCATTACATTATAAAGATTACCATCGGGAGCAACAGCTAATGTACCTTCTAAAGTAGCGCCGCAATGACCTTTAACAGTACCGGGCCAACTTGGGTCATAACGAAGGGGCTCAGATAAATGCCAATTTTCAGGATTCATTAAATCGGCATTTTCATCGCAAGAAATAACCATTGCTGCATGGAATAAATCATGGTCAAACCATGTTCCCCACTCAACTGTGTTATAAATTCTTCCCTTATAGGCATAAACATTTTGCGGGTTTTTATGGAAACCTGCTCTACCCTTTTTACCACCCGAAGCGCGCATAATTACCGCCGGTGTTCCAAAGTTCTTGCCGCCATCGGTTGATTTACCAATAAGCAAATCGCCATATTCGGTGGAACATCCAAGCATATAAACATCGCCTTTATGAACGAAAAGCTTGCCCCAAAAACAAGGCATTAATTCGCTCACATAATGCCATGTGGCACCATTATCGTCGGAACGGAAAATAAGCGTTAAATTCTGCGGAGCATCCCCACCATAAACATCCATCGAAGCTAAAAGATAGCCATCCGGATGGCGTACCAGGCTTGGAGAACATAAAGCATGGCCAGAATGATAATAAATTTTATCATCAGGGTGCAGATAATTAACTATAGTTCCTATCGCCTCGCCAATTCTTGCAAGACGAATTCTACTTTTCTTTTCGCCCGCAGCAACATAAACTTCATATTCATAATGACGACCGAGATTTTCAATGGTAAATTCAGTTGAATTTGTTTTGCCGGCTAATTTAAAATCGGTATGATTTCTAAGGCGATAATAAACTGAATATTCTTCAGCATCTATTGATAGCCACTCAAGATGCAAATAATCAAAACCGGGTGCTAAACGGCAAATATAAATATCCCCTGCATCAAAACAAAGAGGTTTATATTGTTGATAACTCCAAGTATTAATACCCTTCATTGTCTTTACTCCTTATAAAGTTTTTTCTAATGCATCGGTAGCATACTTCATTTGCTTCATACAGTTGCGAGCATAATCAGTAAGAGATTTACAAGAAGGATTTCGAGTGATTTCTTCAGTGGGAATGCCGCAAAGATTCATATGATATTTAGCAGTTAAAGGATAAGGCAAACCTACCTCGGTAAAACCAAAGGTACCAATTACCGACTGAACAAGGTCGGCTTTACCTGATTTATCATCATAATTTTCACCAAGCCAAGCATAAAGCTTTGGATGGAAGTTGCACATTATTCCGCAATATCCATGAGCACCATCACGCATTGTTTCAAGTAAAGTTTGGCAGTTTGCATTAAGAAGCTTAAATTCGCTGCCCTTTATAATTTCAAGGCGCTCTCTAATAATCTGAGAATCACAGCAGGTATCCTTCATATAGGTAAATCTACCAGTTTTAACTGCCCATTCAAAAATTTTAGGAGTTAAAAGTCTTTTATAAGGATAAGGACATTCATAGAATCCTAATTTTGCTTCTTTCGGTAACATTGAAATTAGCTTTTCAGCATTTTCAATGAAAACATCATCGCCTTCATTATTAATATCAAGGCGGTTAGTAATAAGAATTAAGGCATCGGTGCCTGATTCCCAAATTGCATTCAATTCCTCTGCCTGTTTCTCAAGAGTATCGGAAATATGGCCTGATGAAACAACAGTAAACTGCTTTCCTGTTTCTTTTTCTAATTTTTTCGCTTTATCATAAACAAGCTTATTTATCTTAACTCTTTCTTCAAGCGAAAGAAAGAAAATTTCACTAGATTGGCAAACTGCAAAAATTCCGTTAAGACCATTTTCAAAATACCAATCAACGTATTTTTCAGCGGTTTCATAATCAATAGAACCATCTTTTTTATAAGGTGTTATCATTGTTGTAAAAATATCCATAAACACTCCTCCTTACATTTAATTATAAATTTTTATTATTTTTTAGCAATATATTAATAAGACAATTATTTATAAATTTCGGACATTTCTATTGAAATTGTAAAATTATGTGATATAATAACTTCACAAAGAAGTTGTTTGACTGCTTATAAAATAATTTACAAAAAATTTCGCGAGGTTTGTATGAAGATTTTATATAGACAATCTAAAAAGAAGGACAATCCATCACTTCAAAGTGAAAATATTTCAAATATTTTTGTTAAATACCTTAATTATAAAAACGACTCATTTTCAGTTAATAAAAAGGCGCACCATCACACCTGCATTGAAATACATATCATTATTAACGGTTCCCATTCTTACGAGATTAACGAAAAGGACTATACCGTTAAAAGTGGAGAAATGCTTGTTATCCCCAATCTAACAAAACATAGATTAACTGATTTTAAAGAAAATACTGAAAAATTTTCAATAACCTTTAACAGTGAAAATCAAATTCTTAATGAAAAGTTAAGCGCTCCCCTAATTTTTAAGTACCCCTCACGAATTCTTGAAAATCTTAATTTTATTAATAACGAATATAATAGAAAATTAAGATTTTCTGAGCAAATGGTTGAAAACTCAGTTTTCGAAATTATTGTTAATATTTTCCGATTATTAGGTTATACCCAAAAGGAAATCATTTCTACTACAAGCGAGGATAATAGATTATCGCTTGCCAAGCAATATATTAAAGACAACATTGAGCTAACTCCATCAATTACCGAAATTGCAAAATATTGCAATTTAAGCACCAAGCAGTTAACCCGCCTATTTAAAAGCGAGGAGACAACTGCTATGAAATATATTCACTCACAAAAAATTAAAATTATACAAAAGCTGCTTATTGAAAACAAGCTTACTTTAAAGGAAATTGCAATAAAATTTAATTTTAACAATGAATATTATTTTAATGCATATTTTAAAAAATACGCCGGTATGCCACCCGGAGAATATCGAAGAATGCACAATATTATATAACAAAAACCGCTTTTCGAAAGAAAAGCGGTTTTATTTTATTCTTCAGTTGAATTGTCCTGCTGTTCAGTAGGTTTTGCTTCTTCTGCAGGTTTCTCTTCCTCTTTAGGCTTATATTCGCCCTTTGCCTTTTCGCCCTCATGCTCATCGCAAAGTTTCGGAATATTGCTCTTTCTATACCATCCAACCTTTCTATCTTTGCAACCCTCTGTTGCAAGTAGTCCGGTATCTTTACAATAATAATGCTTTTCGGAGTATTGACTATCTGTGAAGGTTTTAACCTTAAGGCCCTTATGAATCTTAGACATAACGCCACCCCACATTTTTCTTGCAATAGAACTTTGAGGCACGGTTTGCTGCTCATCATATCCACACCAAGTAGATGCAACATAATAAGGCGAGCCACCTGTAAACCAACAGTTAGTGGAATCATTAGAAGTACCTGTTTTGGCAAATATTTTCATATTTGAAATAAAGGATGCTGCGCCCTTACCTGTACCATCTTCGCCATATACTACATTTTGAAGCAAATGGTTCATTACGGTTGCGGTATCTTCACTCATAGCAACTTTAGGAGCTGGCTCACTTTCTAAAATCACAACATCGTGGATATCGGTAACCTTATAATATGTTGTGGGCTCATAATAGATTCCACCATTTCCAAATGTCGCAAAAGCAGCAGCTTCTTGAAGGGTTGTTATACCGGTGTTTGTACCACCCATACCTAAAGAAGCATAGCTAGATTTGTCATGCTCATTAAGTGTTTCTAAGCCTAATTTATTAGTTAGAAAATCGAATGAATGATTAAGGGAAAGTTTTTCAACAAGCATTACGGGAATGGTGTTAACCGATTTTTCCAAAGCTTTTTCGATGGTTATATCCCCAAGATAGCCCTTATACCAATTTCGTGGCTTCCACATCGTGCCATCGCCACTCTTATATTTATAAAGGTCTTTATCCTTAACAATAGTGGAATAAGTAATAAGATTTTCTTCAATAGCAGGCGCATAAGCCGACATTGGCTTCATTGTAGAACCGGGTTGGCGAAGAGCGCTGGTTGCTCTGTTAAATACTCGGTTACCATCCTTTTCGCCAATACCACCAACGAGGCCTTTGATATGACCATTATAATCAAGAACAACCATTGAGCCTTGAAGGAGTTTACCATCTTTACCCTTTAAAGCGTTTGATTTATTCTCAAAAACGTTCTCCATAGCCGACTGAACATCGGGGTCTAGCGTTGCATAGATTTTATATCCGCCATTATAGAAGTTTTCCTTAGCATGCTCTTCATCATAGCCATAAACTTCCATTAAACCTTTTACAACATCTTCATAAAGCGCATCAACAAAATAAGAGTTAACTTCAACCTCATTAAGATTTTCTTTTTTCGCTACAATTTCTAAATCTTCATAATAAGCTGCTGCATGCTCTTCCTCGGTAATATAACCTAATTCTAGCATTTTATTTAAAACAGTTTGACGGCGTTGCTTATTCGCTTCAGGTTTTTTATCAGGTCTATACTGCTCGGGGGCCTTAACAATTGCAGCCAAAGCAGCACACTCATTAAGGGTTAAATCCTTTGTTGCTTTATCAAAATAATAGTTTGCAGCAACCTCAGAACCATACATACCACCTGCCATTGAAACGGTGTTAATATAGCACTCTAAAATTACATCCTTAGAGTATTTAATTTCAAGCTCGCGGGCTCTCATAATTTCCCTCACCTTACGGCTGGGACTTGTAGAGTTATCACCTGTTAGGTTTTTAACCAGCTGCTGAGTGATGGTAGAACCACCTTGATTAGAAGAATAGAAATGAAAAAAAAGATTGGCAAATGCCGAAAAGGTCCTCTTCCAGTCTACACCATTATGTGTTTTAAAACGTTGGTCCTCAATAGCAATGAAGGCATTCTTTAGGTTCTCGGGAATTTCGTTATCGGCATCCGAAACCCAAATTCTGTTATGCTCGCCATGAAGTCTTTGATACTCGGTAAAATTACCTGTTTTTTCATCCTCAACATAAATAGTTGTTGTAAAGTTAAGGGCAATATCATAAAGGTTTTCATCCATTGAAGCATCAACAAAATTGAAAGCATAAATTATAAAAGCTCCGGCGATAATACATACTGTAATAGTACCAACCAAGAACAAGGTTAAAGCGGCTTTAAAAAAGGTTGCTTTATTAAATTTTAGCTTTCCTTTATTATTGCTTTCCTTTTTCCTATTTTCAATTTTTTTAGCCTCTTCAGATGCATCTGAAAAGCTGTTTAGGTCAACCACACCATCAAGACTTTTAAATGTTGCGGTATCCTCAAAATTATCACGATTGTTTTCGTTGTAATTCATATAAGCCTCCAAATTCGAAATTTCTTAAACTGAATTTCATAAAAATTTTCGCGAATATAGTGTTATTATACCATAAAATTTCAAAAATTGGGTTACAATATTTTAATAATTTCAAAAAAATTGCTAAAAATAACCATTGGTGATATAAAATGAAGAAAAATTACGCGCTTTTTTTGGTTATAATCCTATTAACTTTCTTACTTTTGTTTTATAGAATATATTCCGAAAAAATGGAATCTGCCCGAATAGATAAAACATTAAGCAATAATTATACCTTGATTAGTATTGATGGAAGAGTTAAATTATTTAGAGATGATGAATTAATTCAGATTTATGATAACATTAATCCAAACTCTCTTCCGCTTCAAGACCGCGATAATTTAAAAAGCGGAATTAAGTTAGAAAGCATTGAAGAAGCAACACAGTTAATTGAAGATTTTGATGGTTAACACTTGAAAAGGAAAATAACTTATAGTATAATATTTAAAAATAAATTGAGGTTATTTATGCTTACTACCGATAAAAATCAATTTTCAGTTAAGGATTTAGAAATATTAAATAAACTTCAAGATTTTTTGCCCGAAAAAATCTTTGATGCTCATGCCCATATTTATAATAACGACATTGTAAACAATTGCGATGCAATGTGCCAAAAGTACGGCTCAGCAGATATCGAAAGATTTAAGGCGGAACAAAAAACACTCTACGGCAACCGAGAAGTTAGAGGTATGTTCCTCCCCTGGCCTGATAGAAATTTAAGGGATAGAAATAAAAGAAATAATTATATTAAATGGATTGCCGAAAATCTAAATCATCATCCCGATTCGATTGCTGAAATTTTTGTTTTACCCGAAGACACAACCAAAGATATAGAAAATCTTTTAATTCATAAAAACTTTAAGGGTATAAAATGCTATTTTAATGTTTCGGCTACCGATAAAGGTCCAAATGCTGAGATTAGTGATTTTCTTCCCGAATCGGCATGGGTTGTTGCCAATAAAAGAAACCTTGCTATTACTCTTCATCTTGTTAAGGAAAAATCCTTTGCAGATAAGCAAAATATTGAATACATAATTAAAATGGCAACTAAATATCCAAATGCAAAGTTAATTTTAGCCCACTGTGCTCGAGCTTTTGCACCCTGGACAATTCTTGAAAACCTAAGCTTAATTAAAGGTTTTAAAAACATCTATTATGATATTTCTGCAATATGCGAGCCTGCTTCTATCTTTCAGGTAATTAAAATTGCCGGTATTGATAAGGTTATGTGGGGCAGCGATTATCCGGGAGACAGAATGCGCGGCAGACCTTTTTCCTGCGGAGATACTTTTACTTGGATTTCTGCCGATGAACTCCCAGAGAATATTTATTTCCCTTCAAGTCTATCTTGCATAGAATCATTATTTGCTTTTTATCAAACATCTTTAATGATGGATTTATCCAAGCAAAATATTCAAAATATTTTTTATAATAACGCTATTAAA
Organism: Acutalibacteraceae bacterium; assembly: GCA_045656145.1. Lineage (GTDB taxonomy): Bacteria > Bacillota > Clostridia > Oscillospirales > Acutalibacteraceae > SIG565. The sequence continues at coordinate 77,524 of JAZOQP010000031.1, forward strand.
ATTTTCAACATAAATGATTAGGTGGTGCATATATGAAATTTGATGCAGTATCGGCAGGAGTCGCCCCAGGTGGACTCGTTAACTCAACCGAAATAAAGGTTCTTATTTGCTATGTTTTAAAATCTATGAAAGAGCCCGTTCCTGTTAGCAAACTCTGCGAAATTATGTTTTATGACGGTATCGCTAACAATTTTGAAGTTAGCGACTGCATAGAGGCGCTTATCAAAAACGGAAATATAGTATGTGTTGATGAAAAAGAGCAAACATATACGATTACAGAAAGCGGCCGAAACGTTGCAGAAACATTAAAAAACACAGTTCCCCTATCAATTCGCGAAAAGGCTTGCAAAAGCACGCTTAAAATGATTGCGGAAATTAAAAATGCTAAGGAAACCGACATTAGTATTGTAAGACAAGGCGAAAACACTTTTATTACCTGCTCCGCCCTTGACAACGATACCCCTATTATGAGCGTTCAACTTTTAGTTTCCGATGAATCGCAAGCTATGAGCATTAAATCTAAATTCCTTGAAAACCCATCAGAGATTTATTCTAAAATTATAGATTTATTTACCACCAATTAAAACCTACGCCCAAAACCGAAATGGTTTTGGGCGTTTATTATAAAAATAGTGAAATTGCACTTTTTGTCTAAAATATAGCATTTTATTACTTGTATCATAGCATTATCTGCCATAAAATATAATTAATGCTAAAAATTTAAGGGGAAATTATTATGAAAGGTATCAACACCTGGAGTTATCAACAATATAAACCGCTTTGCTGGTATGCAGGAGATATTTATATTTGCCGCGTAGTACCCGATTCTAACAGCATTCATCTTGAATGGTTACCGATAGATGCTGAAGAATACACCGTTTACTACAAGATTAAGAATTCCGTAGATTTTAAGATTGCGGGAACTACTAAGAACGCCGAATTTGATATTACCGGACTTGGCAGACATTATGATTATGAATTTTATGTTGCTGCCGGAGATAAGAAAAGCCGAGTTAGACTTGCCAGAACCGGCGAAGCAGTTGGTACTATTGTAAACTATCTTCATCCCGAAGATAAAATTTATGAACATTCAGGCGATTTCCTTTGTTCACCAAGCCTTGTTCGCCATCCTGATGGTTTCCTTTTAGCTTCGATGGACGTTTTCGGCGCAGGATATACTATGCCGATGAACCTAAGCCTTATATTCCGTTCCGACGATGATGGCAAAACCTGGCACTATGTTAGCGAATTAATGCCCTGCCTTTGGGCTAAATTGTTTATTCACAAGGGCGAATTATATGTTCTTGGTTGCTCTACCGAATATGGCGATTTACTAATTGGTAAATCTACCGATGGCGGTAAAACCTTTGGAATACCAACCGTTATTATGCGCGGTTCTAACGGCCGCGGAGGTAAAGAAGGTTTCCATAAAAATCCGCAGAATGTAATTGAATACAAGGGCAGAATTTATAACACCGTTGAATGGGGTAACTGGGCTAATAAGGATTTATTCCATGCCGCAATGGTAATTTCCTGTGATGTTAATGCCGACCTTTTAGACCCTGAAAGTTGGAATCTTACAGAGCCTCTACCCTATGATCCAACCTGGCCCGGTACCGTTAACGGACATGCAGGAGCAACCCTTGAGGGAACTCTCGCTGTGGCTCCCGACGGTAACCTTTATAATGTAATGCGTTACTCAATTAATCCGAAGGCTATCCCAAACAAAGGAAGAGTTTTAGCTTATAAGGTTAACGATAAGAACCCTGATGCTCCGCTTGAATACTCTCACGCGATTAATTTTAACGGCAACGATGTTAAATTTATGATTAAGTACGATGAGGTTAGCAAAAAATATTATTCTATTTGCAATTATCATCCCGAGGACGGCAGAGATGTTGGCAGAACAATATCGGCACTCGTTTCTTCTCCTGATATGGAAAATTGGAGTCTTGTAAAAATTCTTTATGATTATAGCCATGATGATATTAAGAAAATTGGTCTTCAATATGTTGATTTTTCAATTGAAGGCGATGATATAATCTATCTTTCGAGAACCGCAATGAATAATGCTCGCAATATGCACGATGCTAACTATTCAACCTTCCATAGAATTAAAAATTTCCGAGAACTTTAGTTTTACTCCTTTGCAAAACAACCCTGACAAAATTAATTGTCAGGGTTGTTTTCTATTTATTTTAGTTTATCAATAATTATATGGTCGGCTTTATAAATATCTCCGCCACCCATAGAAATTACAAGGTCTCCATCCCCTGCAATTTTAATTATGTGGTCTGCTACATCTTCAAATGTTTCAAGAACTACACAATCATTTAATTTTTCCGCTAAATCTTCCGATTTAATTCCATAGGTGTTTTGTTCTCTTGAACCCATTATTGGAGTTAAGATTACTTTATCGGCTATTTTTAAGGCTTCTATGAATTCATCCTTTAAAAGCGCGGTGCGAGAAAATGTAAAGGGTTGAAAAATAGCGATAATTCGTTTATAATCTAAACACTTGGCGGCATTAAGTGTTGCTTTAAGCTCGGTTGGATGATGAGCGTAGTCATCGGCTAAAACAAAACCGTTATATTCGCCTAAGAACTCAAAACGCCTTCCTGCGCCTGTAAATGTTTCTAAGGCGGTTTTAATACCAATTGCAGAAACACCTAAATAATCACATACCGAAATTGCGGCTAATGCATTATAAATATTATGCTTTCCCGGAACTTTAAGCTCAATATCAATTAAAAATTCCCCATTTTTATAAACATCAAACTTAAAACCGAATTTTGAAGGCTTTTCATTGGTAGCATAATAAGTGTTATTTTCAGAAAAACCAAATGTGATTTTGCTTTCAATATCCTCTGCAGCCTTAAGAGAAAGAGAATCATCGCCGTTAACAAATAAAAGCTTTGCCATTGAGATAAACTTTTTAAAAGATAAAACAAGATTATCCATTGTTTTAAAATAATCCAAATGGTCGTTATCAATATTAAGAAGCACGGCTATATCGGGAGATAATTGCAAAAATGTATCAACAAACTCACAAGATTCGCAAACCATTATATCGGAATTGCCCGCTAAACCATTAGAATTTATTAATGGGAGCTTTCCGCCGATAACAGCCGTTGGATCCAACTTGTTTAAATAAAGAATTTGTGTTATCATAGAGGTTGTGGAGGTTTTGCCATGTGTTCCGCTTACTCCAATAACATTATCAAACTTTCTTGTTAGCGCGCCAAGTAATAATGAGCGCTCCATGGTAGGAATTCCAAGCTCTGCGGCTCTTTGAAGTTCGGGGTTATCCTTTGAGATAGCTGCAGAATAAACAATTAATTCCGCACCCTCAACATTCTCAGGTTTATGACCTAAAGTAACCTTAATTCCAAGATTCATTATTCTTTTTAAAGGGTCGCTTATATTATTATCAGAACCGGTTAAAATGTATCCTTTACTATGAAGAATTTCGGCAAGAGGACACATTCCGCTACCACCGATACCTATCATATGAATCTTTTTAACCTTATCAATTATCTTATCTTCAGGTTTTAATATTTTCATAATTAGTCCCCTCCATAATTTATATTATATATCTAAACGCCCAATAAATAAACAATTATTTTAAGAAAAGAGGTAAAATATGTTAAAAATTCCGCAAAACATTGAGAAAATTATTAATACACTCATTAAAAACGGATATGAAGCATATGTTGTTGGCGGTGCTGTGCGTGATTCATTGCGCGGCAATTCTCCCGATGACTTTGATATTACTACCTCCTGCCCTGCCGAAACTGTGATAGAATTATTCGAAAAAACCATCCCCACAGGATTAAAGCATGGAACCGTAACGGTTATTGAAAATTCAATTCCAACTGAGGTTACAACCTTTAGAATTGATGGGCAATATAACAATCATCGTTCCCCTGAAAGTGTTGAATTCACAAGAAGTCTCGAAGAAGATTTAAAGCGCCGCGATTTTACAATCAACGCTATGGCTTTCAATAAGATAAACGGAATTATTGATATTTTTGGTGGTAAAGAAGATTTAAAAAATCAAATTATTAAAACCGTTGGTAACCCTGAGGAAAGATTTAAAGAGGACGCCCTCAGAATTCTTCGAGGTATTCGCTTTGCCGCAACACTAAATTTCGAAATTCAAGAAAAAACTTATAAAGCAATGATAAATAACTCACATTTGCTTAATAGTGTTAGTGGAGAAAGAATATATACCGAACTAACAAAGGCTCTTAGTGGCGAAAATTTGCTTATTCTAGAAGATTTTATTAATAAAGGTGGTCTATCCTTCTTAAAAATAACAAAGGCTCACGATTTTAAAAAAATTTCTAATTTATCAAATAACCTAAATTTGCGTATTTTAGCCTTTTTGCTCCTAAGTAATGCTTCTTTTGAAGATTTATCAAAAACACTTAAATTCAATAACAAGTTAAAAAACAATCTTGAAAGTTTAATCTTTATAAATGAAAATCTAAAAACTGAAAATAAAAAAGAGATTAAGGAAATTTTAAATCATACTTCTCCCGAAATTTTCAGCGAATATATTTTCTTTATTAAATATTTTCATCTAAGAGATACTAAAAATCTTGAATTAATTTTTAACGAAATTATTAATAACAAAGAACCATATAAAATTTCAATGCTGAATATCAGCGGAAACGACCTTTTGGATTTAGGTTTTAACGGAGAAGAAATTGGGGAAAAATTAAATTATCTTCTTGAAATTTGCATTACAGAACCAAAATATAATTCAAAAGAAAAACTCCTTGAAATTATTAAGAACTAAATATTTAAAACGCCATAAAATGTATTAAGCATTTATGGCGTTTAATTTTTGTGTGGTGAAATAATGAACATACTCATAATTGGCGGCGATGAACGCCAAATTTATCTAACAGAAATTTTAAAAGAAAATGGATATAATGCCGAACATATAACTTCAAATAAAAACTTAAAAGAAAAAATAGAAAAATCCGAATATATTATTCTTCCTTTACCCGCGAGTAAAGATGGTTTAACTATTTTTAATAAATTAAATAGTGAAAAAGTTTTCATTTCCGATATAACCGAATTTATAAATAATCAAAAAATTTTTACATGCAAATTAAATTTAGAAAACAAGAATTGCTTCGATTATAGCGAACTTGATTCATTTGCAATAAAAAATGCCGTTCCTACAGCCGAGAGCGCCATTGCTATAGCCGTTATGAATAGCAAAAAAACTCTGAATAAAAGCAAAAGTCTTGTTATAGGCTTTGGAAGAATTGGTAAAATCTTATCCAAAATGCTTAAGGATTTAGGCTCAGAGGTAACTGTTAGTGCCAGGAAAAACGTTGACCTATCTTTTATTGAAGCATTTAATATGAAAAGTATTGAAACTAAAAATATTAACAGTATCGCTGAAAATTGCGATTTTGTTTTTAACACCGTTGATTACCCGGTTATCGACACCGATTTTTTGAAAAATATGAAAAAAGAGGCTTTGTTGATTGAATTGGCTTCCTTACCCGGAGGCATTTACGGAGATAAAAGCAAAGCAAAATGCGAAATTATAAACGCCCAAGGACTTCCCGGAAAAGACTCACCTTTTACCGCTGCCGAAATTTTATCCGAAACAATCATCAATCTCATTAATAAAAAAGAGGGTGAGAAAATATGAAAAATTTAACCATAGGTTTCGGTTTATGCGGTTCATTTTGCACTATTGCCGAAGCCATAAAGCAAATGCGAATTATAGCCGATTCGGGAATTAATATTATACCGATAATGTCAGAAATAGTCTACTCCACCGATAACCGATTTAACAATGCTGAAGAATTAAGAAACAAAGTTGAAGAAATTTGCAAAAACAAAATCATTCACTCGGTTTCCTCCGCTGAGCCAATTGGACCTAAAAAATTGCTTGATGTTTTAATTGTGGCTCCTTGCACGGGAAATACTCTTGCTAAACTCGCTAACGGAATAACCGATACTTCGATTACTATGGCAGTAAAAGCGCATTTAAGAAATGCAAGGCCGGTAATTTTAGCGCCAGCCACAAATGATGGACTTTCCTGCGCCGCACAAAACATTGGCAGACTTTTAAATTATAAAAATATATATTTTGTTCCCTACGGTCAGGATGATGCTAAAAACAAAGCAACATCACTTATTGCCGATTTTACACTTATACCAAAAGCACTCGAAGCAGCTCTTCAAGGAAAGCAAATTCAACCCATTCTAATATAAAAAGCCCATACAAAGTATGGGCTTTTTACTATATTTTGATGGTTTTACCGAGTTTAAAGGAATAAAGCATGCATTCTCCTATTGGTTTGCCTAAAATTTGCTCACAAGCTGTGGCATAAATTTTAAGTTGCTCAGAATATGCTTGCCTTAGTTTTTCCTCATCGGTAATGCGGTCGGTTTTGAAATCCAGAATAACTATTTTTCCATTTTCCTCAAAAAGAAGGTCGACCGAGCCTTGAATTACTATAGGCTCATTTTTAACATTTTCGGGTAAAGTTTTATCAATTCTTCCCGCTTCAATTTCGGTTATAAACCGCATTTCTCGCTTATAATCGGAATTTTTTATCCTATTATAAACATCACTCCTAAAGAATTTTTCAACGCTTTCAATATCAACCGCATCATGTTCCGCTTCGCTTATAAACTCAAATTCATAAAGTCTATCAAGTTCTGCCTTAACATCCTTTTCTGCAAGTGAAAAATCACAAAACTGCATAAATCGATGGGTGGCTGTACCGCGTTTCGCAGCAGAGAGTCCCGAAGACGACATAAAATCAGGAAGAGCATTAAAGCTAAACTCAAAAGAATCGGCCTTATGAGCAATAGCGGTAACCGAGCTTTTAGAAGCTATGCTTCTTACCTGCTCAAATGGATACTTAAAGGATATTACCTCCCTAATCTTTTTAGATAAATTAAGGTCGGCAACACCATTATCTTTAATTTCAAAATCTTCTTCGAAAAAGTCGATATTATCGGATTGAACAAATTTGAAAGCCGCAAAATCAGAGTTGCTTAAATCGTTTTTAAATAGAGCTGTTGTTTTTAAAATCCAATCGAAGTAACTGTTTGAATCCTCTAGGAAGGTTCTATACTGCTCTTTATCCTTGCAAATACTATATACTCCAAAGGCTTTAGAAAGTTTCTCCTCGGTTTTCTTTGAAGAATTTACAATAATTAACTTTTCCTTAGCTCTTGTAAAGGCAACATATAAAAGTCGCATTTCTTCTTCATAGGAAGAAGAAAGCGTTCTTTCCTTAATTACCTTAAACTGCAAGGCTTCTCGTTTTTCATTGAGTTCATTATCAAAATATCTAAAAGCAACACCAAAATCAATATCACTTAAAAGATTTTTCCTGGTATCCTCTCCCGAAAAACGCTTTGAAGTATCGGAAACTATGCAGATTGGGAACTGTAGACCCTTAGATTTATGAATTGTTGTTATGGTTACAGCATCCCCCGAAGGCATAGAGCCTGATTCGGTTTCTTTAACAGAATCTATAAAATCTATAAATTTTAAAATATTTTTAGAATATCCGTTTTCCTCATATTCCAAAGCCTTTAAATAAAGTTTTAATAAATTATCTCTTCTTATCTTTCCTTCAGGCAAAGCAGAAACAATATCCGGAAGACTTGTTTTATCATAAAGATAATCAATTAAGTCTCCAAGGCTTAATGTTACCGATGCTGTTCTAAAGAAATTAAGAGAATTGATGAAATTATTTGCCTTTTCATTGCCCGATAACGCAGCTTTGGTAACCGCTGTGATAATGTTTTCTTTTTTAGAATTCGCCTTGATCAAGGCTAATTCATCGGCTGTGAAATTAAATAACGGCGACATTAAAACGCTTACAAGCTCAATATCTCTTGAGGGATTCGCTATAACGGTTAGAAGAGAGAGGATTATTTTCACTTCACTTGATTCAAAAGAGGATACCGAACTAAATTTAACAGGAATTCCGTTTTTTCTAAAGGTTTCGGCATAGATAGCGCCCTTTGATTTAACGCCTCGCAAAATAACGGCAAAATCGGAATAATTTGGGCGCTTTAATGCATCATTCTCACTAACAAAACCGTTTTTCTTATAATCCTTAATAAGATTTGCAATATGTTGCGCCTCGAACTGAGCAGATGAATAATCATCACTTAAAATATCAATATAATGAACTTCGGTTTCTATGATATCATTTTCAGGATAAACTGCCGAATTAACAAGTTCTTCATCTTTCCCGTATTTAACCGAAGACTTTTCCCCATTCATTATTTGAGAAAAAACAAAATTTACATAATCGCAAATTCCCTTTCGGCTTCTAAAATTGTTTCCTAAAATAATTTTCTTAAAATCTTGAGAATTTGCATTTTCAAAAGGAAGATAAGAATTTTGTTTTCTTAAAAAGTTTTCGGGATTTGAGCCACGGAATTTATAAATACTTTGCTTAACATCCCCAACTACAAAAAGATTTTTCTCATTTTTTGAAAGGATATTAAACAGCAAATCTTGCATATCATTGATATCTTGAAACTCATCAACCAAGACTTCATCAAACCTTGAAATAATATCTTCTGAAAGTTCGGTTAATTTAATTTCTCCATTCTCATTTTTGCAAAGTAATTGAAGGGCAAAATGCTCCGCTTGAGAAAATGTTAATATATTATTTTCAAGACACGCGCTATAAAATTTCTCAGAATATTCTCTGGTTAACTCGATTAATTTAACAGCAAGCTTTAAAGAAGAAATTATTTGATTTTTAACCTCTTCTTTATCCGCATAAACAATTTCTTTAATATCATTTAAAACCGATTTTGCAGAATCTCGCAATTCTTTTAAGGCATCAAGAGTTGCAGCATCAAGTTTTTTACTTGTGCTCCAACGAGCAAAAGAAAAAGAATCGAGTGAAAAATATAATTTATCCCAATCTTCATTATTTGAAATTGATAAGAGTTTTTCATAAAAATCTTTTTCTTCCAAAAAGGTTATTTCATACTTATCCTTTAAATCTTCATCAGATGATATTTCAGAAAGTGCTAATAAAATTTTCTTAAGAGCATTTTTTAATTTGTTTTTAATAATCAAAAAAGCTTCGTTAAAAATTTTCTCAACATATTCATCTTCATTGAGATTTTTTGATAAATTATTTAGCCAATCTTTTGGAAATGGTAAATTCTCCGAAAAATTATAAAGACCTATTATAGCTTCCTTTAAATCGGTTTCATCAAAGCGAGAACATAAAGCATTCAAAAGCGCTAAAAATTCCGAACCGCCATTTTCAAATTCCTGATTTAAAATTCCACCTAAAACAGAATCGCTTATTTTTTTAACCGAAGAATCATCGCCAATTTTAAAATCAGGAGAAATTTCAAAATAATCAAAATGTTCTCTTACCAAATCAATGCAAAAGGAATCGATTGTGCAAATTTTTGCATTGTTAAGCTTTAGTTTTTGCGAATATAAAAACTTATTATCAGGATTCTTAGAAAATTCCTTATTAAGCCTGGCTTCAATTCGGCTTCTCATTTCTTCAGCAGCAGCCGACATAAAAGTTACCACCAATATTCTATCGGCACTTATTGGGTTTTCTTTGGTTAAAAGATGAACTACCCTCTCGGCTAAAACGGCAGTTTTACCAGAGCCTGCAGCGGCACTTACAAGTGTACCTGATGAAGCAAAAATTGCATCGCTTTGAGATTTTGTTGGGTTAAATGCCACTACCGTTCGCCTCCTTGAGAATTTCTAAAACCTGCGCGGGACTAAGCGATCTATCGCTACATTTATGCTCACTTTTTTCAAAGCAGCAAATAGAAGAAAAATCGCAATATTTACATGCATCTGAATCAATGCCATCAACCGGGTCGGCGGAGAAATCTCCATTGGTTATTTTATTACCCATTCTTTTTAAAAGCAATTCAATATAATCAAAGGTTTCTTTAAATAGTGCAGGTTCGCCAAAGGATGAATAACGGCTTTTTAAGGAACCATCCGCTTTAAATGGTTTTGGAGGAATATATTCGCCCTCGCCCTCTTTATCCATGGCCTTAATTACGCCCTCATCGAGAAGAATAAGTCCATTCATAGAAAGAGCCTTAGCCTCTCCAAAATCGCGTTTTGAAGGCATATAGAGAATACCTGCGGGTAATTTTTTATTAAGATAACTATTCTCCCCGCGAATAACTGTGTAAAGATATATAAGCATTTGTAAATTAAGTCCCACAAGAATATCAGGCAATTTAAATACCTTGGTTCCTGTTTTATAATCAACAATTCTTACATAATCTCCATAAATATCAACTCTATCAATGCTTCCGCGAATTCGCATTTCGCCCGTTTCAGAAAACGGCACTGTAAGGGTTGGGATTACCCCATCGTTGCCAATTTTAAGTTCGAAAAATTCGGGTCGGAATTCACATTGCTTCATTTCGTTAATTATATGAAAAGCAACATCTTTTAAAGAATCAGCAATTATATTAACTAAAAAATCTGTTCTGGGCGTTCTTATTCTCTCATAACCGTTAATTAGAGAAAGATACTCGTCAACTAACTCATCAACTTTTTTATCCGAATCCTCTCTTGTAAAGTTAACAAAATCATCCAAATGCCTTTTTACAAGATGTTCCAATACAAAGTGAGATAATGTGCCTCTTTGAAGAACATCGAAATCAGCGGGTTGAATTTTCTTAAGACCTAAGCCGTAACGGCAAAAATAGGAGAATTTACAGCGATGGAATGTATCAAAGCCCGTGGCGGATATATTGATTTTATCCCCCATTAATTTTAATGCATTCTCGCTTTTTACTCTTGCTTTATCCTTCGAAAAATTATCAAGAAAATCCTTAACCGAAATTTCATTATCTAAAGCAGCATTTAAGGTTTCATATTTATCCTTATCTTTTGCGAAAAAATCGAAAAGTTTAGTTTTAGCCGAAATTAATGTTTCGGGTAGAGAATCTTCATTAAGTTCATCAGGATTATAATTATTTAATTCCAAATTAGGTGCCGCAGATAAAATCTCTGAAATAACCTGAGAAGGCTCAAGTTCATTACCTGAAGCTGAGAGTGAAGAAAATGAAATATAAAGTTTTTCGGTTGCACAGCAAAGTGAAGAATATAGAAGGAAATCCTCATCTAAAACGGCATTAACACCAAAATCATTAATCTGAATTCCACCCTCTAAAAGCTGAGTTCTATCACTTTGCGAAAGAATTCCGTTGGCGCTGATATTTGCAGGGAAAACGCCTTGATTAACACCAATTACAAAAGCAACTTTCGGGCGTGAAGGTTTAATTCTATCAGCAGAGCCAAATGTGATTTCATCAACAGTTTGCGGGATATTACCAACTGTTATATTACTTAAAAGAGTTTTCCAAAGTTCAATATATTCATTAGGTGCTATTTCTCTTTCTGATAAACATTTAGCAAAGCTACCCAAAGCATCCATGATTGCATCATAACCAAGGCGTAGATTTTCAGCCTCGTTTTTCAGATTAATTTGCTCTAATTCTAAAACCTGATTTTTTAATTTTTCTTTCACAGTATTGCCGGAAATTAGGTTAACAATTGCCTTGGTCATATCCTCGGCAGAACCGCAAAACGCCTTTTTAAATTGCAAAATAGGAGAAATCGCTTTAACACGAAGTGAATTTAGTTTATCTAATTTTTCCTGATAAGGCTTTTGCTCATTATCTTCTTCAGCAACAAAGCCAAGCGGATTCATTGTCCATTCCTCGAGCCATTGTTTTCCGATTAAATTCCAAAGATAAGAATAATTTTCAAGTTCTGATATTTCATCTATAGTTAATTCCGTTAAAAGAGTTTTATGGAAATTTAAAATATCATCACTTGTAAAGGATTTAACCAAATTTAATGCGCAATTAATAAGCACCGACATTGGTAACGAAGATACCCCTCGGCGTTTATCAAAAAAGCAATAAATATCATTGATTTTACTCTCTTTTTCAATTAATTTCTGATAGGTTTCAGCATCTCTTGCAATGATTATAAAATCACGATATCTATAATTTTCGGTTCTAACAAGTTTTTTGATGGTTTTAGCAACATACTGAGCCTCATCTAAAACACTATCACATTTGGTGATAGTAATACCTTTTGAATTTTTAATTTCAGCGCTTTTTTTAGCAAGAAAACTCTCAAGTTCACTAAGAGCATCACTATCATAATAATTTTCAGTTAAACACTCGCTTTTTTCTATTTCAATAGAATATTTTTCGGCGATTTTAATAATGTGGTTTACCGTGTTATTAACATTTGAAAAAAGTGATAAATCGTTTGAATTTATATCATCACTTGTTACCGATAAAAACACATTATTTGCCTGAGAAATTATTCGCTCTAAAATTTTATATTGCTGACCTGTAAAGTTTTTAAAGGAATCTATGTAAACATTTTTCCCTTCAAAATATTTATAGGTTAAAAGTTTTTCATTAAGCCTTGTAAGATCATCTGCAGGGTCCAAAAAAACATTCCCGAGCAAACCATTATAGGCCGCCATAATGAGTGAAATATCCTTAAGCTTCATACCTAAATAATTATTTTTTATAAAAGGTAAAACCTCAATAATATCTTCGCTTGTTATTGAAGCAGCTTTAAATTCATTAATTATTGAAATAAGATTTTCGGTAAATAAAGGTGAATTAACATATTTTTGCCATAAATTAAGGTCATCCTTAACCGATTTAAAGGCAACATTCATTAAAAGCGCTTTATCAATATCGTTTATATTATTAGCAACACGACCTCCCGCTTTTCTGCTCACTTCATCATAAAGCCTTGTAAAACTTAAAACCGACACATTTGTGGAATTTTTAAATCCTAAAGACTCCAAAAGAGTTCTTTCACTTTCAAAAGTAAACTGTTCGGGGACTAATAAAACAGTGTCAATACCATTTTTAACATCCTCACAAATATTATTTATAACATTATAACTTTTTCCTGTGGCAGCGCGGCCGTATGTTACCTTAAGCATAAATTTCACCTCACATTTATTCTAACACAAATAGCATATTTTTTAAAGAGAAAAAATCGACAAAAATTTTAGCAGTCCAAAAATATGGACTGCTAAATTTTAAAATGTTATTGCCAAAACTGCAGTTTTGGGTAAAGTATAGGTTTTCGAAATATCAATCGTGATATTTTCAGGTTTAACATTTTCCGGATTTTCAAAAGTATTATGCGCATGGATATCACTATTATAAATAATTCTACCCTCTGCTTTTTTTGGCAACTCCTTGCCCAAAGCTTCAAAATCAATTTCTATATCATCTGTTGCAGATGTATTAGCAATAGTAAGAGTTGTTATTCCATCCTTTACCGAAGCCGAAACCGATATTTTTTCATTATCACAAATCGAAGTTACAGCAGTTCCTCCCTGATGAGTTTTAAATAAATCAAAAACATGATAAGTGGGAGTTGCAATACATTTATCTTCATGCGCCAAGAAAAGACAATGAAGGTTGTTAACAAGCTGAGCAACGTTAGCCATTTTAACCTTATCAGCATTGTTATTGAAGATATTAAGATTAATTGCAGTAACAACCGCATCACGAACTGAACTTTGTTGTTCATAAAGGTGGTTGTCATTGGTGGGACCTGTACCATCAGGATACCAACATCCCCATTCATCAATAACGAGCTTTGAAGAGTATTCCCCGCCCTTATCGGCGCCATCCATATCATAAGCCTTGATAATGCTCCAATGGCGGTCAATAAGTTTCTGCATTTTTTTGGTTTTCTCTATTACTTCATCCCACTCTTCTAATGTATGGCTTTGCGGAGCGCCGCCCGATTTATAACCGGTATAATAATGGAAAGAATAACCATCAATTCTTTTCCAAGAATCCTTTATATCAGACATAAATTTATGCGTCCAATTATAGTCATCAGCGTTGGCGCCTCCGGCATAAATTTCTATGCCCTTACGGTCATTTCCCTCACCTTCTGAAAAACGACGAACGGTGTTTGAAAACATACGATATAAATCGGCATAAAACTCAGGACGCATATTTCCGCCGTCTCCCCAATTTTCATTACCGATTCCCCAATAAGGAATGTTAAAGGGTTCGGGATGTCCGTTCTTTTCTCTTTCTAAGGCTAAGGTTGAAGAACCTTTAGGAGAAAAACAATAATCCATCAAATCAACTGTAGATTTAACATCCATAAAGAGAACGTTGGTAGCAAAATATGGTTTGGCTCCGCAGTTTTCGCAAAAATCAACAAACTCATGAAGACCAACTTCGTTAGTTTCATAAAAATCAGTATTTTTAGTCCAAATTGATTTCTTCTGAGGGCGGTTATTTCCTATTCCATCACGCCAATCATACATTTCGGCAAAACAACCGCCAGGCCAACGAATAACAGGCGCATTAATTTCCTTTAATTTATCAATTATAAACTTTCTAAAACCGTTTACATTTTCAACATTTGAATCTTTGCCAACATAAATTCCATCATAAATAACACCGCCTAAGTGTTCTGCAAAATGGCCATAGATATTCGGCGAAATCGTGTCAATTTGCATTGGATAGATAATAGAAATTTTTGACATAAAATATTACCCCTTTATTTTGAAATAAAAGCCTTTAACTCTTCAACTTTATCGGTTTTCTCCCATTTAACACCTAAATCTTCGCGACCAATATGGCCATAAGAAGAAAGATTTTTATAAATTGGTTTTCTAAGTTCCAAATTTTTAATAATTGCAGCAGGACGCAAATCAAATACCTTATTAATTGCATATGAAATTATTTCATCCGATACAACCCCTGTTCCAAACGTATCAACCATAACAGATACAGGCTTTGCAACACCGATTGCATAAGCCAACTGAATCTCACAGCGTTTAGCAAGCTTTGCCGCTACAACGTTTTTAGCAACATATCTTGCAGCATAGGCGGCAGAACGGTCAACCTTTGTGGGATCCTTACCTGAGAATGCGCCGCCTCCATGACGGGCTACACCACCATATGTATCAACAATTATTTTTCTGCCTGTAAGACCTGTATCACCCTGAGGTCCGCCAATTACAAAACGGCCTGTTGGATTAATATGAATTTTGGTGTTTTCATCAAAAAGTTCCGCAGGAATAATAGGCTTAATTACCTTTTCTAAAATATCAGTTCTAAGGGTTTCCAAATCAATATCCGCGCTATGCTGACTTGAAACAACAACGGTATCAATTCTGGTAGGCACACCATCAACATATTCGGCGGTAACCTGAGTTTTTCCGTCAGGACGAAGATAAGGTAAAACTCCGTTTTTACGAACCTCGGTCAACTTCTTTGCCATTTTATGAGCTAAAGAAATTGTGATAGGCATAAGTTCGGGTGTTTCATCGCAAGCATAACCAAACATCATACCCTGGTCTCCTGCGCCATGAAGGTTAAACTCATCCTCCTCGCCATTCTTAAGCTCGGCAGACTTATCAACACCTAACGCAATATCGGCCGACTGCTTATCAAGAGCTGTCATAACAGCGCATGTATTGCCATCGAATCCGGCATCGGCTGAGTTATAACCAATCTCGCAAACGGTATCACGAACAATTTTAGTGATATCTATCTGAGCAGAGGTTGTGATTTCTCCCATAACGGTTACAACACCTGTTGTGGTAAAGGTTTCGCAAGCAACTCTTGCATTTTCATCCTGCTCTAAAATAGCATCAAGCACAGCATCAGAAACGCGATCACAAACCTTATCAGGATGGCCCTCAGTTACTGATTCAGATGTAAATAAAAATTTAGACATATTGTCCCCTCCAAAAAAATAACCGCCTCAAAAGAAGCGGTAAAGTTATACCTCATCTCTCGGTTGTTCCGCAGGATTTGGCACCTTGAAAAAATCAGGTTGCCGGGCTTCACAGGGCCTGTCCCCTCCGCCACTCTTGATAAGGAAAATATTTAGTTTACATAAGGTATTATATCATACCTTTTAAAAAAGTCAACCTAAAATATTACAAAAACTCCGTTTAATTTTAATGTTAAAAATAAAACTGTAAGAACAATAATTAAAACCGAAACTATTGCTATAATAACCGATTTTAATGACGTTTTTTTGCTCTCTCCATTTAAAATGTTCAATCGGCGAAGCGAAGAAATTATAGGCTTATAAATTAAAAGTGTTGCAGCGCAATTAATAACGGTTTTAGAGATATTAAAGGGTAAAAGCAATGGCAAAATCATTGAAATTACTGCACCTCTCTCAACTCCCATATAAAGCGGTGTTATAAAAATATTCGCAGTTATCATAACAATATTTACAGAAATAGCAGCCAAAACAAGTGCTAAAATAGCGCCATTAAATGTTCTTTTATATTTATAAATTATTCCGCAAACCAATGAAAATGTACCGCTTGCAAGAAAATTCATCAAAAATCCGTAGATGCCTGTATCACTTACACTTAAAAATTCTATAAATGCAACAATAAAGGATGATGCAACACCATAAAGCGGACCAAAGGTTAATGCCGCTACTGCAATTAATGTGTCCTTAAAATCAAAGGTTAAAAATGAAACCTTAAATCTGAAAATAAATGTTAATAAAAAAGCTGCCGCCGTTATAACTCCTGTAACTGCAATGGCTTTGGTGTTTACTTTTTTATTCATAATTGCCTCCAAAAAAATACCCCGATATGTGAAATATCGGGGCAAATAAACATACTTTTCTTTCATCCGGACTATACCGTCGGCTTCGGAATTTCACCGAATCGGCCCTGAAAAAACAGGGTTAGTGGGCTTTACCACCGGTGAGGAATTTCACCTCGCCTCGAAACTAAATATTTTCTATTATATTTATAATCTTTTATCAATAAAATATGCCTTTATTTTGCAGCCATAAGATTAATATCAACTGAGCCACAATAATCATCGGAAGACCTATCATAAAACGTTTGTGGAGCGTTTTATGGCGAAATAGATGCATAGAAAGAAGCATAAAGAGCGCTCCACCAATTAAAGAAAAGAAAAACAAGGTTTTTTCACTTATTCTCCATTTATTTTTAATTGCAAGAAATTTATCAGTTGCCGCTAAAATAAAGGAAAATATATTGATAACTAAGAGAAAACACAAAAGAAATTCTAACTTCATAAATTAGATAATTCTAACCTTAATAACATCCTCAATAGCGTTTAACTGATTATAAATTGTATCATAATCGGCTTCATCGATATCAAGCATTGTATAAGCGATATCTCCACGGGATTTATTAAGAAGATTTTCAATATTAACATTATCTTCAGCAACTGTAGATGTAATAGCAGTAAGCATATTAGGAACATTTTTATGAATTACGCATATACGCTTATCGCCGCTTCTTGGCATTGAAATTGCAGGTAGATTAACTGAGTTTTCGATGTTACCATTTTCAATATAATCCATAAGCTCTTTAGCAGCCATTTTAGCGCAGTTGTCCTCGGATTCGGGGGTTGATGCGCCAAGGTGAGGAATTGCAATAACTCCGCCTATACCAATAAGCTCATCGGTTGGGAAATCGGTAACATAAGAAGCTACCTTGCCCGATTCAAGAGCAACTATCATATCAGCAGAATTAACAAGCTCTGCACGCGAGAAGTTAAGCACCCTTACTTCATCCTTCATAAGAGCTATTGCATCACTATTAATAAAACCTTTAGTATCGGGAGTTAGAGGTACATGAATTGTGATATAATCGCATTTCTCATAAATTTCTTTGATATCGGCAATATAAACTGCATTATGTGTTAAATTCCAAGCAGACTTAACCGATAAATAAGGGTCATAACCATATACCTTCATACCAAGCGCATTAGCAGCATTGGCAACAAGAACACCTATAGCGCCAAGACCAATTACACCAATGCTTTTTCCACGAATTTCAGGACCTGCAAAAGCACTTTTGCCCTTTTCAACCATCTTACCAACTTCGCTACCATTACCCTTTAAGGTTTTTGCCCATTCAATTGCGGGAACAATTTTACGAGATGATAATAAAAGACCTGCAATTACAAGTTCTTTAACTGCGTTTGCATTAGCACCGGGGGTGTTAAACACAGCAATACCCTGAGAAGTGCAACGCTCAATCGGAATATTGTTTGTGCCTGCACCTGCTCTTGCAATTGCCAACAATGAATCATCAAATTCGGTATCATGCAAAGCGGCAGAGCGAACAATAGCACCAACAGGAGCAGGAGCATCATCTGCTACTTTATAGTTATCGGTAAACTCGGTAAGGCCTACCTTTGAAATTTTATTATAGGTTTTAATATTATACATATTATGCATTCTCACTTTCAAATTTCTTCATAAACTCAACGAGTTTTTCAACACCCTCTAAAGGCATTGCATTATAGATAGAAGCACGCATACCGCCAACGCTCCTATGACCTTTAAGGTTTACAAAACCTGCTTCTTTAGATTCCTTAACAAACTTAGCATCGAGTTCATCATTGCCTGTAATAAAAGGAACATTCATTAAAGAGCGATCCTCAGGAACAACTGTGCCTTTAAATAGCTTGCTGTTATCTAAGAAATTATAAAGAATTTCGGCTTTTTTTCGATTGATTTCAGCAATCTTTTCAAGTCCGCCAATTTCCTTTATCCATTTAAACACAAGGCCTGCAACATAAATTGTATAACAAGGCGGAGTATTGAACATTGATTCATTTTCACTATGTGTTACATAGTTAAGCATTGTAGGAGTGATATCCATAGCATTTCCAAGTAAATCCTTACGGATAATTACGATGGTAAGACCTGCAGGAGCAACGTTCTTCTGAGCACCGGCATATAAAACACCAAACTTTGAAACATCAAGCGGCTCAGAAAGAATGCATGAAGAAATATCTGCTATAAGCGGAACATCGCCTGTATCGGGAATGTTATGCCATTTTGTACCATAAATAGTGTTATTCATACAAATATGAACATAATCAGCCTCGGGATCGAAATCGGCCTTATCAACCTTTGGAATATATGAATAGGTTTTATCGGCAGAGGAAGCAACGGCTCTGGCATTTCCATAACGCGCAGCTTCTTTATAAGCCTTATTCGCCCACTGACCTGTAATTACATAATCAGCCTTGCCGTTTTTTGTCATTAAATTAAGGGGTATCATTGCAAACTGAGTTGAAGCACCACCCTGTAAGAAAAGAACCTCATAATTATCAGGGATATTCATAATTTCCCTTAAATCAGCCTCTGCAGTTTTAATGATTGCATCATATTCCTTAGAACGATGGGACATTTCCATTACAGACTGACCGCTAGTACCATATTCAAGCATTTCGGATGCTGCTGTTTTAAGAACATCCTCAGGTAGCATTGAAGGACCTGCACTAAAATTGTAAACTCTTGACATAAGATTACCTCCAAAAATAAATAATACTACCTTATTATATACGCGGAAATTAGTATAGTCAACACCTTTGTTAATATTTTGTCAATGTTTTTTATTTTTGTTGAAATAACGGCTAAATTTTGTTAATTTATTAACAATAAAGCTTGATTTATAAATTTCAGACAAATTTTATAAAAAAGTTGTCGGAAATTCATATTGAATTCGTTAAAAAATACTTTATAATATAACTTATAGATGATATGTTTTGGAGGTATTTATGACTATTAAAGAAAAACTCAAAAACAGAGTTCCGCTTTTTGGAACACATGTTAATCTTACCGATCCCGCAGTTACCGAAATTATGGGCTCACTCGGTTATGACTTCCTATTTATTGATATGGAGCATACCGTTCTTTCCCCTGAGCACATTTATAACCATTTATTAGCCGCGAAATCGGTTGGAACGCCCGCCTTTGTTCGCGTGCCGGTAGATGACCTTACAAACACTAAAAAAATTCTTGAAATGGGTCCCGATGGCATTATCTTCCCTATGGTAAAGGATGCCGAGCATGCAAAAAAGCTTTTAGATTGGACATTATATCCACCCTATGGCAAAAGAGGATGCGGACCTAGAAGAGCAGTAAGATACGGTCTTGAAAACGAAGAATTATTTTACAAAGAAAAGCACTTAGAACTTTGTAGAATCGTTCAAATAGAACTTAAAAGCGCCGCAGAGGATGCTGAAAACATCGCAGCAATACCAGAAGTTGACGGATGTATCCTCGGAATGCATGACCTTTCAGGCTCGATTAATCGCTTAGGAGATGTTTTTTGCGAAGAAAACCTCAAATTAGCAAAGAAATCTATTGAAGCTTTCCATAAGGCGGGTAAACCTATTGGAACGGCAACCTATTCTACCGATACCGAAACACTTAATAAATATATCAATGAATTAGGACTAGATTTCGTATTCACAGGAGCAGATTACGATTATATTTTAAAAAACAGCATAAAAACCTTAGAAAATATAAATTCAGTTAAAGGGAGATAAATTATGAAGGGTATTAACACTTGGAGCTTTAACCAATATAAACCATTTTGCTGGTATGCAGGAGATATTTACATAAATCGAGTTGTTCCCGATTCCAATTCAATTCACATTGAATGGTCGCCAATAGATGCTGAAGAATATTTTGTTTTTTACAGATTTAAAAACCATCCGGAATTTAAATTAGCAGGAACAACAACCGCAACCGAATTTGATTTAGAAAACCTTGGCCGCCACTACGAATATGAATTTTATGTAGCTGCGGGCGATAAAAAAAGCCGAGTTCGTCTTGCTCGTACCGATGAAGCTATTGGCACGGTTGTTAACTATTTACACCCCGAGGATAAACTTTATTGGCATTCGGGAAATAACCTCTGCTCCCCTTCTATTGTTCGCCATCCCGATGGATATTTACTTTGTTCTATGGATATTCACGGTGGCAACGGCGCACCGCAGAACCTAACACTTATTTTCCGTTCGGATGATAACGGCGCTTCTTGGCATTACGTTAGCGAATTAATGCCATGCTATTGGGGTAAGCTTTTCATACATAAGGGCGACCTTTATATGTATGCCACCTCAACCGAATACGGCGACTTAATGATTGGTAAATCTACCGATGGCGGAAAATCCTTTGGTATGCCAATTATAATTGGCCGAGGCTCAGGTGGCAAACAAGGACGAGAAGGCTTCCATAAAAATGTTGAAAATATGGTTGAATATAAAGGTAGAATTTATTTATCTGTTGAATGGGGTTCTTGGTTTAACAAAGAATTATTCCATGCTGCAGGCGTTATTTCCTGCGATGCAAATGCAGATTTGATGAACCCGGAAAATTGGCATATCGCAGAGTTTTTGCCCTATGACCCAACCTGGCCCGGTGTTGCTAACGGACATGCAGGCGGCACTCTTGAAGGCTCGCTCGCAATTGGTCCTGATGGAAATTTATATAACATTATGCGTTATTCAATTAATCCGAAAGCTATTCCTAATAAAAATTTAGTTTTAGCTTATAAGGTAAACGCCGATGACCCTGATGCTCCGCTGGAATATTCCCACTCAATTAAATTCAACGGAAACGATGTTAAGTTCGTTATCCAATATGATGAAATTGGCAAGAAATATTATTCAATTGTTAACTATAAACCAAATGACCTCCCGGTTGGAAGAACAGTTATAGCGCTTGTTTCTTCGCCTGATATGGAAAATTGGAGTTTAAACAAAATTCTTTATGATTTCAGCGATTGCGATCAAGAAAAGGTTGGCGTTCAATATGTTGATTTCTTAATTGAAGGAAATGACATTATTTATGTTTGCCGAACCGCCTTAAATAACGCTGAAAACTTCCACAATTCCAATTACACAACCTTCCACCGAATAGAAAACTTCAGAGATATAAAACCGGTAGAATAATGAAAATACCACCTGGTAAGAGGTGGTATTTTTTGCATAAAAAAAGGTTATCATACGAAATGTAAGATAACCTTTTAAAATTTTAATTAGCCGTTGATAGCAGTAACAACGCCTGAACCTACAGTTCTACCACCCTCACGGATAGCGAAACGGAGGCCTTCTTCGATAGCGATAGGAGTGATGAGTTCAACATCCATTGTTACGTTATCGCCAGGGATGCACATTTCCTTATCAGCGGGAAGTGTGATAACACCTGTAACGTCTGTTGTTCTGAAGAAGAACTGAGGACGGTAGTTGGAGAAGAAAGGTGTGTGACGACCGCCTTCTTCCTTCTTTAATACGTAAACCTGACCAGAGAACTTTGTGAGGGGCTTGATGGAGCCGGGCTTACAAAGAACCTGACCACGTTCGATTTCGCTTCTCTGAATACCACGGAGAAGAGCACCGATGTTGTCACCAGCTTCAGCGTAATCAAGAATCTTACGGAACATTTCGATACCTGTAACAACTGTCTGCTTGGGTTCGTCTGTAAGACCTGTGATTTCAACTGTATCGTTTGTCTTGAGGATACCTCTTTCAACTCTACCAGTAGCAACTGTACCACGACCTGTGATTGTCATAGTATCTTCTACAGGCATAAGGAAGGGCTGGTCAGCCTTACGGTCAGGAGTAGGAATGTAATCATCTACAGCGTCCATAAGAGCCTGGATGCAAGCGTATTCAGGAGCGGAAGGATCCTGGCTAGCGCAGTCAAGAGCTACCTTAGCGGAACCACGAACTACAGGGATATCATCTCCGGGGAAGTCGTTGGAAGAAAGAACATCACGGATATCCATTTCAACGAGGTCGAGAAGTTCATCATCGTCAACGTCATCACACTTGTTGATGAATACTACCATTGCAGGAACGCCTACCTGGTGAGCAAGAAGGATGTGTTCCTTTGTCTGAGCCATAGGGCCATCTGTACCAGCTACTACGAGGATAGCACCGTCCATCTGAGCTGCACCAGTGATCATGTTCTTGATATAGTCAGCGTGGCCGGGGCAGTCAACGTGAGCGTAGTGACGGTTGTCAGTTTCGTACTCAACGTGAGCTGTGTTGATTGTGATACCACGTTCTCTTTC
>JAZOQP010000032.1:0-39948 GCA_045656145.1 Acutalibacteraceae bacterium
AAATAGCCCTTAGCGAGCTTTAAAGTTTTATTTCTTCTTTTGCGTGTTGCTAACGCACCTTTTACTCGTGCCATTTGTAACTAACCTCTCTTTCCTTCTTCTTACTTATAAGGAATCATTTTCTTTACCGCTGCAACGTTAGTTACATCGGCAACTACTACCTTGCGGAGATTTCTCTTACGCTTGGTTGTCTTCTTGTTTAAAATGTGTGATTTGTAAGCGTGAGCACGCTTAACAAGACCGTTTTTGGTGAGTTTGAAACGCTTTTTAGCGCCACTGTGAGTCTTAATCTTAGGCATTTTATAATCCTCCTTAAAAATTTACGAATTATTTATTAGGCTTCGGAGCTAAGAACATAAGCATATTTCTGCCTTCCATCTTAGCAGGTTTTTCCACATTTGCAACTTCAGAACAATATTCAGCAAAACGCTGCATAATTTCTAAACCAATTTCGGGATGACCGAATTCACGGCCACGAAAACGAATTGAAACCTTAACCTTATCTCCATCCTTTAAAAACTTAATGGCATGGTTACCTTTTGTTTCAAAATCGTGTTTATCAATGCTAAGTCCTAAGCGAATTTCTTTAACTTCCGTAACCTTTTGTTTCTTTTTCGCTTCCTTCTCGCGTTTAGCCTGCTCAAAACGGTATTTACCAAAATCCATTATCTTGCATACAGGCGGATTTGCATTGGGCGAAAGATTCACAAGGTCGAGATCTCTCATGGCTGCGGCAGATAAAGCCTCTTTAATAGGCAAAACGCCAAGCTGAGAGCCATCGGTATCGATAACGCGAACCTCTTTGAACTTAATGTTTTCATTGATTAAAACTTCTTTGCTGCTAATGTTGAAGCACCTCCGAGAAAAATAATTCAAAAAAGCACGGATAACAACAATGTCATCCGTGCAAATAAGCATAATATGAGTGTAAAACTCAAAACTTATTGACCCTGTAAGAATTTACCTCGGGGTGAGAACGACATTAATGTTCTGCTTTGTTGTAGATATATTCTACCACTCAAATACAATTTTGTCAATAGTGAATGTGAAAATTATTTTACTTAACCTTCACCTTTTTAACGGCGCTATATTTTCCATACATTTTTTCGCCGCCATAATAACCGCTAAGAGTTTTTACCTTTCTTACCTTTACATAATAGGTTGTTTTTGATTTTAAACCTTTTATTATTTTAGAAGCGGAATTTGCCGAAACATAAACGCTCTTTACATTTTTAGTGAACTTCGAGTTAGTAGAATAAACTATCTGATATTTTGTTGTATCGCCTTTGGTATTATTCCAATTAACTGTCATTTGACCTTTTTTAAGTGATTTAACCGATTTTAAAGTTGTGGTCTTCGGTAAAATATTAAACCACTCTCTTAAAACGCCAACATAGTTGCCCTTACCCTTAATTTCAAGGTAAGCATAACCTACCGCTTTGTTTTCCTTGTAGGTAACCGTATAATCTCTTCCCTTTTTAAGAGTTTTTCCGTTATATTTTACCTTTATAGTTTGAGTGATGGCTTTGCCAGTATAGGTTTTGTCTTTAACACCGGTAACAATAGCGCTCTTAGAATAAATGCTCTTACCCTTTTGAGTTTTATCAACCAAACCGTAAACCGAAATGGTTTTCGAGCATACCGCACATTTATAGGTATTATAATTCCTTAAAGCGCCCTCTTTTGCAGTTGTGCTCTTATATTTATAGTTATGGTTGATTTTTCTTGTAGCCGAGCATACGTTACATTTCGTATCGCAAGCATTACTATATGTATGCTTTATGGTGCGCTTAGCTTTACATATATTACAGGTTGTATCGCATTTGTTAGTATACTTGTGTGCAGGCACCTTACGTGTGATTTTACATACATTACAGCTCTTATCACAGGCGTTAGAATAAGTATGCTTTGTAAGCTTCGCAATACTTGAAGCCTTGGTAGCCTTACATACAGTACAGGTGTAGGTCTTAACACCCGCTGCCTTGCATGTAGCCTTTTTAGTTACCTTACCTGAATCGTATTTATGCGAAAGCTTAGGTAATGTTTGAGTTTTAACTGTCGCTTTACAAACAGTACACTTATAAACCTTAGTACCAGTTGCGGTACAGGTAGCCTTTTTAGTTACAGTACCGTTATCCGACTTATGCCCTAAAGCTTTTCCGCTTGTAGTTTTGCATACTGTACAGGTTTGGGGCGTGGTACAGGTAGCGCCCTTCCAAGAGTGAGAAAGCTTTGGTAAAGTTTCGGTATCAACTGTTGCCTTGCAAACTGTACACTTATAAACCTTAGTACCGGTAGAGGTACAGGTAGCTTTTTTAGTTACAGTACCGTTATCTGAACTATGCCCTAACTTTTCTCCGCTTGTTGCCCCACACATTTTACAGGTTGCAGGTTTTGTGCAGGTTGCAGATGTATAGGTATGTTCTTTGCTTGCTTCTCTTACCCAATCGCATTTATCACACTTAGTATCGCAATCTGCACTGTAAGTATGTGTTTTACAAGCATTATAATGCCAAAACGCTGTTGAAAGTGTGGTATTACCGGAGTCTACCGAAATATTATTTTTTTGTGCAACAGTTCCGCCATACCAAATATCAAGATTTGAAAAACAACCACTAAATGCATACTTACCAATGCTTACTAAATTTTTAGGCATTGTTATTTTTTTAAACGCGTTGCATTTAAAGAATGCTTCATCGCCGATTTTTGTAATATTATCATGTAATTCAACTGTTTGAAGGGCAAAACAATGGGCGAATAATTCATTTTCAAGCGTTGTAACGCCTGCTGGTATTCTAACGCTTATTAAACTTTCGCAAGCCGAGAAAGCGCCTTCGCCAATATAAATTAGAGAATTTGGCAAGTTAATTGTTTTTAAATTCTCACAGCCCTCAAATGCTCGCTTTTCTATATGAGTAATTCCCTCTGATATAGTTAAACTCTCAACTTTAGTATTGAGTAAAAACGCGCGCTCGCCAATTCTCGTTACGGGGTAGCCATTAACGGCAGCAGGAATGGTTGCAACAGATACAGTTGGGTTAATTCTGGTAAGCACAGCCTCGCCTTTAATAAATTCATAACCGAAATTAGCATCCGAATAGGTCTCGGGTTCTATGGTTTTAGAGCACTCA
This sequence comes from Acutalibacteraceae bacterium, assembly GCA_045656145.1. GTDB lineage: Bacteria > Bacillota > Clostridia > Oscillospirales > Acutalibacteraceae > SIG565. The sequence continues at coordinate 3,132 of JAZOQP010000032.1, forward strand.
TTACAGGTTAAATCATAGAAATTATCATAAATATGCTCCGATGGAATACGAATAAATTCGCATACATTACACTGAGCATCGCAGTTATTATCAAAAGTATGGTTGCCTGTTGCTGCAATAACTGCATTTTCATTGCGAGTTACATGACAAACTGAACATTCTTCGTGTTTTTCACCTTCAACGCCGCAGTTATTTTGCTTATCTATTACCCATTCGTAATTATGCTCTCCCGTGGCTTCAATTGCTGTATTTTCATTGCGCTTAGCATTACATACAGTACACTCTTCGTGTTGTACTCCATCAGCGCCGCAGGTTTCAGCTTTATCAATTACCCACTGGAAATTATGCTCAGGCACTTCACGAATAGCTGTACAAACATTGCAATATGCATCGCAAGAATTAGAGTATGTATGCATTATAGTACGTTTTGCTTTACATACATTACAGGTTGTATCACACTTATTTGTATACTTATGTGCCGGTACTGTACGTGTTGCTTTACATACATTACAACTCTTATCACAGTCATTAGAATATGTATGCTTTATTGTTCTCTTAGCAGAGCATACATTACAAGCTGTATCACAACTATTTGTGTATATGTGTGCCGGTACTGTTCTAATTATACCGCATACATTGCAAGACTTATCACAGGCATTATCATAAATATGTTTGCCTGTAGCGTTAATAACTGTATTTTCATTGCGCTTAGCATTACATACAGTACATTCTTCATGCTGTACACCATCAGCGACACAGGTTTCAGCTTCATCAATTACCCACTCGAAATTATGCTCAGGCACTTCACGAATAGCTGTACAAACATTGCAATATGCATCGCAGTCATTATCATAAGTATGTTCTTCGGCTTCGGTGCAACTACCGCAATACCAAGTAGCATTCTCTAAACTACTATTGCTAGAACCGATGCTGATTTTTTTCTTATCTTCTAAAGAGCCATGATAATATATATTTGTAAGACTATCGCAATCATAAAATGCATGTTCACCTATACTTGTAACGCTATCGGGAATATTAATACTTGTAAGGTTATCGCACCAATGAAATGCCCAGACACCTATACTTGTAACGCTATCGGGAATTTCGTATGATGTTCTATTGTTGCCGATGGGGTATTGAATTAATTTCGATTTATCTTTATCAAACAAAACACCATCCTGCGAAGAATAATATTGATTATTCTCTGATACAATTATACTTGCAAGACTATCGCAATCATCAAATGCAAAATTACCTATACTTGTAACGCTATCGGGAATTGTTACATTTGTAAGATTTGGGCAATTATAAAATGCATGATTGCCTATGTTTGTAACACTATCGCCGATAGTTACACTCTCTAGACTATCGCAATAAGAAAATGCACCGTAAGGTATTTGCGTAGCATCAGTTAAATTTACTGTTTTCAAGCTTGATGGGATATAGTAATATTCAGCTCCGCTTCCATAATGCTGATAGGTTGTACCACTAACATTAGAAGATGAATAACCAAATATATAACCAAAAACTGCATCATACGTACCGCTTGCGGTTCTTGAAGAACCAACAAAAGGTAAAGAAATGCATATAAGATTGGAACATCCATTAAATGCACCACAACCTATGCTATCAACGCTGTTAGGTACAGTTACACTTGTAAGTCCGGTGCAACCGGAAAATGCATAACCACCTATACTCTTAACACTGTCAGGGATTGTGATGCATGTAAGACTACTGCATCCGAGAAAAGCACTATTTGGTATTTTGGTGCAGCCATCATTAATTATAAGGGTTTTTAAACTTGTTGGCAAATAACGATTATTATCTTCTTTAAGATTAGCACCGAATAAATAACCTAAAAATTGACTACTGCTTCTGGTACCGCCAACAAAGGGTATCGTGATACTTTCGAGTTTACTGCACCACCTAAATACCTCTTCTCCTATACTATTTACACTATTTGGAATAATAACATTTCTAAGAAATTCACAATCATAAAATGCATAATTGGGTATATTAGTGCAGCCTTCACTTATTATAACGTTTTTTAAACTAGCTGGAACATAATCACCATTAGTTTGATAATTGCTTGCACCGAAAATATAACCAAAAAATCGATTTTCATCTCTACTACCGCCAACAAACGGTATTTTTATACTTGTAAGAGAACTACATCTATTAAACGCCCACTCCCCAATAGTTGTTACACTATTGGGGATGGTAATGTGTGTAAGACTATAACAATGATAAAATGCCATAGCACCAATAATTGACACACCGTCTCCTAATTCTACGTTTTTAAGACTACTGCAACCATTAAATGCATAACTACCTATATTTCTAACACTGTTTGGTACAATTATACTTGCAAGCTTTGTGCAATCGAAAAAAGCTCTCTCACCAATGTTTGTTACTCCATCGCCGATAGTTACGCTTGTGAGGCTATAACAATAAGAAAATGCTTCATCACCTATACTTGTAACGCCATTACCTATTGTTACACTTATAAGGCTATCGCAATCATAAAATGCAAAATTACCTATACTTGTAACGCCATCTTCAATTATAACCTCGGTAATATCAATTCCCCAAGGGAGCACACTGGAGGAGTAGTCTCCCATTTTTCCGTTTCCTGAAATCGTAAGCGATGTACCTTTTAAAGTCCAAGTGCAGTCTCCTGTTGTACCGCTTGCAGTGGTTTCTGCGTTAGCAGTAATATTCAACCCTAACGGGAAAATTGATAAAATTAAGCAGATTGTTAAAATAAAAGATAAAGATCTTTTCATTCTTGTCTCCCCTAAGATAAAATACAAACTGTTATAATATAAATCCAATTTACGAACACATTTTACCATATAAATTTGATTTTTTCAAGAATTGATAAAATATTATCATTGATAATAACTTGAATTTATAGTAAATATATGTTATTATAAATTGAATTCTTATGTATTAATATTAATTAGAGGTGTTATTATGCCCCATAGAGCTATAGGAGTTTTCGATTCGGGTCTTGGCGGTCTTACCGTTATGAAGGAAATTGTTAACGCACTACCAAATGAAAATATTGTTTATTTTGGTGATACTGCGCGTGTTCCTTATGGCGCCAGAAGCCGAGAAACAATAAAAAAATATGCCAAGGAAGATGCGCTGTTTTTAATGTCGCACAATGTTAAGGCTATAGTGGCGGCTTGCGGAACTGTTAGCGCGGTTGCGGCAGATACAGCCGATATTCTTACCGTTCCGTTTTTTGAAATGATTTCCCCTGCAGTTACTGCGGCGGTAAATATAACCAAAAACAAAAGAAAAGGCATTATTGGAACTTCGGCTACCATTAAGAGCGAAGAGCATAAAAAAAGAATTTTAGCGGCTTTGCCCGAGGCGGAAATTTACGCGGTTGCCTGCCCCCTATTTGTTCCGCTTGTTGAAGAAGGTTTAACCTCGAAGGATAATATTATAGTTACCGAGGCAGTTAAAAAATATCTTGAGCCGCTTAAATGCAAATGCATTGACACTCTTATTTTAGGCTGCACCCACTACCCCATTTTAAGCGATGCTATATCTTCATTTTTAGGAGATAGCGTAACACTAATTAACCCTGCTAAAGAGTTAAGTTTAATTTTAAAATCGAGCCTTAACGAGAACGGTTTAATAAATTCTGAAAAAGGCACTCATAAATATTTTGTAAGTGATATGACAGCCTCTTTTGAAACAACTGTCCAAAATCTAATTGGTGAAAAAATTTCTAAAGAAAATGCAGTACAGGTGGATATAAACAAACTATGAATGAAGTTATAATTGATATTAAAGGTATTCAAGGAATTGATGGCGATAGTGATACTATTGAATTATCAACTATGGGTACTATCTCTGAAAAGGATGGCAAATTTTTGCTAACCTATGAAGAAAATGAAACGATTAAGGAAAATACGGTTAAAACCCTTGTTAAAACCGAAAAAAATAAGGTAACAATGATTCGTTCGGGCTCTATAAACTCCCGAATGATTATTGAAAAAGGCCAGCGAAACACCTGCTTTTATTCAATTCCGCAGGGCGAACTTGTTTTAGGGATTTTCGGAGAAGATATTAAAAACACTTTAAATCTTGATGGCGGAACCCTATCAATGAGTTACACTATTGATATTGAAAATAGTTTAGTAAGTAAAAATACAGTTGAAATCAATGTAAGGAAGGTACAATAATGTCAAAAATAGTAAACAATGCAAAGGAACAAATTAAAAACGTAATTTTAAATGCGGCTAAAACTGCTATTTCAAAAGGTCAGTTAATTGATGCTGAGCTTACCGATTTTATCATTGAAGTGCCCGCCAACCGCGACCACGGAGATTATGCAGTTAATGCGGCACTTGCCTGGTCTAAAATCTTTAGAAATGCTCCCCGCAAAATCGCCGAAACCTTAATGGAAAATGCAGATTTTGAAGGTACATATATCGGCAAATATGAAATTGCCGGTCCCGGCTTTATTAATTTCTTCTTAGCCGATAACTATTATGCCGACATTATTAATGATGTTGCCGAACTTGGAGATAAATATGGCGATAGCAACTTTGGCGAAGGCAAAAAAGTCCTTGTGGAATTTGTATCTGCTAACCCAACAGGTCCTATGCACATAGGTAATGCAAGGGGCGGCGCTTTGGGCGACTGCTTAGCCGCAGTACTTTCCCATGCAGGATACTATACCGAGCGCGAATTTTATATTAATGATGCAGGAAATCAAATTAATAAATTCGGCCTTTCATTAGACCTTCGCTATCAGCAAATATATGATGATTCGGTTGAAATGCCGGAAGATAGTTACCATGGCGCCGATATTATTGCTCACGCTAAGGCGTTTGCCGAAATTAACGGCGATAAATATTTAAAAGAATCCGAAGAAACCCGCCGCAAAGCACTTGTTGAATTTGCTTTACCTAAAAATATTCAGGGTCTTCACGATGACCTTTTAAAATACCGAATCGAATATAACACCTGGTTTAAGGAAAGTTCTCTTCACGCTTCAGGCGAAACCAATCGCGTTATTGAACTTCTTAAAAATAGCGGACACACTTATGAACTAGAAGGCGCTTTATGGTTTAAGGGCACCGATTTCTTCTCAGATGACTTCGTTCTTGTTCGTTCAAACGGCGTGCCCACCTATATCGTTCCGGATATAGCATATCATTATAATAAATTGGTTACACGCGGTTTTGATAAAGCCATTGATATTTTAGGTGCCGACCATCACGGTTATGTACCGCGCCTTAAAAGCGCTCTCACAGCGCTTGGAGTTGACGCTGAGCGCCTTGATGTTGTTCTAATGCAGATGGTAAGACTAGTTAAAGATGGCGAGGTTATCAAGGCTTCAAAGCGTTCGGGCAAGGCCATAACACTCGTAACTCTATTAGAAGAAGTGCCGATAGATGCTGCAAGATTCTTCTTTAATCTTCGCGAAGCAAACTCTCATTTTGACTTCGACCTTGATTTAGCGGTAGAGCAATCAAGCCAAAACCCTGTTTACTATGTTCAGTATGCTAATGCCAGAATTTGCAGCATTATGAGAAATCTTGCGGATGATGGCATAGCTCTCAGAGAGCCAACCAAGGCTGAACTTGAACTTTTAAACACTCCTGAGGAACGCGATTTAATCGTTCATATTTCCAGACTTACCGAGGAAATTATTTTAGCAGCGAAAACCTATGACCCCGCAAGAATGACACATTACATAACCGACCTTGCAACCAAATTCCATAAATTTTATAATGCCTGCAGAGTAAGAGGTATTGATGAAGGTCTTATGATGGCTAGAATCAAGCTTTGCGTGGCTTCAGGCATTGTTATTAAAAACGTTCTTTCAATGCTTAAAATTGAAGCACCTGAAAGTATGTAATAAGGAGATTTTTATGAGAAAATTATTTCTTTCTTTTCTTTCTCTTATTTTAGCATTTTGCTTAATATCATGTTCGGGATCTTCTGCCTCATTAAATGCCTCTACTGTTAATTTGAGCGAAAATTTTAAAGCCAAAATACAAGAATATGATTATTTTGATAACAATTTTATTTCAGCTCAAAACTCTTTAAGCTTTAAATTATTTGATAAAATTAATGAAGAAAATAACAATGAAAATATTGTTTTCTCCCCTATTTCTATAACTTCGGTTTTAGGTATGCTTGCAAACGGCGCCGATAATAAAACCCTCACCGAGTTTGAGAACCTTTTAGGGCTTAGTAATGATGAACTAAACCACAGTTTATACACATTTTTTAATTCTTTAGGTAACTCCGGCAAGGTTGTTAACACCAATTCCCTTTGGATTAAAAATGATGATAGGTTTTTAGTTAATGATTCGTTTTTGCAAACTAATGCCGATTTTTATAAGGCTGATGTTTTCAAATCTCCATTTGATGATTCAACCCTTAAGGAAATTAATAATTGGGTAAGTGATAAGACCGATGGCGAAATAGATAAAATAATTGATGATATTTCTCCGAACGCTTGTATGTTTTTAATCAATGCCCTAACTTTTGATGCTGAATGGTATAACCCTTATACTAAATCTGCCATTACCGATGGTTCGTTTAAAACTCTTGATTCTTCAGTTCCCGTTAAAATGATGAATAGCCGAGAGCATTTTTATATTGAAACAAATAATGCGGTGGGTGTTATTAAGGATTATAAAAATTCGGAATATCGATTTGTGGCATTATTACCTAACGAATCGATTGACATTAACGAATATATTTCATCCTTAAAATCCAACAGCTTTGATACCCTTATAAAATCTGCTCGTGAAGAGGATGTTATAACCGCTATACCTAAGTTTGAAAGTAAGTTTGAAATTACTCTTAACGACACCCTTAAAAGTCTTGGATTAAACCGAGCTTTTGATATGAATAAAGCAGATTTTTCAAACCTCGGCACTTATCAAGGCGGTAATTTGTATCTGCAAAAAACACTTCAAAAAGCATATATTAAGGTTGATGAAAGAGGAACTAAGGCAGGTGCCGTAACTATGGCGGCAATTGCTAATAAATCTTCCCTGCCCGACCGCACATATTCGGTTATTCTCGACCGCCCCTTTGTTTACGCAATTATCGATGCTAAAACAAATATACCGCTATTTATCGGTAAGGTTGTTAACCCTTAATTAATATAACAATAAAAAACCCTCGGTTTTCACCGAGGGTTTTATTTAGTTTTCTTTGAAACAACTGTCGACCAAGCAGAATAATATTTTGTTTTACCTAGTGTCTTGTATGTTCTAACGCGAACATAATAGGTTTTCTTCGCAGTTAATTTCGAAATGGTGCTGCTTGTCTTAGTGTTTTTAGAAAGAGTTACTGTCTTATAAGACTTAAAACTCTTGGTTGTAGAATACTGAATCTGGTATCCTGTAACCTGTGCAGTTTTCTTGGTTACCTTTACTGTAAGACTCTTTTTGCCTGCTGTAAGTTTTGCGCTCGTTTTCGGCGGGTTAATCTTAAAGGTTAAGGTCTTGGTGCCTGAGTAATTACCCTTAAATTTAACCGTTACCTTGTATGTTCCAACATTCTTTCTGCCGGCTCCATAGGTTACTGTGTAATATTTCGAGGAAATTGTCTTTCCAGCCGAGTCCTTAACAGTTACTGTAGGCTTTTTAACTGAGCCTGTGTAGGTATAGCTTGTAGCTGATAACTTAACCGTTTTAGCATACTTAATTGTGGTAGTGCTTGCAACCTTACCGCATACACTACATTTTTTCACTATTTTACCATTCTTAGTAAGTGTAGCCTTAGTAGTTGTAGTCTTGTATGAGTGGGTAATACTTCTTGAAGCATTACATACATTACACTTAGTATCACAAGAATTACTATATGTATGCTTTATGCTTCTTGTAGCACCGCAATAGTTACAGGTCTTATCACAGCTATGCGAATACTTGTGAGCACCTACGCTTCTCTTTGCGTTACAACGGTTGCAATACTTATCGCAGTTATTTGAATAAGTATGACCTAATTTACTGCCACTTGTTGCTTTACATACAGTACAGGTTTTAGGTGCGGTACAAGTTGCACCTTTCCAAGAGTGAGAAAGTTTTGCTAATGTTAGAGTTTTAACTGTCGCCTTACAAACTGTACACTTATAAACCTTAGTTCCGGTTGCAGTACAAGTGGCTTTTTTAGTTACTGTGCCTTTATCCGAGCTATGACCTAAAGCTTTTCCACTTGTTGTTTTACAAACCTTACAAGTTTTAGCGGTTGTACAAGTAGCATCATTCCAATTATGTCCTAATTTAGTTCCTCTTGTTTCTCCGCATTCCTTACAAGTTGCAGCTTTTGTGCAGGTTGCTTTTGACCAGCTATGATTTCCCCTATCAATTTCGTGTCCGCAATTACATTCAAGCCAATGCTCGGTATCAGTTGTGAATCTGCCATATCCATGACCATAAACGTTCTCGGTATCTATTTTGCCACAATCGCAGAAAGTCCAATGCTTTTCGTCGTTATAGTCATAATTAATAAAATTATGTTCTGTACGCTTGGTAGCTGCTCCGCAATCACATTCCAACCAATGATACTCATTATCATAGCAAGTTTTATTATATTTATGTTCGGGAACATCTCTTCCTTCGCCACATAGATTACATTCAGTATCGCAGTTGTTATCAAAACTATGCTCTTCTGCTTCGCGAGTCTTCTTGCAAAGGTTACATTCATTATCGCATACGCCATCATACAAATGCGGTGCCTTACGCTGTTCATAGCAAATATCACACTCATTATCACATTCATTAGTGAAGGTATGCTCAATCTCACGTGTAAACCCGCAAACATTACAATCGATATCGCAAGAATTACTATATTTATGTTCGCTCGGGATTCGTATTTCAGCGCATAAATTGCAATCTTTATCACAAGCATTTGAATAACTATGCGCCACTGTATTTTCCCTTACCTTATCGCAAACATTACAATGTGTATCACAATCACTTGAATATTTATGTTCAGGAACTGTGCGCTCGTTTTCACACACATTGCAAAACGCATCGCAGGCGTTATCGTAAATATGAGCAGGAACTGTTCTCACTAACCCACATACATTGCAAAATGCATCGCAGGCATTATCGTAAATATGTTGTGCCGGAATTCGTTCAAAGCCGCAAGAATCACAATATGCATCACAAGCGTTAGTGTAGCGATGTTCGCCAATCTCGCGCTCAGCACCACACAAATTGCAGGTGTCATCACAGTCGTTATCATATTTATGCGGCGCCTTTCTGAACTCCCCACAAACATTACAATCGCGGTCGCATTCGTTAGTGTAAGTATGAGTAATTTCTCTAAGTTCTTCACATACATTACAAATTGTATCGCAAGTATTGTCGTAAATGTGGTCGGATGGAACCCTTGTTTCACCACAAACATTACACTCGGTATCGCAGTCATTATCATAGCTGTGTTCCGTTGCAGTTTTCGCAACTTCTCCGCAGATATCACAAATCACTTCATTTTCACAAGTCCATTCAACACTATCTACCGCCACCAGTTCGCCTGAATTAATTTTGAAATAAATAGTGTCATTGCCGGAAGACTGAGAGCTATCTTTACTGTAAGTAATGTACACAACATCCCCTGCGGATAAATCAATTGAAATTGACTCCCAGGAAGTTGAACCTGATTTTGTAACTTTAATCGTGGAGTTATGTTTTATGGTTAATTTATCATAATTTGCTTCGGTTGATGTGTAATATCCTATTTGAACTGTACAGTCATATAAAGCCGTAATGGTAAATGTTGATGATGAGTTATGAGCTTTATTTGTTGAATTGTAAACACCATCACTTAAATTAAACGGATAAGATTTAGAGTTCGTTTTTGAAATTTGTGAATATTTATGCACATCGGGTGTGCGTGTTTCACCACAAACATTACACTCTGCATCACAAGAGTTATCGTAAGTGTGAAAAATACTTCTTACGTAATCACAAACATTGCAAATTGTATCGCAAGTATTATCATACGCATGATTACCCGTAGCATTAATAACTGTGTTTTCATTGCGTCTCTCATGGCAAACTGTGCATTCTTCGTGTTTAACTCCATTTACTCCGCAGTTTTCAGCAGTATCAATTATCCATTTGAAATCATGAGTAATTTCTCTAATTTCTTCACATATGTTACAAAGGGTATCGCAAGAATTTGAATATTTGTGAGCCCCCACCGTTCTTGTAGTTTCACATACATTGCAAGATTTATCGCAGTTATTGGAATATGTATGATTGCCTGTAGCTGCAATAACCGTATTTTCATTTCGTTTTAGTCTACAAGCAGCACACTCTTCATGCCTAATCCCTTGCACGCCGCAGTTATTTTCTTTATCGATTATCCATTCAAAATCGTGGTTTGTTGCAGTCTCGCGGATAGCATCACAAACATTACAATATTCATCACAATTGCTATCGTAAATATGCTCTTCGACTTTGGTGCATTTAGCGTAATACCAAGTAGCATTAGTTAAAAGTTTATGTTCAGACGCGATGGCAATTCTCCTTTTATCTTCCAACGAGCCCTGATAATATACAGTTTTAATGCTATTGCAATTATGAAATGCATCCTCACCTATACTTGTAACGCTATCGGGGATAGTTATATTTGTAAGTGAGTCGCAATTATTAAATGCATAATTGCCTATACTTGTTACACCATCAGGAACAACTAAATCTGTAACAAGTTCATTATTCAAATATAGATTTTTTGCATAATAAAGCGGGTTTGAAGTATAACCATCAAAATTGATCTTGCACCAAGCCGCTATATCGGTTATATGTACACTTATAAGGCTATCGCAATTATAAAACGCATAAGAACCTATACTTGTAACGCTATCGGGAATAGGTATGCTTGTAAGACTATTGCAACCATAAAATGCAGCATTACCTATGCTTGTTACACTATCAGGTAAGGTTACACTTATAAGGCTATCGCAAAACGTAAACGCATCATTGCCTATACTTGTTACACTTTCGGGAATAGTTACACTTGTAAGACTAGAACAACCCCTAAATACAGCTTCACCTATACTTGTTACACCATCGTGGATGGTTACACCTGTAAGGCTAGCACATCCATAAAATGCAGAATCACCAATACTAGTAACGCTTTCGGGAATGGTTACACCTGTAAGGCTAGCACATCCATAAAACGCAGAATTACCAATACTAGTAACACCATCGGGAATGGTTATACTTGTAAGGCTCGCACAACCCTTAAAGGAAATAGAGCCTACACTAGTAACACTATTGGGTATAGTTATATTTGTAAAGTTCTTGCAACCATAAAAAGCACCATAAGGTATTTGTGTAGCATCGGTTATGGTTACTGTTTTTAAGCTTGAGGGGATATCGTAACGGTTTGAAGAATTGCTATTGTAATACTGATAAATGCCGCGATCACTAAAAGGTGAATCCCCAAATATATACCCAAAAACCGCATCGTATGTATCGCTTGCAGTTCTTGAAGAACCAACAAATGGTAAGGTTATACTTGTAAGGCTCAAGCAATCATGAAGCGCATAAGAACCTATATTTGTTACACTATCGGGAATGGTTATGCTTATAAGGCTATCGCAATACGAAAACGCATAAGAACCTATATTTGTTACACCATTACCGATAGTTATACTTGTAAGGCTATCACAGGAAGAAAATGCAGAAGAACCTATACTTGTTACGCCATCACCTATAGTTACACTTGTAAGGCTATTGCAATCATAAAATGCAGCATAACCTATGCTTGTTACGCCATCACCTATAGTTACACTTGTAAGACTATCGCAATTATCAAATGCGTAATCACCTATACTTCCAGCTTTAGTTATTATTACTTCTTTAAGGGAAGATGGAACATACGAACCATTCACATGATAACTAGATGCTCCGAAAAAATAACCGAAATGGGTATTGTCTGTGCCATCTATACCTTCGCCGATAAAAGGTAACGTTATGCTTGTAAGGTTATAGCAACCCTCAAATGCACCTACACCTATTCTCGTAACATTATCCCGAATAGTTACACTTGTAATACTTGAGCAATTTTCAAATGCATAATCACTTATACTTGTAACAGGATAACCACCAAGAGTATCAGGAATTACTATATACCCGCTAATAGAAGTATCAACATCGGTAATTGTAGCCTCTTTATTTGACACCGAATAGGTATAATAACCGCTGGTTTCCGCACTTGCGGTTATATTTAATGCACCAAAAGATACTATGGTCAATAGTACGCTTACAATTAATGTTATTTTTAAAATTTTCTTCATTTTGCATTTCTCCCGAAAATTTATATGTAAATAATTATAAATTATACAACTATACAATTTTATATTACCATATTATTTCTGAAAATGCAATAATTGTTAATTTATAAACAAAAAAATCGAGAGCTTTGGCGTTGTATCCGAAAGGCGACAACGCCAGTTTTATTCGCTTAGAGCGAGTTATATTGCTTCGCAGTTATATTCGGCAAATGCCGAGTGATATTGCCTTCGGCAGTTTATAGGTAAATATAAATGAGGCGCACTTCTTTATGAAGTGCGCCTCTAAGCTCTCGATTTTTTATATTAGTTACATTCAGCTGTGAGGGGGCCGGCAAGGTCTTTTAGGAAGAAGAGTCTGCCCGGTAAGGTTGGAATATATGAGGAGGTTATCCACGGGGTTTTGCCATGGCGAAGAGTCATCCAAAGCGACATACCCTGCCACTGCATTCCTCTGCCTAAGGTACCATCGGCACCGCCGATAGCATAATCAGCCTTCAGGAATATTCCGGGGCCGATTGTATTAGCGCGGCAAGGAACTAAAGTAGTTCTTGATTTAAAGCTTGTTAGAGCATTTTGCTCAACGGTTAAGGGATGAATCTTTGCAGCAATTCTATAAGGTGCTGCTTCCCACTCAGCTGCTGTATTATAATCAGCCGCAAAGGTGGGCTCCCAGAAAGCGATATGGCACATTCTGCCGATACCATAAACGAGAACTAGCTTTGCACCCTCTTTTTTTAGTGCATCGATTTTCTCGGGATATGTAGGAAGATTATTTTTAGTTGCAAAGTTTCTCTGGTCTTTCGGTACTGTAAGTTCGCCGAGCGGGTTAAAGAGAGCCTGCTCCATAGCGTACTGGAATGCACCGGGGTTATCAGATGCTAAGGTGTTACCCTCGCTATCAGCCCACTCATCCATATTAAATGTATAAACATGCTCACAAGATACTTTCCACTCTTTAAGGAAGTATACTACCCATTTATACATACCCATAGGTCCAACAGGTAAAATGAAAGCGATTTTCTCGTTTCTCTCTTTTGCAAGACGAATCTGCATTGCAATTTCATGACCCATATAGGTTTCAAACTCGCCTAAAGAATCACATTTAACTGGGTTAAATCCCTCGTTCCAAAAAGCTTGACGCTCGGTAATAGTTTCAGGCTCGCCAATGCAAGCATCAATTTTTTCAAAATCCCAACCTTCAGGATAAAATCCCTCTAAAGCGGAACCTTTAACGGTTGAATTAAAATCCATAATTCTCTCTCCTTTTTTACGGTAATAGTCTTTTTGTTGTAATTCTATGGTCAATACGGCATTGGCGGAAGCCCTCTGCGTATTTAACACCTGACTGAATTCCTCTGAGTCTTGCATAAATGCGGGTGCATTCAACAATATCATTATCGTCATGCTCGGCAAGCCAGGTTAACTGACTTTCATGGCACTTAAGCATCTCAAGTTTTGTTTCAAGATGATTAGTTATATCTACATATTCGGTAGGCTCGCAATTAAGAAGTGCCGAATTATCCATATAGAAAATGGGCACAACTCTTGTAGCAGAACCGAGTTGCGGCTCATAATGAGGAACAGTTGCAGAAAAAGAAGCTTTAAAAACTAACTTACTAACTTCAACATGGTCGCCCATATAGTCATCAGGTCCGTGAGTAATGATGAAATCGGGGTCGGTATCGCGAATGACCTTAACGAGCTTATCGTGCTGCTCCTTTGAAGCAGAATTTACAAGTAAATCGCCGATATCACAAGTAACGGTTTTAAAGCCTGCCATATCGCCCGCTTTTTTGGCTTCTCCGATTCTGATTTTTCTTAATTCTTCCTTTTCAATAACCACATGTCCCATATCTCCATTTGCTACATGGCACATAGTTACCTCATCTCCACGCTCTACGCAGCGAAGAAGAGTTCCGCCACAGCAAATTTCCATATCATCAGGATGGCAAGAAATTGCAAGAACTTTCATAAAAACATACTTCCTTTCTTGACTTTTTTACTATTTTATGTTAGCATTTATTAACAAAACGTTCAATGCACAAATGCACTAAATTGGTGTATTTTTGTAAAGTGGGAGAATCAAATGATAACTAATTTAATTAATGTTGAAGAAATAATGTCGATTCATTATTTTGAGCTTAAATCAGACTTTAAATTTTTTGGCGAAACACATAATTACTGGGAGCTTGTTTATATAAACTCGGGCTCAGCAGTAATTACTGCTGATGGAAAAGAGAGCGTTCACTTTGCGGGAGAAATTATTTTTCATAAACCGCATGAGGTTCACGCTATAGCTTCACTCCCCTCTAACCCGCCATCCGTTTTCATTATTACATTCCGCTGCAATTCTCCACTTATGAGTTTTTATGAAAACCGGCGTATGAATGTTCCTACCCCTCTTAAAAAATATATTTCAGAGATGCTAGCTGATGGTAAAGAGGCCTACTTTTTAGCCGATGACAGCCCTTATGAAGTACCACTTAAAAGAAGAAATGATGGACTAATTGGTAGCGAGCAACTGATAAAACTAAATTTAGAGATGCTTTTGCTTAAATTAATAAGAACAAATATGATACCAAAATTGCCCGAAAATGATATAAAAAATTTTGATAATCTCACAAATGAAATTATCGAAATTTTAAAAAATAATGTTTATGGAAAAATATCGGTTGAATCTATTTCAAAAACCCTTGGTTTCAGCCGAACACATTTAGCCTCGGTTTTTAAGAAAAACTGCGGTAAGACAATTTCCGAATATATGAGGGAACTTAAAATTAGTGAAGCCAAATATCTAATTAGAAAAGAATGCTACACCGTTTCACAAATTTCAGACTTCCTTTGCTTTGAAAACCCCCAATATTTTTGCCGAGTTTTTAAAGCGCATACCAATATGACTCCAAAAGAATATTTAACATCTGTTTCATACGAAAACGAAAAATAAAAAAACCCGACCGTTTGGTCGGGTTTAATTTTGCTTTAATTAGATTTCAGCAAAGTACTTAATGGTGCGAACCATCTGGCTTGTGTATGAGTTTTCGTTATCATACCAAGAAACAACCTGTACTTCATAAAGGTCATCAGCAATTTTGCAAACCATTGTCTGAGTTGCATCAAAGAGAGAACCGTAACGCATACCGATAACATCGGAAGAAACGATTTCATCCTCATTGTAACCGAAAGATTCGCAAGCAGCAGCCTTCATAGCAGCATTGATGCCTTCCTTAGTTACATCTGCACCCTTAACAACAGCGGTAAGGATGGTTGTAGAACCGGTGGGAACCGGAACACGCTGAGCAGAACCAATGAGTTTGCCATTGAGCTCAGGAATTACAAGACCGATAGCCTTAGCAGCACCTGTTGAGTTAGGAACGATGTTAGCAGCTCCAGCGCGTGCACGGCGAAGGTCGCCCTTTCTGTGAGGACCATCAAGAATCATCTGGTCGCCTGTGTAAGCGTGGATAGTGCTCATGATACCGCTCTGGATAGGAGCATAATCATTAAGAGCTTTAGCCATAGGAGCTAAGCAGTTAGTTGTGCAAGAAGCAGCAGAGATGATTTTGTCATCAGCTGTAAGAATGTTTTCATTAACGCTGAAAACAACTGTGGGAAGGTCATTGCCTGCAGGAGCAGAAATTACAACCTTCTTAGCGCCGGCATCAATATGAGCCTGGCTCTTGTCCTTAGAGCAGTAGAAACCTGTACACTCAAGAACAACGTCTACGCCGATTTCACCCCAAGGAAGGTCTTTAGCATCCTTCTCGGCATAAATTTTGAGGGTTTTGCCGTCAACAGTAATAGTACCGGCTTCATCATCAGCAGAAACTGTGTGAAGATTTTGACCGATAGTACCGCAGTAACCGCCCTGAGCTGTGTCATACTTTAAAAGGTGAGCAAGCATAGAGGGTTTTGTAAGGTCGTTGATAGCTACTACATCATAGCCCTCAGCGCCAAACATCTGACGGAATGCGAGACGACCGATACGGCCGAATCCGTTAATTGCAACTTTAACCATTGGAAATTCCTCCTAAAAATAATTTAAATATATTGTACCCTAAAAATGTTATTTTTTCAAGGTCTTTTGACTAAATTTTAACAATTTTTTAGTAATTTTTGAAATTTTATTATTTCCGCATATAGAATTGCTTCATTTTTACTCTAAAATTATTAAAAATGACATTAAAAATTATCTATTATCGCTTCGGCGGACTTCATTCCATCCACCGCAGCAGACATAATGCCTCCCGCATATCCTGCTCCCTCACCTATTGGATAAATTCCTTTAACATTTATACTGTTGAAGGAACCATCTCTAATAATTCTGACAGGTGAAGAACTTCTTGTTTCGGGGAATGTTAACACAGCGTTTTTTGAAGAAAAAGCATCAATTTTCTTCGCAAAAAGCGGAATTGCATTCTTTAATGACTCCACAACAAATTTTGGTAAAACCGAACTTATATTTGTTCTAACCGCATTTTTCTTAACGGTAGGCATTACCGAATTATCGCTTTCGAAATTTTCTTGATAAAGATCCCCAACATAACAAAACGGAACATTACCATTTTTAGTGAAGGCTTTTCTTTCGATTTCACGCTGGAAATTAATTCCCTCTAAAACATCGGTTCCGATTAAGTCCTCAGGGCGAACTTCAACAAGCAAAGCGCTATTGGCATTTTTGCCATCTCGCGCGGCATTACTCATTCCGTTAACACAAACTGCATTTTCTTCGCTTGATGCATTAACAACCTCGCCACCGGGGCACATACAAAAAGTATACACTCCCCTACCATTTTCTAAATGCACCGCCATTTTATAATCAGCAGCACCGAGGGCTTTATGAGAAGAAAACTCACCATAAAGCGAAGCGTTAATATCGCTTTGCCTATGTTCAATTCTGCTTCCCACAGAGAACGGCTTTCGCTCCATGGCAATGCCTTTCTCTTTAAGTAATTCAAAAGTATCCCTTGCGGAGTGCCCAATTGCCAGAACAAGTTGCGAGCAAGAAATATTCATAACTTCGCCGTTTTTACTAATCTCAATAGCACTCAATGAATCATTTTCAAAAAATAAATTAGTAAGTTTTGTTTTAAAATGAATTTCTCCGCCAAGAGAAATAATTTCATTTCGGATATTTTTAATTACATTTCTCAAAACATCGGTGCCGATATGTGGTTTTGCTTCATAAAGAATTTTTTCATCGGCGCCAAATAAAACAAAGGTTTCTAAAACCGTGCGAATTCTTTTATCTTTAATACCTGTGTTTAATTTTCCATCAGAAAATGTGCCTGCGCCACCCTCGCCAAACTGAATGTTTGAATCCAAGTTTAAATCTCCGGATGAAAAAAATTTTTCAACATCCCTAATTCTTTCTTCAACAGGCTTGCCGCGCTCAATTATAATCGGCTTTATTCCCGCTTTACAAAGCGTTAAGGCAGCAAATATACCCGCAGGTCCAAAGCCAACTATAACAGGGCGAACATCAGTATTTTCAGCAGATTTCCACATATATTCACTTTTAGAAAAAGCTTCTGCCTTTTTATTGAATTTTAAAATTTTGCCTTCATTATTTGCCTCAACCAAAAAGGAACAACAAAAAACAATTTTTGTTTTATCCCTTGCATCAACCGATTTTTTATAAAGCCTGGCATTTTTAATATTGCTGATATCAGTTTTCAACGCTGCCGCAACTATAGGCTTAATATTAGAAAAATCGGTATCTAAGGCAAGATTAATATTCTTTAATAAAATCATCTTATAAACCCTTTACAGCGCTTTTAGCGGCAATTGCAGCAGAACTCCATGCCCACTGCAAATTAAAGCCTCCACATTCTCCATCAACATCCAAAATCTCTCCTATTAAATAAAGATCCTTTTGGTAAATTGATTCAAATGTGTTTAAATCTATTTCGGTAAGCTTAATACCGCCTGCAGTTACCTGCGAATTATTAAAGCCTGTGTTTCCCGTCACCTTAAAATCGAATGATTTAATAGCCTTGGCAAGATTTCTAATTTCGCCATCAGAAATTTCTGAAGATTTGATATTTTGCGAAATTCCTGCAGTTTTCATTAGAACCTGACCAAGCCTTTTATTAATAAATCCGGTTAAAAATTCACTGCTTTGTCTTTGTTTTAGAATCTCTTTTCTTTTAAGCAAAATAATTTCTAGTTCATTGAAATCAGTATCAGGCATAATATCAAGAGAAATTTCTATATTCCCATTTTCCCTTGCTGCCGCTCTTGAAATACCCAAAACAGCAGGGCCCGAAAGGCCATAATCGGTAAATAAAATTTCACCGAACTTAGATTTTATTTTCTTTCCGTTAATTTTAAGTGATGCATTTCCAAAAAATTTAATGCCCTTTAATTGCTTAACAATATTAGTTTCTGTTTTAATCTGAACTAAAGAAGGAGTTGTTTTAGAGGTTTTATAACCAAGTTCTTTAAACATTCTGATAGCATCTCCAAAGCTGCCGAGTTTTTCTCCGCCCGCAAGGCCTCCGCAGGCAAAAATTACCTTTTTTGCTTCAATCGATTTATCACAGCAAAAAAGAGTGTAATTTCCCTTTTTCTTAAAAGAAATAATTTTTGTATCGGTTAAAACATCAACTTCCAATTCTTCAAGTGCAAAGCGCATTGCATCAACAACGCTACCCGCTTGATATGAAGCAGGATAACCTCTTCCATCCTCCTCAAAAACAATGTTAACACCAATTTCATCGAATTCTTTTACGGTGTCTTCAACAGAAAATGCATTAAAAACATTTCCGATTTTTATTTTATCATCGCTGAAATAAAAATCAGGGCACGCATTTTTATTGGTTATATTACATTGTCCGTTACCGGTTGTTATAAGTTTTTTACCAACTCGGGATAACGCCTCTATAACCACAATATTAAGATTTTTGTTTTCTTTTTTTGCCATAATGGCGGCAAACATACCCGCAGCGCCACCGCCAACAACCGCTATATCATAAATCATTATTCGGTTTCTTCGCTTTCATCAATTTTAGGATTTATAAAAAGTTCAATAACTGAGGCTCTTCTTGAATCGGTTTCAGTAACTTGGAAATCAAAATTCTCAAAAGAGAATTTATCCCCAACCTCAGGGATTTTATCTAATTTCTCCATTACCCAACCGCCGAAGGATACACCCTCGCCCTCAATTTCGGTATTGAAAAACTCATTGAAATCTTCAATATTAAGAAGTCCATCAATTCGATAGGTATTCTCTGCTATTTCCTTTATATCTTCAACGATATCATCATGCTCATCCCAAATTTCGCCAACGAGTTCTTCTAAGATATCCTCCATTGTTACGATACCAACCATACCGCCATACTCATCAACAACAACTGCTAAATGAGATTTAGCTCTTTGGAGTTCTTTTAATAATGCATCAATTTTTAAAGATTCCTGAACGAATAACGGTTCGGTCATAATTTCGGTTATATCGCCTGTAAAAATGTTTCCTTCATTATAAAAATCTTTAAGGTGAATAACGCCGATTACATCATCGGGGTTCTCATTATAAACAAGCAATCTTGAAAATTTAGTTCTCGAAAACACCCTTGAAATCTCTTTTTTGGAATCATCAATGCTAACCGCCTCAACATCACCGCGATGGGTTAAAATATCCTCGGCGCATCGGTCAGAAAATTCGATAACATTTCTTAACATTTCACTTTCTTCATTATCAATGCTACCGCCCTCTTCAACCTCCTGAACGAGCATTAAAAGTTCCTCTTGAGACATTTTTGTTTCTTCGTTAGTTTTAAAAATCGTTGAAATAAATCTTTTCCAAACTGAAAAAATGAAGTTTAGAGGAGTAAACAAATATATTAAAAAATTAATAAAGCCTGCAGAGAACATTGCAAATTTTTCGGGGCTATCTTTAGCTAAACTCTTAGGTGAAATTTCCCCGAATATTAAAACCAAAACAGTAACTACTGCTGTCGAAACGGTAGCGCCAATATCTCCATAAAGTTTAACAAACAAAACGGTTGCAATTGAGGCTAACGCAATATTTACTATATTGTTACCTATTAAAACTGTTGAAATTAAGGTGTCATAATTTTCAGTTAATCTAAGGGTTAATTTTGCTTTCGAATTACCCGATTCGCTGAGCGTTTTAATTCTTGTTTTATTAAGTGTTGAAAAGGCAGTTTCCGTTGCAGAAAAATATGCCGAAAAAAGAATTAACACCGCCATAATAAAGATTGATAATGCCGTACTAATGTCCATTTTTAACTCCTTTAAAGTACAAAAAGCATATCTGCATCAAAAATGCAAATACGCTTTAAATTATACATATTAAACTTACTACTGACGTCCCCGTCCATAATAAAATTCCTTTCAAAAAACTAAACACATTATACCATAAATTGAAATTTTGTCAATGAATTATTGATTTTTAGAATTTATTAGGTATAATTAATAAATAGAAAAGGAGTGTAATTTATGAATATTGCGATAATTACCGGCGCATCTTCAGGCCTTGGCACTGAATATGTTAAGCTTCTTGATAATTTAAATTTCGATGAGTTATGGCTCATTGCCCGAAGAAAAGAAAGACTCGAAGAATTATCTAAAGAAATTAAAACCCCCTGCAAAGTTTTACCATTAGATTTGCTTGATACTTCTTCAATAGATACCTATATAAAGGAATTAAATGAAGATAAACCAACTGTTAAAATGCTTATAAATAATGCAGGTTTTGGTAAACTAGGATATTTTGAAGAAATTGATGAGTTATCCACCGCTAATATGGTAAGGCTTAACTGCGAAGCATTAACTTTATTTACCCACGCCACTATTCCGTTTATGGATGAAAAAAGTGAAATTATAAATATCAGTTCAATTGCTTCATTCGTGCCGAATGCGAGAATGTCGGTTTATTCTTCAACAAAGGCTTTTGTTACGAGTTTTTCAAGAGCTCTCAGATTTGAACTAAAGCGCAAGAAAATCAATGTTTTAGCGGTATGCCCGGGACCTATGGACACCGAATTTTTACCAGTTGCAAACATTGGTAAGGGCTCAAGCAAAACCTTCGATACACTACCTAGAGTAAACCCTAAAAAAATCGCCAAAAATTCTCTTAAGGCTTCAAGAAAAGGCAGAGCAATTTATACCGAAAGAGCATTTTATAAATTTTACCGTTTTTTAAGCCGCATTATCCCGCATAAAATTCTTATGATTTTTGCAGCAACCTAAGGAGTTTGTATGCATATTTTAACAATACTTAAAAGTGGCGCTGTTATTAACTTTGTTTTAGTTTTAATCGGCAGCACTATAGGACTTATTTTCAAAAAAGGCATTCCCGAAAGAATTAAAAATGCTATTTTTATAGGCATGGCGCTATGCGTTATGCTTATAGGTATTGATGGAATGCTTAATTCTTCAAATAATATTTTGGTTATTATCATTTCGGTAGCTCTCGGCGCACTTATCGGAGAGCTGATTGATATTGATAAATGGGTTAATAAACTCGGCAAAAGCATTGAAAACAAATTTGCAAAAGGTAAAGACTCAAAAATAGCCGAAGGCTTTGTTGCTGCAACGCTTTTATTTTGCGTTGGAGCTATGACAATTGTGGGCTCAATAGATAGCGGCATTGCAGGAGATAATTTAACACTTTATTCAAAATCTCTTATAGACTGCATTGCGGCGGTTCCACTTGCAGCGACCTTTGGAATAGGCGTTATGCTTTCTTCATTTTCGGTTTTAATAATTGAAGGTGCACTCACGCTTTTAGCGGTTGTTATTTCCCCGATTTTAACCGAAGAAATAATTCTTCATATGTCAACTATTGGTTCAATGCTTATTGTTGCTTTATCATTAAATATGCTAGGAATTACAAAGATAAAGGTTATGAACTATATCCCCGCTATATTCTTACCAATTTTAATTTTCTACATAATTTAAAAAAGGTGTCCTTAGAGGACACCTTTTAAATTTTCCTTAAAAAGTCATTATTTGAATTTATGTAATCTTTAAGTGATTTGGCATCTTTAAAGAGAAAACCTTTTATACCTACATTTTCGGCGCCCTCAACATTAATTAAGCGGTCATCTATAAATATAGACTCTTCCCTTTTTATGCCGAACTTCTTTAAAGCATATTCATATATTTCCTTTTCGGGTTTAACATAATGAACTTCGCTTGAAAAAACAGTTCCATCAAAATGCTTTAAAATCGGCACCTTATGAGCATTGTTTTGAAAATGAACATTAATGTTTGATAAAAGATAAATTTTATATCCTGCTTTTTTAGCACCGATTATTAGTTCTTCCATACCATCAGTTACAGGCAAAAGATTATACCAATAGGTTAAAAGATTTATTGCTTTTTCCTTTAAATGCATAGGAACCGATGGTAAAACCATTTCGATATGTTCTTCAAGGGAGATTAAACCTCTATCGGTTTTCTCAAATGTAACGGGATTGAAAACGGTTGAGCGAAGAATTTCAATTTCCTCTTTATCTTTTGTTTCGCATGAAGCCATATAGTATGGGTCGAAACGGATAACAACATTACCGAAATCAAAAATTAAATTTTTAATCATTGGGCATCCCCCTCTAAATAGGCTTCAAGTCTATAAATCGGAAGACCTTCAGATACGAATTTAGATTCATATTCGGTAACAATATTGCCTTCAAAATCGCTGTTATGCAAATCAAGTGATATATTTTTAAGTTTGAAACCAAATGCTGATAACTGCTCAATTGAAAATTCAAAAAGACCCTTATTATCGGTTTTTTGATGAATTTCAGCGCTTTTTTTCATAAATTCTTTATAAATTTCTAAAAATTTAATGGCGGTTAAGCGATGTGAAGCATATTTCTTTTTAGGATAAGGGCAGGAAAAATTTAAATAAATTCTACTTATCGTATCAGGCTTTATAACACTAGGCAAATACTCTGCAGAGCACTTAATGAAAACCACGTTTTTAAGATTTTCTTCGTTTGCAGTTTCGCAAGCCGATACTATAACATTTGCAATTTTTTCAACGGCTATATAATTAATTTCGGGATTGCGCTTTGCCGACTTGCAAACAAACTGACCTTTACCGCAACCTATTTCAAGGTAAATAGGATTATCATTTCCGAAAATTTCCTTAAAATCAATATATTCTTTATTGGTTTTAGCGGAATTAAAATTTCTATCTTCCCTATCAATAATTATTAAATTATTTTGACAGGCTTCAAGCCTTGTTTCAAGGTTTTTCTTCTTTCTCATTCTCATAAAATCACCTAAGAATTAAAGCACCGATTAAGGTGCTTTAAATTTTTATTATTCAATAGCCAGCTCTTTGATTGAGCGATATTGGAAATCGACATTTTCAAGCAAAGCGGGGTTTTTAAGGGCAAATGCTGCACCCCTTACAACGCTGTGAGTGGGGTCAGAATCAATATGTACCTTAGTTCCGAAATACTGCTCAATAAGTTCGGGCATACCATTCATTAATGAGGTGCCACCCGTAAGATAAATACCCTCATTCATAACATCGGCTACTATATCGGGGTCGGTTTTCTCAAGAACCTTTCTAATAGCATTACAAATAGAAAGTGCCGCTTCAATAATAACCTTATGAATTTCGCTTGAGGTAACCTCAATTGTTTGAGGAAGGCCTGTGAAAAGGTTTCTTCCTTTAACAGGTGCCGCAATTTCAACAGGACGCATAACTGCGGTGCTTAACTGCTTTTTAATGTTTTCTGCAGTTAGAGGTCCAATTTCAAGGCCATATTCACGCCTTATATACTTAATAATTAAATCATCAAAGGTGTTTCCTGCAACCTTGAAGGAATCACACTCTACAATACCGCCCATAGAAACGGTTGCAATATCGGTTGTGCCTGCGCCCATATCAACAATTAAATTGCCGCGAGGTGTTGAAAAATCAACGCCAAGCCCAATAGCAACGGCAATAGGATTTTCAATAACCCTTACATTTCTGCCGCCACCCGCAACAACCACCTGCGCCATTGAGTGATGCTGAAGCTCGGTAACACCTGTAGGAAGAGATGCCACAACCCTTGGCTTTACGATTTTTCTGCCAAAGGCTTCATCCATAAAATTTTTGAGCATAGCTTCGGCAAGCTCTAAATCGGCAATGATTCCATGCTGAATTGGATGCACGCAAACAAGACTCTCGGGAGTTCTTCCGAAAGTCTGCAAAGCCTTTTCTCCAAAATAAACGGGTTGCCAGGTATCAGCATCAACCGTTACGACACTTGGCCTTTCAAGCACAATTTTCGAGCTTGAAAATATCACAGTTTTTGAAGAACCTATATCAACGCCTAAATCCATTGCCATTTTTATCACCTAAAATAATTATATTCTAAAAATCAATTTTTTTCAACTGCTAATTTATTTGCAAGCGCTGTTACACAATATACATTCTCCGCCCCTGCAAACATTAATTGCCTTGAGCACTCATCTAAAGTGGCACCCGTTGTTTTAATATCATCAACAAGCAATATATTTTCACACAAAATCTCTTTTGATAAAAATAAGTTTTTAACATTTTCTCTACGCTGTTTAAATGAAGATTTATGTTGAGAAATTTTATTGTTTGTTTTTGATAAAACACTAATAAACGGAATATTTAATTCCTTTGCAACATTTCGCGCTAAAAGTTCACTATGATTAAAACCCTTAATAAATTTCTTAAGCGGGTGCATAGGAACACAGGTAACATAATCAAACTTAATATCCTCAAAAGTTTCACTTACGGCATTTGCCATCAAAGGAGATAGAAAATCGGCAATTTCGCTGTTTCCTCTGAATTTAAAGAAGTTAATAACCTGTTTTGAATATTCTCCACGATTAAAAACAGCTGTTGCCCCTCTGAAGTGGAAAACATTCCATTTGCAAATGCAACCCTTTTTATCATTACCGCAAATATTGCAAACCTTATCAATGCGCTCTATTTTCTCATCACACTCTGAACACAAGTGTTCTCCTCTTTTAAGGAGTTTATTACATGCAGCACATCTTTGCGGAAAGAGAAGCCATAATAAATAATTAAATAATTTCTTCATTTTTCAAAAAGTACCCAAAAGCAGTATATCTCAAATTTTTTCTATCGTTCTCGGTCATTTGATTAATTATGCCCATATCCCCGATTATAACAAGAAGTTTTTTAGCCCTTGTTACAGCAGTATATAAAAGATTTCTATAACATAGTTTGCCCGGAACATTTAAAAGGGGCAAAAGAACACATTCAAATTCGCTACCCTGACTTTTATGAACTGTAACGGCATAGGCAAGCTCCAACTGCGCTAATTCTTCGCCGCCATAAACCACCATTTTACCATCAAAATCAACGGTGATAGAATTAAACCGATAGTCCACTTCTATTACAAAACCTATATCTCCATTAAAAATTCCGCTACCCGTTTCTCCAAGTGCAGTTTCCCAAATGATATCATAGTTATTCTTAATTTGCATAACCTTATCGCCAACGCGCAAAAATGAACCTTTAAAGGCAATTTCTCGGTCGCCTATCTCTTTTGGATTTACAACCGACTGAAGCGCGTTATTTAAAGTTATGCTTCCTGTATTAAACTTTTTTGAAGGACAGATAACCTGAATATCCTCATTTCTTGAAAATCCGTAAGCCTTAGGTAAACGCTCATTAACCAGATTTGTTACCTCATTAATTAAATTTTCGGAATTTTTACACTTAATAAAAAAGAAATCAGAATTTTTATCAGCCTTTAATTCGGGTAACACACCGCCAATAATTCTATGAGCATTTGTAACAATAAGGCTTTTTTCAGCCTGACGAAAGATGGTTTTAAGTTCGGTGCGCTCTATAAAAGGAGTTGCTAACAAATCGCTTAAAACATTACCCGGCCCAACGCTTGGCAACTGATTAGAATCGCCAACCATAATTAGCCTTGCTCCAATTTTAAGAGCTCTTAGCACGGCTTCAAACAAGAAAGTATCCACCATTGACATTTCATCTATAATAAGAACATCGCACTCAAGTGGGTTTTTCTCGTTTCGGCAAAATATATGTTTTTCATCCTCTCCATAATCAGCCTCGAGCAAACGATGAAGAGTTTTTGCAGGAAGTCCTGTAAGCTCGGTAATTCTCCTTGCGGCTCTGCCTGTAGGAGCGGCCAAAACAACATTTAATTCCCTATGCTCAAATAACTTTATCATTGCATTAAGGGTTGTTGTTTTGCCGGTTCCCGGGCCCCCCGTTAAAATAAACACACCATTATCATGTGCTTTTTTAACCGCCTCTCTTTGAAGCGGAGCAAACTCAATTGAAAGCATATTTTCTACCCTGTCAATTTCAATTTCACTAGGAAGAAAAAGCTTTTTAACATATTTATTTAAAACAGATATTCTCGAAGCCGAATATTTTTCACTCATATAATATTCGGGCAAGAAAACAAAAGTTTTTTTATAGATTTCTTCAATAATTAATTCTAATGAATTAACAGCCTCATAAATTACATCTTCAACTTTACTTGAAGAAATTTCAAGCATTTCAGCAGCGACTATACAAAGTTTATCAATTGGCAGACATGTATGAGAATTCAATGTGTTTCTCAGCAAAACATATTTAACACCCGCTAAAATTCTATTAAAATCCTCATTTTCTATCTTATAAAAAATGGCTATATCTTCTACCCTTTCAAAATCGAAACCGATTCCATTAAAGCATAATAAATATGGGTTACTTTGAATTTTCTCAATAGCATTTGCACCTAAAAAGCGGTAAATTTTAAGAGCCTCTGCGGGAGTTATATTAAAGTTGGAGAGCTTAATCATAATCTCTCTCATACCAAATTGATTTTTATAAAACTCGCTTATGGCATAAGCCTTCTCAACCGAAATGCCCTTAATCGAAACTAATTTTTCGGGTTCTTCCTCTATAACTCTTAAGCTATCTTTACCAAAGTTTTTAACTATTCTTCTTGCGGTTGCGGGACCAACACCTTTAATAGCACCGCTTGATAAATATTTCAAAATAGAAGCCGCATCTTCCTTTATAACTCGCTCAAAAAAATCAACCTTAAGCTGTTCGCCATAGGTTTTATGGAAGACATATTTGCCTGTGCAATTAAGATATTCTCCTTCATTTATAAAAGGCATCGTTCCAACGGCGGTAATCTCCTCATCGCCGTTAGAAAGAGTTAAAATTGTGTATGCATTATTTTCATTACGATATGTAATTTTAGTTACCGTACCACTAAAGGTAGCCTTTTTATTCTCTTCCATTTAGAACTCCGTCTTTAAATTCAATAAATTCTGAACTAAATTCTTTTCCAAATTTTTGTTTTTCTTTTTTATCAAGATTATTAGTTAAAAAAACTATTTTATCGGCTATTTTTTCGCCAAACCAACGCAAATTAAAAACCTCTGATAAAATTTGCGATTCTGCATTTTCACTATCAAGCAAAACATATAACAATCTCTTGGGTTTCTTTTTAGGTTTTAAAATTAATGCCACGCTAAAAAATATTGCATCGGATAAACCTAATAATGCTAAAAAAACAAAAATTAATAAAGTTATAAACCTTAACATAAAAAACACCTCAAACTATATTATTCAAAAATGCCTTTTATGTAACAAGGGAGGCAAATGCCTCCCTTTTCCTTTTCTTATTTAACCTTAATAGTAGCCTGATATGTGCCTACCTGCCAAATATTTTGGTATTTTTCGCTCTTAATATTAACAGTTACGATATAATCTCCCTTAGTCTTATCGGTCATATCAACTTCGGCATATAAATCATTCGCCGAAATTGAATTAATAACACTTGAGGGGCCGCAAATCTTAACATTCTTAATAGCATTTTTCAGTTCAACTGAATTAGTGCCGGAATTTCCCATTGCAATAATTTTATTAATTGTAAATCTCTTTTCGGAGAATGAGGAAAGATTAACCTTAACACTAACGGTATCAATACTATCAACAGATTTTACGCCGCCCGGTAAAACAACCTTAACATCAAAACTATTATTAGATTTTGAAATTTGGTTAAAGTTAATCGGCGGTAACTCAATATAACTAATATCATCTATTGATTCAGCCGGACCTGCAATATTGATTTCATCTATAGAAAGATTTGTTTTTAAAGGTGTTGCCAAATAGCCATTAGGAACATTGATAAATGTTGGTCTAAGCGGAACAGTTTTGCTTTTTAGAATAGGCTGAGATATTTTTACACTTGAAGCGCTGATAGTGTATTTATCTTTATTTAATTCCTTGGAATTCTCATCATAAAGAATTACTTTACCATCATAGGTTTTGGTTTCTCCCAAAACCTCATTTACCTCGGCCAAAGCAACAACCGAACCGATTTTTTGAATTTCACTTCTTGGTCCCTTAACAGTTATTGTATCGCTTCCCAAATCGGCAACAACAGGGTCGCCTTTTTCGAGGCCATCCACTGCAATAACGCCTGTGATCTTCGGAATAATGGTAAACTGCTTAGTGTCTATATAATCAAATTTCGCGGTAATATAGGCAGGAACAATCTCAGTAATGGTATATTCACTTGCAAAGGACTTCTTATTTGCGGTTAATTCAAGCTGATATTCGCCAGGCTTTGTAACCTCTGAAAGAGAGGCTGTTACCGAAATATCGCTCTCATTAATCTGATTTAAAACATAAGAAGGACCGGTTATTCTAACGCTAACTGTTTGCTCAGTAACGCCACTAATTTCATCAAGACCTAATTCACTAACAACAGTACCATCGGTTTCAAGGGTAAACGGAATATTATTAACAACCGAATTAATTGTTGGTGTTTCACTCATAGAAATAGCAACCCAAAATGCAAATGCTAAAACAAGCGAAATTAATGAGATAGTCTTCTTACTGTTAAGTATTTTGCGAAAAGAAAAATTAGTTTTAAATTTCATATTCTACCTCGCTCTTACTTATCTTTTTTCTTAAACGGTGAAACGGTTTTATCAAGTAAAGCCTTGAAAAATGGTTTTTTATCGGAATTTTCCGAAGCATACATCTCTTTAATTAAGGCTTCCTTAAGAGTTACCGAATTATAACCGCGAGTTATTGTGCCATTAATTGCCAAGGAAATTATACCTGTTTCCTCAGAAACAATTATTACAACTGCATCAGAAGTTTCGCTCATACCAATTGCGGCTCTGTGTCTTGTGCCGAGCTGTGTGCTTAATTCGTTATTTGAAGTAAGCGGCAAAATACAACCTGCAGAAGCTATTCTTCCATTCTTTATAACCATTGCGCCATCATGAAGGGGAGATTTGGGATAAAATATATTTTGAATAAGTTCAACCGAAACCGCTGCATCCACCATTGTTCCGGTATCAATAATTTCTCCAAGAGGAGTTTTACGCTCAAGAACAAGCAATGCGCCGATTTTTTTATCCTGCATATTGCTGACTGCCTTACAAACCTCGCCTATTTTCTCAATGTTCTCACTATATTCAATATCGGACATGGCTCCTGCGCCGAATTTTGTTATATTAGTGTGTCCCATCTTTTCGAGCATTCTTCGAATTTCGGGATGAAAAATAATTACTGCCAAAACTAATAAAGAATCTGTTAATTTGAGAATTAACCACTTAACAGTTAAAAGTTCAAAAAAGTTTGCAAAAAGATATGCAATAAAAACAACCGCAATACCTTTCACTAACTGACCGGCTCTCGTCTCCTTGAAAAATTCGATAACCTTGTAAATAATAAAAGCAATAATTACAATATCGAGTAAATCAAATATACGAAAAGATGAAAGAACATATAGTAATTGGCTAAAGAATGCAGATATAGCTCCCATAGTTTTTCTCTCCTATTAGTTATATATATTAATAATAACATAATTATTGAGAATTAACAACCGATAATTTAAATTTTTTTAATATTTTTTATGCTTTTTATTAAAAAATCTGCCTCATTTTTAGAATTAAAGTAACCTGTGCTGATTCTTACGCATCCAAAAGGTAATGTTCCAATTTTTTTATGAGCACTTGGCGCACAATGAAGCCCACCTCTTGTGGCGATTCCTATTTTGCCCAAATAATTACTTACCTCTTCACTTTTATAATCTTTATAATTAAAAATTAATACCGGAACATTTTTAAAAAGGTCATAATTTTCGTTATAAAGGCGAATGCCATCAATTTTTTTAAGATGAGAATAAATATACTGAATTAAATTCATTTCTTTTGAATAAATTTCAAAAATATTCTTATTCTTTATAAAATCAATCCCTGCATTTATGCCAAGAATTCCGGGTAAATTTACAGTTCCGCTTTCCATTCTTTCGGGCATATCGGCAGGTTGCAGAGGGTCAATTGAATTGCTCCCCGTTCCGCCCTCAATAACGGTAAATGGGAGAGGTTTTCTTGCGATTAATATACCTGTTCCCATAGGCGCATACAGCCCCTTATGAGAGGCAACTGCTAAATAATCAATATTCATTTTTTTCATATTTATTGGCAGTACTCCGCCGCTTTGGGCGGCATCAACAGCAAAATCAATTCCTCTGTTTTTGCACAGCTCTCCTATTTTTTTAATTGGCAAAATTTGTCCTGTTACATTTGAAGCATGGGTGCAAAAAATTAATTTTGTATTCGTTTTTATTAAATTTTTAAAATTATTTAATGTTTCTTCCTCTTCTTTCTCTACAGATGCAACACTAAATTCAATTCCCTTTTCGCAAATTAAAGAATATAATGGACGCATTACCGCGTTGTGCTCTAAATCCGAAATAACAATATGGTCATTGGAAGAAAGTTTGCCTTTTAATATAAAATTAATTGCCGCTGTGCAATTAAGAGTAAAAGCAACATTTTCACTTTCAGCTCCAAAAAATTCTGCAACCTTGTGCCGCGTTTCATATACTTTCTCTGCCGCATTCACCGAGCGTGCATAGCCACTTCTACCGGGATTCGCATTATATACCTTCAATGCCAAATTCACAGAATTTATAACGCTTTGAGGTTTTACTCCGCTTGTTGCAGCATTATCAAAATAAATCACATAATTTTCTCCTTCATAACTAAAACCTCCGAAAAAATCGGAGGTTTTAATTTATTTTCTTAATTTCAAATATTTTCACTGCCGATTCCCTCAAAAGTTTTTCGGCATATTCGGGTTCACCGCTAAAAACGATACTGTATCCACATCCGATTCTGCCGGCTCCCGACAAACGTTCAATAGCCGCACTGTATCCGTTATGCCTTAAAATATCTCTTCCCTTAATTGCATAGGTTACAGTGCCGGTAGAAACTCTGTATCTATTCATTTGTGTTCCCCTTCAGACGAAAATAATTTAATCCGCCTTATACATAATATGCCTGCTGCTTCAATTGGTGTTTAACGAGATTCTTCCCTATAAAAATCTATTATAATAACAAGCGTTACGAACAATCCTAACATACCTAAAAAGCCAAACAATTTTAAACCGCAAAAGATAATAATTAATGATAAAAGCGGCGGTATTCCAAGATTTCCGCTTAGTATTTTAGGCTCTAAAATATTTCTTATAATTGTTGTAATAAGGTATAATACAGTAAGAAAAATGCCAAATCCTATAGCGCCCGATAAAAAGGAAATTATCGCCCAAGGCAGCAACACTATCCCTACTCCAAAAACCGGCAAAGCATCAATAAGCGCTATAATTCCGGCAAGTAAAAATGGATTTTTAACCCCTAAAATAAGGAAACCAACACTTAACTCAATAAATGTTATAAAGCATAAAACTGCATATCCTTTAAGCATTTTTAAAACATTTGTAAACATAATATTTTTAATTTTTTTAAGATTTTTATGTTGTTCTTCCCCTATTATTGAAAAAATAAATTTTTTAACTATTTTAAAATCGTGAGAGAAATAAGCACTTGCTAAAATTGTTATTATAAACGTAAAGAAAACAGATGGTATGTTTTTAGCAAAAATAGAAACCGTGTTTGATACAAAACCACTCAAAAACGAAACCATACTGTTTGCTAAAGCATTGGGCAAATTTTTGAGCATTAAACCTATTTCTTCCGGTAAATTTTTTGTGTAATCAATATATTTATTAAAAAATAGAGTTAGTCTTTCAGCCGCAATAGTAAGCCACTCAGAAAAGGTTCTAACTAAAGGCGGAAGATTTTTAAAAATATAAAAAAACAAAACTGAAATTAAAGCTCCTAAAACAACATAAACAAGCACCGCCAAAACCGCTGCAATACTCTCGGTTTTTACATTGAATTTTTTTGAAATCTTCATAGCCGGTTTCTGAACCGCAAAGCCAACAATAACAGCTATTAAAAACGGAAACAAAAACCATAAAAGGTATTTGAAAACTATAAAGATTGAAGCAACTATGAAAATTATATAGATAGAATTTATTAAAAAACTCTTCTTTCTATCAGTTTCCATATCTCAATTCCTCCATTTTTTTGCCAATTATAGCCTAATTATATTAAAATCTATTGAATTATTAATTTTTTTATGTTAAACTAATTAAAATATAATTTCCCTTAAAGGATGATGCATTTATGATAAATATTGCAATTATGGGTCATGGTGTTGTTGGCTCAGGTACTGCTGAGGTGCTTATCAACAACCGCGAGAAGATTGCTAAAAAAGCGGCTGATGAAATTAATATTAAACACATTTTAGATTTAAGAGAGTTTGATGGCCTTTCTTATAGCGATAAGTTTACTAAAAATTTTGAAGACATTATCTCCGATGATGAGGTTTCGATTGTTGCTGAAGTAATGGGAGGCTTAAACCCTGCTTATGATTTTGTAAAGCGTTGTTTAGAGGCTAAAAAAAGTGTTGTTACTTCCAACAAAGAGCTTGTTGCTGCAAAGGGCGCAGAACTTTTGAAAATAGCCAAAGAAAACAATGTTAATTTCCTCTTTGAAGCTAGTGTTGGCGGTGGTATTCCGATTTTAAGACCTCTTGATCAATGCCTTGCAGGTAATGAAATTACCGAAATTTTTGGTATTTTAAATGGTACCACCAACTTTATTTTAACCAAAATGATTTGCGATAATCTTACCTTCAATGATGCTTTAAAATTAGCTCAGGATTTAGGTTATGCCGAAAAGAATCCCGATGCCGATGTTTTAGGATATGACGCTTGCAGAAAAATTTGCATATTAGCTTCCCTTGCATTTGGTAGACACGTATACCCAGAAAATGTTTCAACAAAAGGTATAACTGAAATCACTTTAAGCGATGTTGATTACGCCGATAAGTTAGGTTATGTTATTAAGCTTATAGGACACACCGCAAAATTGGATAATGGCAAAATTGCAGCAACTGTATACCCTGCCTTAGTTTGCAAAGATAATATGCTATCAGGTGTTCGCGATGTTTATAATGCCGTTATGGTTTGCGGAAATGCCGTTGATGATACTCTTTTCTATGGAAAAGGTGCGGGTAAACTTCCTACTGCCAGCGCAGTTGTTGCTGATATTATTGACTGTGCTAAGCATTTAAATGCAAGAAAATATCTTTTCTGGGAAGATTCAAGCGAAAACTTTGTTGAGCCTAAGGAAAACCTTGTTACAAGACTTTACATAAAATTAAGCGGCGCTACCGAAGATACAGTTTCACAAATTAATAAAATTTTCGGAGATGTTCAACTACTTTTCAACAAGGTTGCAAATGAAGTTGTTTTCATAACCGGTTCCGAAATAGAAAAAGATTTATTAAACAAACTTTCCCTCATTAAAGGAGCCGTTACAGACTCAATTATAAATGTTATTTAAACAAAAAAGAACAGTAGAAATTCTACTGTTCTTTTGCTTTTAGTTTAATTATTTGTTGCCCCATAATCAAAAATATCGCCTACAAGGCCATCCTCGCCTCGATTATAATTTTCTATAACATTTGTATAGGCATCGGGAGTAACGCCAACAAGCACCGTTTGAGCCGCAATAACAGATGTCTCAACTAAAAACGGTGTTTTACACCAAGGCATAATGAGGCTTCCGTTTATCTTTACCTTAATTAATATTTGATGAAGCACTTGATTAATACCCGCCGCATAAAAATTGCTTTCAAAATCGGTAATTACGGTTGAAACCATCTGCATTTTAAATTTTATTTCAGGTCCCATTCCCATAGAAAATTCATTTCCAAAGAGCGTTCCGATTGGTATACTTAATTCATATCTTTCTTTATCGGCTAAACTATCTGCTATAATGGTTGTAACATTACTTTTAAGGCTATTAATTTTCACTATATCAATTTCTAAGGAAGAAATATCGTTATTGGCGTTTCTTGATAATTTAACAATATCATCATATGTAATTTCGCTTTCAGCTAAATAATTTGTAAGCGCTTTATTAGCACTATTAAAAATAATGGTGGTTGCTTGTTCGTTACCATAATTTAAAATTGTCTTTCTAATATAAAGTGAGAAGACCACTGTGCCAAAAATCAATAAAACTAAAACTATGAAGATTAATATAATTTTTGCTTTAAATCTTCTTTTAAACAAAAAAACACCCTCTTTCCTACTCTATTGTATGGAAAAAGGGTGATTTCGTTAAAGTGCGTTATGATGCTCAATAAAGAGCTTGATTACCTCGGCTACATTTTCAATGCCGATTCGGCTATCAATACAAAGGTCATAAGACCTTGCATCTCCCCATTTTAAATCTGAGAAATAATTATAATAGCCTGCTCTCTTTTTATCGGCGCTTCTGATAATTGATGAGGCTTCATTGCGAGAAATATTTTCATATTCGCAAATTCTATCAATTCTGCGCTCTAAATCAGTATGAATGAAAACCGATAAAACATTTTCGCGATCCTTTAAAATGCTATTAGCGCAACGGCCAACAAAGATACAAGGACCTTCTTCGGCTAAATCCTTAATAATTTGCGCCTGTGCCGCAAAAACGCGGTCAACAATAGGAATTGAAGGAGTACCGATTAAAGAGTTCTCAAAAGAATATGCGCCAAGAGATAAGGAATATAAGAAACTATTTGTTGGTTTTTCATCATAAACCTTTAAAATTTCTTCGCTAATTCCGCTTTCTTTAGCAGCAAGATTGATAATTTCTTTATCATACATTTTAAAGCCTAATAGCTTTGCTAATTCGCGAGCGACCTGGTGCCCACCGCTGCCGTATTGACGGCCAATTGTAATTACCATATGATTATTCATACTTTACACCACCTTATGTAGTCATTATACAATAAAAAAGCCTATATTTCAATAAAAATATGTATATGTTAAATAATTGTAACCTTTTTATATTGACAAATGAAGATAAATTTAGTAGAATATAATTCGCAGCAAAAGTTAATATGCGGGTGTGGCGGAATTGGCAGTTTTTAACCGAACGCTCGCAGTGCGAGATGCAGTGAAGGTTAAAAAGACCGTTACGGTAAAAATTTTTAAGCTGCTCCAAGGCTTAAAAAATTTTGGGTACCGTAGGTGTTGCACGTAGTGCGGCTGCTTTTGTTGTAACAATTTAATATGCGGGTGTGGCGGAATTGGCAGACGCACTAGCCTTAGGAGCTAGCGCTCACGCGTGCAGGTTCAAGTCCTGTCACCCGCACCAAAAATCCAAATTTGACCATTAGGTCGAGTTTGGATTTTTTTGTTTTTTATAAGACAGGGCTTGAACCTTAAGAAGTGACACTCCGTTTAAAAAAACAATTCGGGGAATTGTTTTTTAGGAGTGTGGTGTGAAGTCGGGTACCGAACGCTTGGCGTTGGGTCGACAAGCAAGGCGAATTTGCTCTGCAAAGGCGCGTCCTGTCACCCACACCATGTTGAATGTTCATAACGGACTTGGCCGTTATGAACATTCTTTTTTATGCACATCAGTATTTTCTATGTATCGGAGCAGGGTTACCTGCTCCTTTTTTTGTTATGCTGTTATCGCCTTTGGTATATACGAAACCGAGACTCCTTGCCTTGTATCCTTTGTGATTCCTTGATTTAAAGCCATTTCCGGAATTTCTATATACCCTACGAATCGGTAGAATATCACAATTCGTTGGGTTTTGTATTTTCCTTCACCTTCGGTTTCGTGTACTTCGATGTGGTCGATAAGTTCGCGGATCAGCGGTGCCGTTATAGTTTTCATCTCCATAAATTTCTCGATTGCCGATAAAAACATCTCTTTGTGAAAAACTTTCTTGTTAAGTTCGTCGAGTTGAATTTTAAGATTAAAGATTTTCTTTTTCAGTTCTTCCTTCTCATTTTCGTATTTATGGGAGAGTTGCATATAGAATGAATCTGTGACCTTCCCCGACACATTATCCTCATAATGCCGTTCATAAAGCACGTCAATTTTATTGATTCGAGCAAGGCTTTGGTCAATTTGCGTTTTGGCGTTTTTCTGTTCGTCGAGCATATCCTTGTTTGTTTTTTCGGCAAGCAGCTCTGCAAATCCTTCTTGGTCGTATTTCAGATAGTCGGCAAGTCGTTGCAGTTCATAGGTTACCACTTCCTCAATTGCATCGGCTCTGACGTAATGCCTTGTTTGGCAAGTACCCCTATAATCATTTACATAGTTCGAGCAACTAAAAAAGTGGATGTTCGGATTTTT